>CBFGZI010000010.1:0-48945 GCA_965653225.1 uncultured Propionibacteriales bacterium | reverse complement strand
CGCCCGCGGCGCCGCCCAACCTGGGCCTGATCGAACGACTCGCCCAGCACAGCCCGGCCACCGTGGCCGCCACCACCGCCCGTGGTGGAGCCGTCGCCGGCCACTTCACCTTCCACCGCTTCGCCACCCGCGCCGGTCACCTGGTCGCCCTGGGCACCTTCCGCGGCCGCGTGCAAGACCCCCGCCTGGCCACCCTGACCGCCCAGGCCGCGCACCCGGTCGCGATCCCGCTCAACCAGCTCGGCGCCGCCGCCGTCGCCCCCAAGCCGCTGTGCCGCGTCGGTCAGATCAAGCTCAACGGCACCCTGGTGGTCGAGCTGGTCGGCATCAAGCTGACCCTGCGCTCCCTGCAGCTCGACATCCAGGCCGATGCGGGCTCGCTCCTGGGAAGCATCCTCTGCGCGCTGGTCGGACCCAGCACGCCCGCGCCGCCCGCACCGGCACCGCCCGCGCCGGCACCGCCGGCTCCGGCGCCGCCCGCACCGCCGGCACCGTGAGGCCGGCACCCTGACACGGGCCACAGAACCGGGGACGGTTGACCGATCCCTCCCAGCAGCCACCGCTGCCCCCGTGGCTGGTCTGGGAGGGATCGGTCATGTGTTCCATCCCTGAGTACCGGTCGGCTCGGGACCGATGTACAGGTCCACCAGGTAGGCCCGCCACTGCCCCTGGTAGATGGTGAACCGCGTCGTGAGGGTGTGGTACCGGGGGTTCTGCGGCCGGCACATGCGGTAGCGGCGCTCCTGGTACCGGCTGCCCTGCTGGGTCCAGCGCCGCATGCTGACCTGGGCGTCGTCACCCGCGACACGGCGGATGTGGCGCAGGCTCTGCCCCTGGCCGATCCGGCGCTAGTCGGCGTTGCTGACGCACCCTCCGGCCGCGGACGCGGTCTCGGCGAACGGGACAACCGGTGTGGCGGCCATGGCGAGCGCCAGCAACGGCAGCAGCGCGGCTCGGCGAACGGGCAACCAGGCGGGACTCGACAAGCCAGTCTCCTCAGACTCGGTGCGAATGCTTCCGGCCGCAGGGGCCGATGCGCTGCCGGAGAGTCCCTCTGGTCCCCCGAACCAGGCGCCGTACGGAAATACCCCGCGTGGTGGTGGGTCAACCCTTCCGCCGCCCGCCGATCCGGGAAGTGTGGGCGTTTGTCTCGTCACGCGAGGTTCGGGCGGTCGGGCGTAACATGTCGCCATGGCCCGGGACCTCGACGACGCGCTGACGCGCTCCTGGGCCGTTTCCACGACCGCTGTCGGCCTGCTTCTCGCCCTGGTCCTTCCGGTGCTGGTCGGGACGGCGGCTGACGGCGGCGTCGCCGGAATGGCGCTCCTCGCGCTCGCAGTGGCCGTGCTGCTCGCCTTCGGTCGCCCGCACCTGTTCCAGCCCGCTTACGTGGTCTTCGTGCGGTCTGCCCGTCCCTCCGGGTCTCACGTCGGGCTCAACGGGCGCATCACCGACCCGCCTCACCACCCTTTGCGCCCTCGTGCTCCTGGGATGCGCTGACGCTCGCCACGCGCGAGTCGGCCGTCATCCCTACACACCTCCCAGGAGCCCACATGTCTGTCCTCGACCCCCTCATGCATGCACTCGCGGCGCTCATCGCCGCCATACACGCCGGTGTCGTCTCTTTCGGCCTCGACCCTGAGTCTGGGGTCACCTGGCTGCTGTGCATCGCCGCCGTCGTCGTGACGGTGCGCATGGCACTCCTCCCCCTGACCGTTCATGGCGTACGCCTCGCCCACGCCTCGGCACGGGCTCGACCACAGCTGCTCGAGCTCACCGAGCGCTACCGCGACCGCAAGGACCCCGAAGCCATGCGTGCGCTCACAAAGCAGCGGCGGCGAATCGCGGCCGAGCACGGCATGTCCCGGCTCGGCTGCCTGCCCCTTCTGCTGCAGGCGCCGATCTGGCTGGCCCTCTACCGTCTGCTCGCCGAGGTGGCGGCCGGTCACACGGTGGGTGCGATGAGTGCCGGCCTGGTCGCCTCACTGGGAGGGGCGACCCTGCTGGGCGTGCATCTGGCCGAGCGCGGGTATCTCGCGGGCGGGCTGTCGCACCTCGCGGTGGTGGCGGGACTCGCCTGTGCGGCGGCCGCACTCTCCTTCGTCACCCAGAAGTACCTGGTCCTGCCCAACACCCTCACCAGCGCGATGCCAGAGCCGCTGGCTCGGGCACAGCAGCTCATGCCGGCGATACCCGCCCTGGGCATGCTGGTGGCAGGCGGGGTCGTCCCCGCCGCACTGGTGACCTACTGGGTGTGCAACGCGCTCTGGACGTTCGGCCAGTCGGCGGTCGTATGGCGATGGTTCCCCACACCCGGCTCGCCCGCAGCCACCCGACGCGGCACGGGATGACGTCGCCCGACGACCTGACGCGCGATACTTGGTGTGAGCACACGGGCATCGAAGCGCGAAGTTCGCCGGCCGGAGCTCACGAGGAGGTGGCTCACGTGGCGGAGCTGGTCCGTACGAACGATCCCGGGGTGATCGCGGTGATCGAGGGGCTGCTCGCCGAAGCCGAGATCCCGTACCACGTCACCGACCGGAACATGAGCGTGCTCGAGGGATCCATCAACGCCATCCAGGTACGCATCCTGGTGCCGGACGCGCACGAGACAGCGGCCCGCGCGGTGCTCATCGAGGCCGAGCTCGGCGACTGGCTGCGCCCGTAGGAACGCCTGCCGTCGCCGCGGACGGCTGGTGGAAACCCTGGTGGCGATGAACGCCGCTAGGGTGTGTTGCCACCAACCACCGTGTAGGAGTTTGCTCATGCCGGAAAACGACCTCGACCCTGCCGCCGACACGCAGCAGTTCCAGGCCTTCTTCGACCGGGCCGAGCCCGAGCCCCGACCGCGCTGGGTGGGGGCGGCACTGTTGGGCGTCGTCCTGGCCGGGTTGGTGATCGTGCTGGGACTCGCCTGGCTCGTGCTGGGCTGAGCGCACGCGGGCCAGGCCGACCGTTCCCCTGCCGGTCGGCGACCCCACCGCCGGTGCCGTGGCAGCCGGCGGCAGGGCCGCGGAGCGTTCGACGTTCCGCCGCTGTCAGTTGCTGACCGCGGCGCAGATGACCCAGGGGCGCACGATGAGGTCCGTGTTGCCGTTGTTGAAGCCCTCGACGATCCAGCCGTTGGGCACGAACGACCCTGCGGCGTCGCCTTCGATGGGTGTGTAGACGACCCGCTCGTCGGCCGCGGTGTTCGGGTCGTCCACGATGGTGGGGTCGATCTGGGCGGGTGAGGACGTCACCACCTGCAAGCCCTTGACCGCGGCTCCGGTCTCGGTGTCGCGGCTGAAACCTCCGCCGAGTGCCGTCTTGCCTTCGGGGCAGGCGACCCAGGACGTGTGGAACGCCGACGCGGGACCTGCGGTCCAGACCCCCGTGGAGTTCGCGCCTTGGCCTGGGTTGTCGGCCAGCTGAGTCGCGCCAGGTCGCGCGCCGTCGCTTTCCAGGCCGGCGACGCCGTCGGTGCCGTCGGTGCCGTTCTGGGCCTGCTTGGCCAGCTCGGTCTGTACGAAGCTCGACAGGTCGCCCACGCCGAGCGACCCGTCGCGCACCTCGGACCGGGTGACCGCGCCGGGGCCGATGTCGCGTGCCTTGATCGTCTGGTCCTGGATGTTTGCGCTGGTGATGAGGGTGCCGGCGACTGCGCCGCCGACGCCGCCGAGGATGACAAGAACCGAGGCGCCGGCAGCGACTGCGCCGACTCGTCCGAGGGCGATGTGCATGAGAGTTTCCTTCCGGGCAAGGGGGAACCGGGGTACGACGAGGAGAGGGGCGGGCGGCAGGTTGCACACCTCGCCGCACCGTCACCGTGAGCAGAGAGAAGAAAGACGCGTCCCGAGGACGCGTCGTAGGAGCGAGGGCCTAGGGCGGCGTGGACCAGGACCCGATCACATCGAGGTCACGAGTGAGGAGAAGAACACGCATCGCAGGCTCCCGAAAGCCCGAGTCCCCCGACAGCCGACCATCGGCGCAAGCACAGTAGCGCCTTTTCGTCAGGATGAAAGTAAAGATCTGGCCACAGAACCACCCGATCGCAACGGCTTCCCTGCCTACGCACCGTTGTCTGAGGTCTGAGGGCCGGCGAAGGTGTCACACCGTGACCGAGCGGCTACCCCCTGCCGCCCGCGGGAGGGACATGTTGCCGCCTCCGTCGTTCCGGAAGGGCCGTCAGTGCTTTCGCTCGCGCCGTCGGTTCCCCAGAAGCATGACACCACCAACTATTGCGAGGATGGCGCCAAACAGGAGCACCGGCATGCCGGGTTCGGAAAGCACAATCAGCACCACGCCCAGCAGTGCGACCGCGATGCCCCCCAGGAAGAGTGTCTTCGGCATGTGCCCAACCTCTCACGGTCGCCGGGTTCCGGCATCTCGGCTCGCCCGTCCGCAGTCGGACTAGGCGCCGTCGGTTATGGCCCGCCGCGGCGCCCGTGGCTGCGCGGCGGGTCGTAACCGCCGTCCGGCGGCACCATCTCGCCGCGTACTCCGAGCAGGCGGATCGGGCGGTCGTCGTCGAGTGCACGCAGCAGGTCCAGCGCGGTCTGGGCGATCACTGCCGCGTCGTAGGTCGGCTCCGGCAGCTTGCGGATCCGCGTCACGGTGAAGAACGGCGCGAACCGCACCTTGAGGTGGACCCGCGCACAGGGGCGTGCCTCACGATGGAGGTCCTCGGTCACCTGTTCTGCCAGCGTGCGCAGCGCGCCGGCGATCTCCTCTGGCGTGGTGAGGTTGCGCTGGAAGGTCGTCTCGTGTCCGTGTGCCCGCGCGACCCACGGGGTGTCGTCGACTGTGGCGCTTCCGCCGCCGCGGCCGAGGCGCCCGATGTGCGGGCCGGTGTTGGGGCCGAACTCCCGCACCAGCGGATCCTCCGGCGAGTACGCGAGGTCGCGGACCGTCGCGATGCCCAGCCCGGACAACCGCGCGCCGATCCGGTTGCCGATGCCCCACAGTGCGGTGGTCGGCCGCTCGCCCATCACCTCCAGCCAGTTGTCGCGGGTCAGCCGGTAGACCCCTTGTGGTTTCGCGAAGCCGGTGGCGGTCTTGGCCCGCACCTTGGTGTCCCCGATGCCGATCGAGCAGTGCAGCCGGGTTGCCTCCAGCACTGCCGCCTGCAGGGAACGGGCGGTCGCCTCGGGGTCGTCGGCGTCGATACCGACGAACGCCTCGTCCCAGCCCAGCAGCTCCACCACCGTGCCTGGGAACGTCCGCAGCGTGTGCATGACCTGCTCCGACGCCGACTCGTAGACCGGGAAGTCGACGGGGAGGAACACCGCGTCAGGGCATCGGCGTACGGCGGTCTTGAGCGGCATCCCTGACCGGATGCCGAACACGCGCGCTTCGTACGACGCGGTCGAGACGACAGCACGCTCGGTCGGGTCGCCGCGACCGCCGACCACCACCGGGAGTCCCGCGAGCTCGGGACGGCGCAGGATCTCGACCGCAGCGAGGAACTGGTCCATGTCGACGTGCAGCACCCAGGCCGTCATGGAGCCATCCTCGCGCGGGTGCCGGCCTTGCTCAGGTCTGCGCGCAGGACGAGTCGCAGGCGAGGTCACGCTCGAACTCGCCCATCGGGTCGTGGGACCCGCTCGGGTCACCAAGCTCCTGCGCCGGCGTCCGCTGCCGGAACGACAGGCCAAGCGCCACCGTCGCGATCACCGCGCCCACCGCAAGGGCTGCCTGCACACCGCCGCTCATCGCGGCCTCCTGCCCGGCGCCCTGCCCCGCCAGCTGCGCGGCCCGGGTCGCCATCACGGTCACCACCAGCGCGGTGCCGGCAGCTGCCGCGACCTGCTGGAGGGTGCCCAGCATCGCGCTGCCGTGGGAGTACAGCGACTGGGGCAGGAACGCCAGCCCGGCGGTGAACACCGGCGTGAACACGAACGCCAGCGACACGCTGAGCAGCATGTGCAGCGGAAGGAACAGCCACGCCGGTCCCCCGGCGGCCGCGGCCACCCCCATCAGCGCCAGCGCCGCCACCAGCCCGACCGACCCGGGTACGACGAGCGGACGCGCGCCGAGGCGGTCGTACCTCCGGCCGACGGGCGGCCCGAGCAGCCCCATCGCCAGTCCCCCGGGCATCAGCAGCAGCCCGGTGGCGAGCGTGGACAGCCCGCGCACCTGCTGCAGGTACATCGGCAGCAGGATCATCGCCCCCATCAGCGCCATGAAGCCCAGCGCCATGATCGCCAGCGCGTTCACGTAGCCGCTGTGGGTCAGCGTGCGCAGGTCGAGCAACGGGGTGGAGATGCGCTGCAGCCGCAGCTGGCGGAGGACGAACACCGTCAGCCCGACGGCGCCGACGCCGAGCACCAGCCAGGGCGACACCGCGGCCTGCGCGGCTCCCGGGCCGAACTGGCTGAGGCCGTAGACGAGGCCTCCGAAGCCGACCACCGTCAGCAGGACGCTGGGCAGGTCGAGCGTGCCCGGCTGCGGCTCACCGGTGTTGCGCATGACCCGGAGCCCGCCGAGCGCGAGCAGCGCGGCCACCGGCAGCACCAGCAGGAACAGCCACCGCCAGGGCAGGAACTGCAGGATGACCCCGGACAGCGCCGGGCCCAGCGCCGGGGCGACCGAGATGGTCAGTGTCACGTTGCCCATCACGCGGCCCCGCTGGGCCGTCGGCACCACGTTGAGCAGGGTGGTCATCAGCAGCGGGAGCATCACGGCCGTGCCGGCCGCCTGGACCACCCGCGCGGCCACCAGCACCGGGAAAGCGGGTGCCAGCCCGGCCAGCAGGGTTCCGCCGCAGAACAGCGCCATCGCGGTCGCGAAGGCCGCCCGGGTGGTGACGCGCTGCAGGAACCAGCCCGTGACGGGGATCACCACCGCCATCGTCAGCATGAACCCGGACGACAGCCACTGCGCAGCCCGCGCGGCGACGTGCAGCTCACCCATCAGCAGCGGGATCGCGTTGATCATGATCGTCTCGTTGAGGATCACGACGAAGGTGGCGACCGTGAGCACGCGCAGCAGGGTGCGTTGCTCGGTGCTCATCGCGACCGTGGCTGTCGACGCCATCGTGTTCTCCTCATCGCTGTCCACGGCCGGGTAGACCCCACCCAATGCCAGAACTCATCGGCGGGCAACCGAATTCCGCGCCCAGCCGGGAGCCAGACGACACGCCGGCATCCCTGGGGGGCACGGTCACCGTCGGTGGCCTGCGCCACCCCGTTCCGGAGCCCGGTCGAGAGGCGGGGATCTCGATACCTGTCAAGACCAGAACCTGCGGTTGTCTCGGGACGGGTCCCGGGACAGTTGTCCGTTGTGCGAAGTCAGCCACCAAGCGAGCCTTGGATACAGAACGCACCCCGCACCCGCACACCGAAGGAAGACCGACCATGAGACCCCGTAACCGCGCTCGCGCCCTAGCCTGTGCAGTGTCCACGGCCGCGCTAGTCGGCATCACGCTCAACGGTGGCCAGGCGATGGCCGCCGGCGCGTCCGGGACCTGGCCGACCCGCTTCCCACTGCCGACCAACCCCGGTCTCGTGGTCGCGCAGTCCTCGACCACGGCCGTGGTCAGGTCCACCGCCACCGTCCAAGCGGTGCAGGGCAGGCTGGACAACCTGTACGTCACGCAGATGGGCTGCACGAAGCGGCTGGCGGTGAACAAGCCGAGGGACTACCTGTGCCACAACAGCGTGACCGGCACGACGAACGAGATCGTCTTCACCTTCGCCGCCCTTGACCCGACGCCCACCGACCCTTCCCGGTCGCAGAGCAACGCGTACTACTCCGACACGGTCGCTCCGAACTGACCTCGTGACGATAACCGCTCGGTGTGACCCGGTGCCGCCGCACGAGGCCAGCCGTCGAAGCAGGGGCCACCGCCACCGGCGTGCTGGCGGCGCGTACGTCGGGACTTTTTACGACGCGTACCGACGTGTGGACCCGGTGTCCGGCGCGTGAACTGCCGGTCAACTAGTGTCAGCATGTGATCGGCAACCTGCTGCAGCCCAGGGGCGCCGAAGCCGAGCGACTGGTCGCAGAAGCCGTCGCCTGCTCCGGTGACCCAGTGCCGGCACGGCCTCGCACCGGCGAGGTGGCCGCCGGATGACGTCCTGGGTGCGCACGCACTGGCTCTTCTGCACGCTTCTCGTGGTCGGTGCCCTGCTCCGTGTACTGGCGCAGGTGGGGTTCGAGCCATCGCTGTTCTTCTTCGACTCCTTCACCTACCTCGAGGCGGCGGTGCACCCGCACGCGGACTCAGCTCGGCCCATCGGGTACTCGCTGCTCGTGCTGCGGCCGCTGCTCGTGCTGCACAACCTCGCGGTCATCCCGCTGTTCCAGCACCTGTGCGGGCTCGGGATCGGCGCGCTCGTCTACGCGGTGCTGCTCCGCCGCGGCGCGCGGCCGTGGGTGGCGTCGCTGGGTGCCGCACCTGTGCTGCTCGATGGGTACCAGATCCAGATCGAACAGATGATCGCCTCCGACGCGATCTTCGTGGCCATGATCGCCGCTGCTGTCGGCCTGCTGCTGTGGCGCAAGCAGCCGACGCCGACGATGGTGATGGCGGCCGGCCTCCTGCTGGGCCTGGCCGCCACGGTTCGCTTCGTGGGCGGCCCCCTCAGCGCCGTCGCCTGCCTGTTCCTGCTGATCGCCTCACCCGGACGAAAAAAGCGGTTCGTCAACGTCGTCGCGCTCGCCGCCACCGCCGCGATACCACTGCTGGCGTACTCGGCCTGGACGTTTCAGCACACCGGTGAGTTCGCTCCCGGCAGTGACACCATGTCGGCCAGGACGCTGTACGCACGCGCAGCGCCGGTGGCGGACTGCGCCGCCCTCGCCGCCGACGGCACGCCCGCGTACGAGATGCAGCTGTGCCCCGTCAAACCGCGGGGGCAACGCATCGACGGCCCGATGCCGTACATGTTCGCGACAAGACCCGCCAACCTCGCGCTGCACGGGCTGCCTCCGGGTGTCGCCCCGTACGACGTGGTCCGCGACTTCGCCACCCGGGTGTTCGTGCACCAGCCGGTCGACGTGGCGGTGGCGGTGCTCGACGACTTCTCGCACGTGTTCGCCTGGGCGCGGTACCGGCCGGCCGACTCGTGGCCGCTTCGCGCCTGGGAGTTCCCGACGACGGTGATCCCGATGGGCGCCGACCGGTTCGACGAGTCGACGGTGATCGCACAGTTCGGTGGCGCGCCGCAGAGCGTCGACCCCGGCACCGCGACCGTTCTGCACGACTACCAGAACGTCGTCTATACGCGGGGCCCGATATTCGCGGCCGCCATCATCGTGGCCGCGTGGGCGATGCTGCGAGCCCGCCGCTCCGGGCTGCGGGCGCCGACCATGCTGGTTGCCGGTACCGGTCTGGCGCTGCTCGGGTCCGCGGCCGTGTACGCCTTCTCCTGGCGGTACCAGATTCCCGCCATCACGTTCCTCCCGTGGGCGATGGCGATGGGCGCCGTCGCGCTGTGGCCGTGGGCGCGACAGCCGAGCACTCCCCCGGAGCAGGCTGAAGCGGCGGCCGCAGCGGCGGACGACGTCGCGGTCACCGACTTCCGGGCGCAGTACGGCGACGTCGCCCTCGCGCCGGTGTCCATCGTGGTGGCCGCGTACAACGAGGCGGACTCGATCGCGGATGTCCTCGCGAAGCTGCCGGCTGAGGTCCTCGGGCTGGACGTCGACGTCATCGTCGTCGACGACGGCTCGAGCGACGGTACGGGCACGGTGGCCCAGGCGGCCGGGGCGTGGGTGGCTCGGCTCGAGCCCAACCGTGGCCAGGGAGCCGCGCTGCGCGTGGGGTACCGCATCGCCAGAGAGGGCGGCGCGTCCTACATCGTCACCACCGACGCCGACGGCCAGTACGACGCCGCCGACATCCCCGAGCTGCTGCGGCCGCTGGTCGAGGACGAGGCTGACTTCGTGTCCGGGTCCCGCCGGCTGGGCAGGGAGGAGACCACCGACCGCCTCCGCAGTCTCGGGGTGCGCGTCTTCGCCCGCGTGATCCGCACGGTCACCGGCGCCCCGATCTCCGACCCCGCGAACGGTCTCCGGGCGATGCGCGCCGAGCTCACCGGGGTCGTGACGCTGTCGCAGCCTCAGTACCAGGCCTCCGAGCTGCTGATCGCGGCGCTGGTGCAGGGGTTCCGGGTCACCGAGCGACCGACGACGATGCGCCCGCGGGCCGCCGGCGCCTCGAAGAAGGGCGGCAACCTCGCCTACAGCTTCCGGTTCGCGGGCGTGGTGTTCGGCACCTGGCGCCGGGAGCGGAGGCTGCGACGGTCGGCCGCGCGGCGCTCGTCACCGCGAGGGCGCACTCCGTCGCGGCTCGTTGAAGACCAGCCGGTCGAACAGTACGTACCGCAGCGCGCCGACCGCCCCCATCACCAGCAGGAACGCGCCACCCACGAACAGCACCTCGAGGGTCCGTGACGCGACCTCGTCCTCGATCCCGGACTGGGCGAAGCTGGTCAGCCAGCCGGCCGCCAGGCCCGTGCCACCGGCGATCGCGGCGTACGGCAGCAGCTCGTCCACGACGCGTGGGGTTCCGCTGAGCCGCCACACCCACCAGCGCATGAGGGCGAACTTGGGAACTGCGCCGGCCATGAAGGCGAGGCCCCCCGCGATCGTGGAGGCCGACAGGTCCGTCGCGTAAAGCAGCACGTAGCACAGCTCGGTCACCCCGGTCGCGACGACCGACGCCATGACGTACCGCCATATCCGCGGCAACCCAACCTCCAGAGCTGTGAGATGCGTGCCGGCGGCCTGTCTATCGGACCCGCGCGGCCGCGCGGAGGACCGACTGGACCGACTCGCCGGGAGAGTCACGGCGACGCTGTCGACGTGATGGCCTCTATCCGCGGAAGCAGTACCCAGCTTTCAGGCCCACGTGCGCCGCCCATTCTGCCGCGTCTGTCTTCCTGGCATCGCCAGGTCTGACCCGCCCCACCTGCAGCACGTCGTCGTTCAGCCGCACCAGGAGGCCGCGCTGGTCGACGTCAAGCAGCTCACCGGGCATTCCCGGGCGTCGCTCGCCGAGCAGCCGGCAGTCGTAGAGGCGGAGACGTTCCTCCTCGAAGCGCGTCCACGCCCCCGGCTGGGGGTCGCAGCCGCGGATGTGGTCGTACACGCGGCGCGAAGGCTCGTGCCAGCGGACCTGGGCGTGGCGGTCGTCACACGGCGGCTCGTACGTGGCCAGTGCGTGGTCCTGGGGAACCTCAGGGGCGTTCCCGGCGGCGGCGAGCCCTACCGACTCTGCGAGCGCGTCGACGCCCATGGGGAAGAGCCGGTCGAAGTAGAGGCTCCCGAGAGTGTCGTCCGGCCCGATCTCGCACGTTCTCGTCATCAGCAGCGGGCCAGTGTCGAGGCCCTCGTCCGGCCAGAACACCGAGAGCCCGGTCTCGGTCTCGCCGTTGATGACCGCCCAGTTCATCGCGGACTGTCCTCGGTGTGCGGGCAGCAGGCTGGGGTGGTACTGGATCGTGCCGAGCGTGGGCACGGAGAACACCCCGGTCGGCAGGAACTCGGTGACGAAGGCCATGACGCACATGTCGATGCCGGCCTTCTCCCACTGCTCGATGCCGTCGGCGGTCTTGAGCGCGGTGGTGGGCACCAGCGGCAGTCCGCTCTGCTCCCCCTCCGTCCACAAGGGGTCGGCCTTACCGCCGGTGGGCTCGGGCGCCGACACCGCCGAAACGGTCACGCCATCCGACCGCAGCCTGTCCAGAACGGCCTTGCCGAACGCAGCTTGTCCCATGATGGCAACGCGAAGCACGTGCAACCTCCGAGGCGGTCACGACGAAGTGGCCACCCTAGCGGTCCCGCCGGACCCGAGCACACCCGGCGCTGTCGCGGCTCACCTCCGGACGTCCCGGCGTCTCAGTCGCTAGCGTGCTGGCACCATCGGCTCTGCGTCCACCGGGACTGCCGAACAGCACCAGCCATTCCCTTGCGGGTCCGCAACGGTCTCTCGGTCAGCCGTGCATGCTCGCGCCGGTAGTCTTCGGGGCGATGACACGCAATGTCAGTGGTAGTGCGAGTCCCGGCCGACGAAGCAAGATCGACCAGCAGGTCGACACCGTCATGGAGGCGACGCGGGTGCTCGTGGCGGTGATCGCGCAGTCGATGGCCGAAGCGGACCAGGCCCTCACGATGCCGCAGATGCGTGTACTGACGATCATCAGTCGCCATGGCCCGATGAACCTCAGCGACGTCGCAAGCGAGCTGGGCGTTCATCCGTCCAACGCCACGCGCATATGCACCCGCCTCGGCGAGGTCGGCCTGGTGGACCGCCGAGAGGACCCCGACGACCGCCGCCGCCTCGTGCTGACTCTCACTGCCGCAGGGCGTCGCCTGTGGAACGACCTGACCGAACGGCGCAGACGCTCGATCGAGTCAGTGGTGCGCAAGATGGCACCCGCCGACCGCACCCACCTCGCCGCCGGCATGGCCGCGATGTCTCGTGCGGCCGAGGGGGTAACGGAGCAGGATGCGGCCGGTGTCGCATGGCCGCACCACCGGCCCGCCCAGTGGGACGGGCACAGGCAGCCCCAGTAGAGGTCGGCCGCTCGATGGGTTCAACAAGTACCCGGTGGGGAACGGAAACGTAGACGGTTTCCGCGAACACAGGGAGGGTCATGCCCCCGCAGAGTGCCTTGAAGCTCGACATCGGCCACGAGGAGCTCATCATCCGGCAGCGTTACGAGGCGCTCAGCATCGGCAACGACGTCCTGATCGCGTTGTGGTTCCTCGCCGGCAGCATCCTGTTCTTCTGGGAGTCGACGACCACCGCCGCGACATGGTGCTTCCTGCTGGGGAGCGTCGAGTTCCTGGTCAGGCCCGCGATCCGCTTCGCGCGGCTGTTCCACATCCGGCGCCTCGGCGGCAGCGGACTGGAGTCGGCCGGCGACTTCTAGCTCCACAAGAGCGAGCGGCGGTGGTTGCGCCGGCGAAGGCGCACCGCTACCGTCACCGGCCAGGTGCCTGACCCCGACGGCCAGCCCGGGCCGCCGCAGGCGCCGCGCCTAACTCGCACGCAGTTCGGGGCCATGCCTGCACGCGAGGCCGGGGACCCACAAGTAACGCCTGGGGTGAGTCGGCGTGCGCACGCGCGCCGTAGGGCCGTCGTCTGCCCGAACCCGTCAGCTAACCCGGTCGGCGTAGACGAGTGGAGGGATGTGGCTACGCGTGTCTGCTCGCCGGACACTTGGAGTCAAGCGTGCCTTCGTCGCCGCGAGCGCGACCGCACTGGCCTCGGTGATCCTGCCGGCCCCTGCCGGTCACGCCGAGCCTTCGATCGGTGACGTTCAGCAGCGTCTGGACACGCTTTACCACCAGGCCGAGGCCGCGCAGGAGCGGCTCAACACTGTCAACCTTCGGCTGAAGGACAAGAGGGAGCACCTGGCGGCGCTGCAGTCGGACCTACGTGCGCAGCGCCGACGCTACAGCCACGTGAGCGACATGGTCGCCGCGATGGCCGCGGAGGAGGCGCAGAACGTCGAGTCCCAGCTGAGCCTGACCCAGCAGTTCCTGATCTCGGACGACCCGGACGAGCTGCTGAACCGCATGGCCGCGCACGAGGCGCTCAGCAACAAGAAGGGCCAGACGTTGACCCGGCTGACGACCGTGTCGCGAAAGCTCGACCAGCGACAGACCCAGGTCACCGTAGAGCTGGACGCCGTGCGGACGGACCAGCAGCAGGCCGTCAAGGAGGACGACACGGTCGACGCGAAGGTCGCCCAGGCCAGGAACCTCTTGGCCAACCTGGAGGCCGAGCGCCGAGCGCGGCTGCGCGAGGCACGGCAGCGGGCGGCGGAGCGCCGGGCGGCGCAGCTGCGCGAGGCCCGGGCAGCGGCTCAGCGGCGGGCCAGGCTGCAGGAGGCGCAGCAGCAGGTCAGCAGGAGCGCCCCGAGGGTGCAGACGCCGAACGTGTCGGGCGGCGCCGCCCAGGCGGTCAGCTTCGCCATGGACCAGGTCGGTGAGGCCTACGTCTACGGCGCCGCCGGACCGGATGCCTGGGACTGCTCCGGTCTGACCATGCAGGCTTGGGGTTCGGCCGGCGTGTCGCTCCCCCACTCGTCGTCGGCCCAGTACTCCTCGGGGCCGCACGTGTCGACGTCCGACCTGCAACCCGGTGACCTGGTGTTCTACTACTCGCCGATCAGCCACGTGGCGATGTACATCGGCAACGGCCAGATCGTGCAGGCGGCGAACCCGTCGTCCGGCGTCAATGTGGCCCCGGTGGGGTCGATGCCGATCACCGGCGCCGTACGCCCCGGGTGAGCCTGGCGGGCGGCGGTGCCGTCCGGGAGACGGATGGCAGCATGGCGGCGTGACGAACCTGCGTTGGGGCCTCATCGGGGCCAGTGACATCGCCGCCAGATCGTTGATCCCGGCGATTCGTGCGGCCGGCAGCACCGTTGCGGCGGTGTACAGCCGCTCAGCCGCCCGTGGCGCCGAGTACGCCCAGACGCACGCCATCCCGTACAGCTTCGACGACCTGCACTCGCTGCTGTCCGGCGGGGTCGATGCGGTGTACGTGAGCACCACCAACGAACGGCACCATGAGGAGACTCTCGCCGCAGCCGAAGCCGGCAAGCACGTGCTGTGCGAGAAGCCGCTCGCGCTCTCCCTCGACGCAGCCACCGAGATGGTGCGCGCGTGTCGCAGCGCCGGTGTGGTCCTGGCGACCAACCACGGACGCAGGCACGACGGTGGGCTGCGCGCGGCACGCGACATCGTGCGCTCAGGCCGGCTCGGGACCGTCATCTCGGCGCGCACGTCGAACGCCGTCGAGCTTCCTGAGCGGCTGCGCGGCTGGCGGCTCACCGATGCCAGCGCGGGAGCCGGTGTCGTGCTCGACCTGGTGGTGCACGAGGCCGACACCCTGCGCTTCGTTCTGGACCAGGACCCGGTCCAGGTGACCGCACTGACCGGATCGCACGGCATGGCCTCCGGAGGGGTCGAGGACGAGGTCATGGGAGTGCTCAGGATGGGGTCGGGACTGCTCGCGTCGTACGCCTGCTCCTTCATCACGCCATGTGGTCACGTCGGCCTGGACGTCAACGGCACGGACGCCTCCCTGTCTGTGCAGCGGTTGCCGGGTCGTGAGCCCACGGCGGTGCTGCGCCATCGCTCCGGTCAGGACGAGATCCCGTTGTCGGAGGCCGAGCCGCTCGGTGATGCGACGGTGCGCGCCTTCGAGGCCGCGGTGCGAGGTGAGGGTCAGCCGACAGCCAGCGGCGAGGACGGGCTGCGTTCGCTGGCGGTCGCGCTGGCCAGCTTGGAGTCGGCGGAGTCCGGCGAGGCGGTCACGCTGGACTCGTTCAGCGACCTGTAGAACGGTGTGGGTCAACATCGTCGGCTATCGTCCATATGACGCAAAACGGATGACCTACGCACGTGCGGTCGGCAGCCGTCGGGCTTGCAGACCCGCACGTCGCTGCACTCCCTCAGTGAGGGCTTGACCCTCGGTTGCACCCTCCGTAGTGTCGGATGCCTTCATCTGGCAAGAGTGGATGTGGCAAATGGGGTACTGGAATCCAGCTTGTCCGGCGGGCGCACACGATGACCTCGCATACCTCCACGACCATTTCGATCCTCTGAGTGAGCAGCTCACGCGCGGTCGATACTCACGTGTGGCCGGACGTATGGCGCAGGAGTGTCCGGTCGTGCACACCGACCAGGTGCAGGGAGGCATCTGGACGGTCTCGAGCTATCAGGCACTTGCCGATATCCAGCGAGACACCGAGAACTTCTCGAACTTTCCCGTACTCCTGCAGGACTTCGGCAACACCCGGCCGATGATTCCCATGGAGTCGGACCCGCCGGAACACATGGAGTACAAGCAGATCGTCGCACCGGTGCTGAGCCGGAAGGTGCAGACCGAGCGGGAGGTCTTCTATCGGAGGCTCGCGACCGGCTGCATCGACAAGTTCATCGACCAGGGACAGTGCGAGCTCTTCGACGACCTGTGCAAGCCACTGACCGTGGCATCGCTCATGCAGGCGTTGGGGGTGCCAGAGTCTGACTGGGACATGGTTGCGGACTGGGGCATACGGCAGGCCAGAGGGCAGGCAGGGGATGATGTCGGCCCCAAGATCTACGAGTACTTCGCCGGGCTGGTCGAGAGGAAGCGCCACGACACGGGTGACGACATGGTCTCCCTGCTGTGCACCGCGACCGTGCAGGGCCGTCCGCTCACGGACGCGGAGATCCTCGACTACTGCATCATCCTGATGCCCGCCGGCTTCGAGACCACCGCGAGCTCGCTGGCGTACATGCTGCTGCTCATCGCCGAACGGCCTGAGCTACAGCAGACGTTGCGACAGCGCCCCGAGCTGGTTCCCTCGGCCGTCGAGGAGTTCATGCGCTTCGTGACACCGACGAGGTCCCACACGCGGACGGTGAAGTCCGACGTCACCGTCGAAGGTCAGCTGCTGAAGGCCGGTGACCGGGTCCATCTGAACTGGGTCGGCGCCAACCACGATCCCGCGGTCTTCGACCGGCCCGAGGAGATTCAGATCGAGAGACAGCCGAACCGGCACATGAGCTTTGGGTTCGGCGCACACACCTGTGTCGGTATCCACATGGCGAGAGCCGAGATGAAGGTCGGCATCGAAGAGGTGCTCAACGCCATGGAGGACATTCGCGTCAGCGACCCCGACCAGATCGTCGAGCATCCAGGCTCGACCTGGGGAATCGGGAAGCTTCCGGTGGTCTTCACGCCACGACAGTGAGTCCCGGGGTCGGGCAGAATGCCGTCATGACCGCCTACTGGATCAGCATCTACAAGGAGATCACCGACGAGGCCAAGCTTGCGGCGTATGCCGAGCTGGCCGGTCCCGCCCTCAACGAGGTTGGTGGCACATATATCGCTCGGGGCCTGCCCGAGGAGACCTTTGAAGCGGGCGAGAAGACTCGGACGGTGGTTATCGAGTTCGAGTCGGTCGAGGCCGCGCTCGCTGCGCACGAGAGCCCGGGCTACCAGAAGGCTCTGGCGGCACTGGACGGCGGGGCAGTGCGTGACATGCGCATCGTGCCCGGGGTCGAGTGAGGTTCTCCCGGCAGGTCATGCGCAGCTGAGACCTGCTCGCCGATGCCGTCGGGCAGAGATGTCGACGCGGGTCAGCGCATGTCAGCGGTACGGCGAGAAGTCCGGCCGGCGCTTCTCCGCGAACGCCCGCGCGCCCTCCATCCCCTCGTCGGTGTGCACGAACAGCTCGAGCCCGTCGAAGGCCATGTTGGAGATGCCGGCGATGTGGTCGGTGTCGGCGTTGAACGAGTGCTTGATGAACTTCAGCGCCGTTGGGGAGTACGACGCGATCTTGCGCGCGTACTCACGGGCCTTGTCGAGCAGCTGGTCGGCGGGAACGACGTCGTTGACCAGGTTCCACCGCTCGGCGGTGTTGGCGTCGTAGAGGTCGAGCAGGTACCAGATCTGGCGCGCACGCTTCTCGCCCACGACGCGAGCGAGGTACGTCGAGCCGAAGCCCGCGTCGAACGACCCGACCCGGGGCCCGGCCTGCCCGAACCTGGCGTGCTCGGCGGCGACCGACAGGTCGCAGATGACGTGCAGCACGTGGCCGCCCCCGACGGCGACGCCGTTGACCGCGGCGATCACCGGCTTGGGCACGTCGCGGATGATCCGGTGCAGGCGCTCGATCTCGAACATCCCCCACTCGGTCTCGCCGTAGGACCCCGTCTCGGCGCGCTCCTTGACGTCGCCGCCGGCGCAGAACGCCTTCTCTCCTGCCCCGGTGAGGATGATCGCGGCGACCCGCTGGTCTGCCCACGCGTGCTTGAACGCGTAGAGCAGCTCGTCGACCGTCCGGCCCCGGAAGGCGTTCATGCGGTCAGGGCGGTTGATCGTGATGACTGCGAACGCGTCCTCCTCGACGGCGTACGTGACATCGGTGAACTCATCGGGCTGGGTCACCATGGCGGCGTTCCCTTCGGTCATATGTCGTCGTCTTGACGGTCGTAACCAACGCATGGAATGGTCCCATCGTGGCGGATGCCCCCCAAACTCGCACAGCCCTGGTCACCGGGGCGGGGCGGGGAATCGGGCGCGCCGTCGCCCTTCGGCTCAGCGCGGAGGGGCTGCGGGTCGCGCTGTCCGCCCGCAGCGAGGCCGAGCTCCGCGACACCGCGAAGTCCTGCGAGGGCGAGGCCCTGGTGGTCCCCGCCGACATCACCGGGCCCGGCGCCGTCGACGCCGTCTTCGCCCAGGTCGAGCAGGCATGGGGGCCGGTCGACGTACTGGTGGCGAACGCAGGCGCGGGCACCTCTGCACCCCTGGTGAGGACGACGGACGAGCAGTGGCAGCGCATGCTCGACCTCAACCTGACCGCGCCGTTCCGGTGCCTGCGCCGCGCGGTGCCGTCGATGACCGAGCGCGGGTACGGGCGGATCGTGGTGCTGGCCTCGATTGCCGCCAAGACCGGGGAGCCCTACATCTGCGCGTACACCGCGAGCAAGCACGGCGTGCTGGGGCTGGTGCGGTCGGCAGCCGCCGAGCTCGCCGGGTCGGGAGTGACGGTCAACGCCGTCTGCCCCGGCTACGTCGAGACACCGCTGACCGACGCGACGGTCGCGGGGATCTCGGAGAAGACGGGCCGCAGCCCGGATGAGGCCCGCACGATCCTCGAGCGCAAGCAGCCGATCGGAAGGCTCGTGACCCCGGACGAGGTCGCGCTCGCCGTGTGGTTCTGCGTGTCCAACGACGCGGTGACGGGGCAGGGCGTGAACGTCGACGGAGGAGCGGTGCAGTCGTGAGCATCGAGCACGTGAACCCGCCGGAGCTGGCCAGGCCGAGCGGTTTCTCCCATGCGACCGTCGCCAGTGGACGGGTGGTGTTCCTGGCCGGGCAGACCGCGCTCGACCCGGACGGGAGCATCGTCGGCGAGTCCGTCGTCGAGCAGTTCGAGCAGGCGCTGTCCAACCTGCTCACCGCACTGCGCGCGGCCGGAGGCGATCCCGAGCACCTGGCGAGCCTGACGATCTACATCGTCGACATGGATGACTACCGGTCGCACGCTGGCGAGATCGGCGGGGTGTGGCGCCGGCTGGTCGGTGACGCCTACCCCGCGATGGCCGGTATCGGCGTCTCCCGGCTGTGGGACGTAAGAGCACTGGTCGAGGTCCAGGGGTTCGCCGTCCTGCCGGCCTAGCGGCGCGTGACCGCCTCGACGTGGTCGTGCGCCGGGCCGGCCAGCCGGTCGCGCAGGGCGAAGAACAGGTCCGCCGCCCGAACGCCCGGCCATCCCCGGGGCAGCAGCTCGGGGGCCAGGCCGGGGTCGAGGAACGGCAGCCGCCGCCACGCGGTGAGTACTCGCACGTAGTCGGCGAAGGCCCCGCCCTCGTCACTGGTGCGCCGACGCCGCCAGCGCGCCAGCACCGGCTGGTGGACGAGCACGAACTCGTCGTACAGCCGACCCAGGCCCTCGAGGTCCCACCATGCCGACACCTGCGCGGCGACGTCGCCGAACCCGAGGTAGTCGGCGCGGAAGAGGTCGACGTACGACGACAGGTCGTAGCGGTGCAGCACGTCACGGGTCTCCGCGTCGAGGTGACCGGGCGCGATCCACACCCCAGACGCCACCGTGCCGAACCCCAGCCAGGTGAGCCTGGACCGCAGCGTGTGCCGGCGCTGCCGCTCGGACTCGGGGACACTGAACACGGCCAGGACCCAGCCGTCGTCGCGAGTGGCCCGGTGCCGCTCGAAGATCCGCCGGTCGCCCTCGTCGAGGATCTCCCGCGCCTGCGCCGACAGGGCGTAGCCCGCGGCACCCTGCATGCGCTGCGCCTCCAGGATGCCGCGCCGCTTCAGGCGCGAGATCGAGGACCGCACCGCGGGCTCGTCGACGCCGAGCTCGCCCAACAACCGGATGAGCGCGCTGACGCTCAGCCAGCCTCCGACCTCGCGCGCGTACAGCCCGTAGACCGTGACGATCAGGGCGCGTGGCTGCAGGCCACGCGACGGGCCGGTGTCGTCGTCGACGACGGGCACGGAGGCGGACACGGACACAGTGGACCCCTAGCGCTGTCGTGATGCTCGCCAGTGCGGCGCGATACTCACGAGTATGCAGCCCTGTTGACTGTCGTCACAACTAGAGCATACTGAGGTATCAGCCACGGGACACCCCCGCAGCCGGAGGTTGCTCACGATGCCGCCCACGCAGCTCTCGCCCTCCATGCACGTCGACACGTTCTGCCGCGACAACCTGCCGCCGCTCGACACCTGGCCCGAGCTCGTCTTCGACCTGCCCGACGTCCAGTACCCCGAGCGCCTCAACTGCGCCGACGGCCTGCTCGACGAGGTGATCGCCGAGCACGGCGGCGACCGGCCCTGCCTGCTCTCACCCGACGGCCCGGTCTGGACCTACGCCGACCTGCTCACGGTGTCCAACCAGATCGCCCGCACGCTCGTCGAGGACCACGAGGTGGTGTCCGGCAACCGGGTGCTGCTGCGCGGCCCCAACAACCCCTGGCTGGTCGCCTGCTGGTTCGGCGTCCTCAAGGCCGGCGCCGTCGCCGTCGCCACCATGCCGCTGCTGCGCGCGGGCGAGCTCCGCACGATCGCCGACATCGGGCAGGTCGACCTGGCGCTGTGCGACCACCGCTTCGTCGACGACCTCGCGAACGCCGGCATCCCCCGCATGCGAATCGTGGAGTTCGGCGGCGACGCCGACGACGACCTCACCCGGCAGGTGGCCGACCGGTCTGCGGAGTTCGACACCGTGCAGACATCGGCCGACGACGTCGCGCTGCTGGCGTTCACCTCCGGCACCACCGGGCGGCCCAAGGCCACGATGCACTTCCACCGCGACGTGCTGGCCGTGGCCGACACGTTCTCCAAGCACGTGCTTGCACCCCGCCCCGACGACGTGTTCGTCGGCACACCGCCGCTGGCGTTCACCTTCGGTCTCGGCGGGCTGGTCGTCTTCCCGCTCCGCGCGGGGGCGTCCACCCTGCTGGTGGAGAAGGCGACCCCGGTCCAGCTGGCCGACCTGGTCGCCGAGCACCACGTCACGGTCTGCTTCACCGCGCCCACGGCCTACCGCGCGATGGTGGCCGCCGGCTGCGGGCCACGGCTTGCCACCCTGCGCAGGGCGGTGTCCGCCGGGGAGCACCTGCCGGAGTCGACCTGGCAGGCATTCCACGAGGCGACCGGCGTGCGGCTGATCGACGGCATCGGCTCCACCGAGCTGCTGCACATCTTCGTGGCCTCCGCCGACGACAAGATCCGCCCCGGGTCGACCGGGCTGCCGGTCCCCGGCTACACCGCGGCGGTCGTCGACGACGAGTGCAGGCCCGTCCCCGACGGCGACCTGGGGCGCCTGGCCGTGAAGGGCCCGACCGGCTGCCGCTACCTCGCCGACTCCCGGCAGAGCGTCTACGTGCAGCACGGGTGGAACATCACCGGCGACACCTTCGTACGCGACGAGCAGGGCTACTTCTGGTACCAGGCACGCAGCGACGACATGATCATCTCCTCCGGCTACAACATCTCCGGCCCGGAGGTCGAGGAGGCGCTGATGGCACATGCGGAGGTCGCCGAGTGCGGTGTCGTCGGCGCCCCCGACGAGGCCCGCGGGCAGCTGGTCAAGGCCTACGTCGTGCTGACGCCCGGCGCCGTCGCCGGCGCCGACAAGGTCCGGGAGCTCCAGGAGTTCGCCAAGCAGCGGATCGCGCCGTACAAGTACCCACGCGCGATCGAGTTCGTGGACGCGCTGCCGCGCACCGCCACCGGCAAGCTGCAGCGCTTCCAGCTGCGCCGGACCGCCGAGCAGGAGACGTCGTCGAGCGCCGTACCCGCACCCTGACACCGGCACGATCGCGAACGAGACAGGAAAGGAGCGCGGAGGCAAACGTGCGCATCGCTGTCATCGGGGGCGGGCCCGGAGGCCTGTACTTCTCCGCGCTGGCCCAGCAGCTCGGTCGCCTGGGGAGCGGCCACGAGATCACGGTCTGGGAGCGCAACGCGGCCGACGACACGTTCGGCTTCGGCGTGGTGTTCTCCGACGAGACACTGGGCGGGATCGAGCACGCCGACCCCGAGATCTATGCCCGGATGGAGGCGGAGTTCGCGCGCTGGGACGACATCGACGTGCACTTCAAGGGCGAGGTGGTCACCAGCGGCGGACACGGGTTCGCCGCGATGAGCCGCAAGCGGCTGCTGGGGATCCTTCAGTCGCGGTGCCACGACCTCGGCGTCAAGGTGCACTTCCGGACCACCGCACCACCGGTCGACGAGCTCGCCGGCACCCATGACCTTGTCATCGCCGCCGACGGTCTCAACTCCGCCGTCCGCAGGGACTACGCGGACGCGTTCCAGCCGACCGTCGACGTGCGCCGCTGCAAGTACATGTGGCTCGGCACCGACAAGGTCTTCGACGCGTTCAAGTTCTACGTGCGGGAGACGCCGTACGGCGTGATGCAGATCCACGGCTACCCCTTCGACGCCCACGGCAGCACGTTCATCGTGGAGATGAAGGACGAGGTGTGGCGCAACGCGGGTTTCGACGCCTTCGCCGCCCGCGACTTCGCTCCGGGTGAGTCCGACGAGAAGTCCATCGCGGCGGTGCGAGACCTGTTCGCCGACGTGCTCGACGGCCACGCGGTGCAGGCCAACAACTCCCGGTGGATCAACTTCGCGACCGTGCGCAACGAACGGTGGCGCCACCGCAACGTCGTCCTCCTCGGGGACGCCGCACACACCGCGCACTTCTCCATCGGCTCGGGAACCAAGCTTGCGATGGAGGACGCGCTGGCGCTCGCCGCGTGCCTGCACGAGCGACCGACCGTCGAGGAGGCGCTCGAGGCGTACGAGGAGGAGCGCAGGCCGGTCGTGCTCTCCACCCAACGCGCGGCGCAGGCCAGCCTGGAGTGGTTCGAGAACCTCGGGCACTACGTGCACCAGGAGCCCGAGCAGTTCGCGTTCAACATCATCACCCGCAGCCGACGCGTCACCTACGACAACCTCAAGGTGCGCGACCCGGAGTTCGTGCAGCGCGTCGACACCTGGTTCGCCGACCACGAACGACGGCACGGTGTCGCACCCGGCGACGTGCGGCCGCCGATGTTCCAGCCGTTCCGGCTCGGCGAGCTCGAGCTCGTCAACCGGGTCATCGTGTCGCCGATGGACATGTACGTCGCACCCGACGGCATGCCGACCGACTTCCACCTCGTGCACCTCGGCGGAAAGGCCCTCGGCGGCGCCGGGCTGGTGATGACCGAGATGGTCTGCGTGTCCGAGACCGGCCGCATCACGCCCGGGTGCACAGGCATCTGGAACGACGAGCAGACCGCCGCCTGGCGGCGCGTGACCGACTTCGTGCACACGCAGTCCGCGGCCAAGATCGGCATGCAGGTGGGCCACTCCGGGCGCAAGGGCTCGACCCGGCTGATGTGGGAGGGCATGGACGTCCCACTGGAGACGGGCAACTGGGAGGTCGTGGGGCCGTCGCCGCTGCCGTACGAGCCCGGCGTGAGCCAGGTGCCCCGCGAGCTCGACGCCGCCGACCTCGCGCAGATCCGAGAGCAGTTCGTCGACGCGGCCCGGCGTGCCGACGACGCCGGGTTCGACCTGCTCGAGCTGCACTGCGCGCACGGCTACCTGCTGTCGTCGTTCATCTCCCCCGTCACCAACGAGCGCACCGACCAGTACGGCGGCGACCTCGCCGCCCGGATGCGCTACCCGCTCGAGGTGTTCGCCGCGATGCGCGAGGTCTGGCCGCGGCACAAGCCGATGACGGTCAGGATCTCGGCCACCGACTGGGTCGAGGGCGGCATCACCGGCGAGGACGCCATCGAGATCGCCCGCGCCTTCAAGGACGCCGGCGCAGCAGCGATCGACGTCTCCTCGGGACAGGTCACGCCGCGCGAGCGTCCTGCGTTCGGCCGGTCGTTCCAGACGCCGTTCGCGGATGCGATCCGCAACGTGGTCGGCATCCCGACGATCGCGGTCGGGGTCATCTCCTCCTACGACGACGTCAACTCACTGGTCCTCGCCGGGCGCGCCGACCTGTGCGCCCTGGGCCGCGTGCACCTCTACGACCCGAGCTGGACGCTGCACGCCGCCGTCGAGCAGGACTACGACGGCGACGGGGTCACCTGGCCGCAGCCCTGGCGGGCCGGACGCCGCAAACCCCAGACTGGGCGTACCGACGGCCCAAAGCCGCGGCTGCAGCTCATCCGGGAGGGGGAGCCGCAGACGCGACACATGCGCTGGCGGCCCATGGGGGACTGACCACCCACCGAAGGAGTTCGCATGTCCATCCTCACCGACCTGGTGAACGCGCTGGCCGCCCGCGACGTCGAGGTCGTCGACCTGACCGCCCCGCTGTCGAGCACGACGCCGGTGATCGCGCTGCCACCGGAGTTCGGCCAGACCGCGCGCTTCGAGCTGGAGGAGATCAGCCGCTACGACGACCGCGGTCCGGCGTGGTACTGGAACAACTTCCGCAGCGGCGAGCACACCGGAACGCACCTCGACGCGCCGAACCACTGGGTCACCGGGAAGGGACAGGAGGACGTCGCCTCCATCCCCGCCGGTCGGCTGGTCGGCCCCGCCGCGGTCCTCGACTTCTCCAGCGAGGTGGAGAAGGACCCCGACTTCCTGCTCGAGGTCGACCACATCAGGGCGTGGGAGTCCACGCACGGTCCGCTCCCGCAGGGCGGGTGGCTGCTCTTCCGCACCGGCTGGGAGGCGCACGCCTCGACGCAGGAGGAGATGCTCAACGCCGACGAGAACGGCCCGCACACGCCGGGCATGTCGGTGGAGTGCGCCCGCTGGGTCGCCGAGGAGTCCCCTGTGGTCGGTGTAGGAGTGGAGACGGTCGGGACGGACGCGGGCTTGGCGCCCACCTTCGACCCGATGTTCCCCTGCCACTCCTTCCTGATGGGCAGCGGCAAGTACGGCCTGACCCAGCTGCAGAACCTCGGCAGGCTGCCGGCCACCGGAGCCGTGCTCTTCCCCGGCCCGCTGCCGATCGAGACCGGATCCGGTGCGCCGGCGCGGGTCCTGGCCCTGGTGGAGCGGTGAACGTCGCCGAGGCTGTCGGCGAGGCCTTGGTACGCCTCGGGGTCGACCACGTCTTCGGTGTCGTGGGGTCGGGCAACTTCCACGTCACCAACGCGATGGTGCGGTCCGGGGCCCGGTTCGTGGCCGCCCGGCACGAGAGCGGGGCGGCCACCATGGCCGACGCGTACGCCCGGATGAGCGGCGGGGTCGCCGCGGTCAGCGTGCACCAGGGATGCGGGCTGACCAACGCGATGACGGGCATCACCGAGGCGGCCAAGAGCCGCACACCGGTCGTGGTGCTCGCGGCCGAGGTCGAGCAACCGCGGTCGAACTTCTTCGTCGACCAGGCCGCGCTCGCCCACTCCGTCGGCGCCGTCCCGGCCCGGGTCACCTCGCCGGAGACCGCGGTCGCCGAGGCCTGCGCCGCGGTCGCGACGGCGCTGTACGAGCGTCGCACCGTCGTACTCAACCTGCCGCTGCAGGTCCAGTCACTCGAGGCGGTGGAGGCAACCCCCGAGCTGCCCGAGCCGCCGCGCCCGGTCCGGCCGTCGGCGGACGACCTCACCTCGCTGGTGGAGGTCCTGAGGCGGGCCGAGCGGCCGGTGTTCGTCGCCGGCCGCGGCGCCAGGGGGGCCGGCTGCCGCGAGGCGCTGGAGACGCTCGCGGACCGCTGCGGTGCCCTGGTCGCGACCTCGGCGGTGGCGCGCGGCCTGTTCAACGGCAACCCGTGGTCGCTGGACGTCTCCGGCGGGTTCGCATCGCCGACCGCGGCGGAGCTGGTCCGCGGCGCCGACCTGGTGCTGGGCTGGGGGTGCGCGCTGAACATGTGGACGATGCGGCACGGGCGGCTGATCGCGCCGGAGGCCACCGTCGTGCAGGTCGACCTCGACCGCGACGCGATCGGCCTGCACCGCGAGGTCCACCTCGGCGTCGTCGGCGACGTGCGCGAGACCGCGCAGGCGGCGGCCGAGGCCCTTGCGGACGAGGCCGGCACGCCGCCGACCGGCTACCGGAACGCCGATGTGCGCGACCGGATCGAGGCCGGCATCCGGTGGCGGGACGTCCCGTACACGGACACCGGCACCGGCACCGGCAGCGGTTCGGACGGGCTGATCGACCCGCGCACGCTGAGCATCGCGCTGGACGACCTGCTCCCCCGCGAACGTGTACTGAGCATCGACTCGGGCAACTTCATGGGCTACCCGAGCATGTTCCTCTCCGTACCCGACGAGTGGGGCTTCTGTTTCACCCAGGCGTTCCAGTCCATCGGGCTGGGCCTGTCCACCGCCATCGGCGCCGCGCTGGCCCAGCCACACCGGCTGCCGGTGGCCGCCGTCGGCGACGGCGGTGTGCTGATGAGCGCCGCCGAGCTCGACACCGTGGTCCGCCTGGGCCTGCCGATGCTCGTGGTGGTCTACGACGACGAGGCGTACGGCGCGGAGGTGCACCACTTCGGACCCGAGGGGTTCCCCCTGGACACGGTGTCGTTCCCACCGACCGACATCGCCGCGATCGCCCGCGGGTACGGCTTCGAGGCCCTGACCGTGCGCAGCGTGGAGGATCTGGACCAGGTGACGAAATGGCTCTCCGGCGACCGCGACCTGCCGCTGCTGCTGGATGCGAAGGTGACCAGCGAACGCGGCGCCTGGTGGCTCGAGGAGGCGTTCCGCGGCCACTGAGCTCTCGGGCCGCGCCGCCGACCGAGGCACGTGCGCTTGTGGTCCACAGCACGGTGGGCCACGCTGGGGTGTGTCAGACCGGGGAACCCGAGCCCGAACGCGAGAACCGCGGAGAGACATGAGCCGAATTCACGACGTCGGTGGGATGCAGGGCTTCGGCCCGGTCGAGCAGGAGGCAGACGAACCGCCCTTCCACGCCGACTGGGAGGCCCACGTGTTCGCGCTCAACCGGGCGCTGATCGGGCGGGGCGTCTACAACCTCGACGAGTTCCGGGATGCGCTCGAGCGGATGCCGCCGCAGCAGTACCTCTCGTCCTCCTACTACGAGAAGTGGTTGCACGCGGTCACGACGCTGCTGGTGGAGAAGGGCGTGCTGTCCGCGCAGGAGGTCGCCGATGGTTGAGGCGTTCGCCGCGGGCGACCGGGTCCGCACCAGCCACGAGGACCCGCCGCACCACACACGCCTGCCGGGCTATGCGCGCGGCGCGGTGGGAACGGTGGTCGAGGCGCACGGCGACTACCCCCTTCCCGACGACCGGTCCAGGGGCCTGCCGGCCGAGCCGCAGCCGGTGTACACCGTCAGGTTCGCTGCCCGCGACCTGTTCGGCGAGGGCGACCATGCCGTGACCGTGGACGTGTGGCAGCACCATCTGCGCCGAGTCGACCGGAGTGAGCAGGAGAGCGATGAGTAGCGATCACCACGGACCCGCCGCCACGGTGGCGGCACGGGTCCGGCACGTCGAGGCACTGCTGGAGCAGCGCGGGCTGGTCGACGCCACCGAGCTGGACCAGGCGCTGGAGGCCTTCCTCACCACCGCCTCGCCGGGTAACGGCTTCAGGGTGGTCGCCCGCGCGTGGGTCGACTCCGGCTTCCGGTCCCGCCTGCTCGCGGACGCCAACGCGGCCCTGCCCGAGCTGGGCCTGTCGATGGGCGGCGGGATACAGGAGCAGCGGCTCAAGGTGGTCGAGAACACCGAGCACACGCACAACGTCATCGTGTGCACCCTGTGCTCGTGCTACCCGCTGTCGCTGCTCGGCCCCTCGCCGACCTGGTACAAGAGCGAGAGCTACCGCTCACGCGTGGTGCGCACTCCCCGCGAGGTACTGAAGGAGTTCGGGCTCGTGCTCGACCCGTCGGTGGAGATCACGGTGTGGGACTCCAGCGCCGAGTCGCGGTACATGGTCCTGCCCCGGCGCCCGGACGGCACCGACGGGCTCGACGAGGAGCAGCTGGCCGCCCTGGTCACCCGCAACGGGCTGATCGGCGTCGCGGCGGTCTGACGTCAGCGGGCGGGCAGGGACTGCAGGAACGCACGTACGACGGGTGCCGCGTCGTGGCTTCCTGACTCGCCGTTCTCGACGAGCACGGCGAACGCCAGGTCGCCGCGGAAGCCGACCAGCCAGGCGTGCGTCTTGGAGGGGTCGTCGGAGTCGAACTCCGCGGTGCCGGTCTTGGCGTAGATGGGCTCGCCCGGCAGGTCCAGCGTGGTGCCGGTGCCCTGGGTGACCACAAGCCGCATCAGAGAGCGCAACGACTGGGCGAGCTGGTCCGGGAGTGGTTGATAGGTCGCGGCGGGTGCGCTGGGTCGCCCTGCGAGCAGGGTGGGTGCGGTCGGCCGGCCCGAGTCGACCGCGGCGGCGACCATGGCCATCGCCAGCGGGCTCACCAGGACCCGGCCCTGTCCGATCATGGATGCGGCGCGGTCGACCTCGTCGGTGCTGGTGGGCACCGAGCCGCTGAACGCGTCGATGCCGAGATCCCAGTCGGTTCCCAGGCCGAAGCGCGCCGCGGTCTGGTGCATTGCGGTGTTGTCGAGCTCGTCGGCGCGGGACACCATCGCGGTGTTGCACGACGCGGCGAACGCGTCGGCGAACGTCGCGTTCGGTGGCAGCGGCTGGAAGTCGTCGTAGTTCTTGAACTGCTTGCCCGAGACCGTGGCGGTGGCGGGGCAGTTGGCCGGCTCACCGGGTGTCACGGCTTTCTGGAACAGCAGTGCGGCGGTGGAGACCACCTTGAACGTGGAACCCGGCGGGTACTGGCCCACGAACGCGGTGTTGTAGGACTGGATGCCCGGTCCGACGGCGCTGGCCAGGACATCGCCGGTGCGCGCATCCACCGCGACCAGGGCGGTCGTCTTGTCCTGTGTCTGCACCGCCTTCTCGGCGGCGTCCTGGGTCTGCAGGTCCAGTGTCGTGCGCAGCGGCTCGCCGGGCCGTGGCTTGAACCGGTGGAGGGTGTCCAGGGTGCCGCCGGTCTCGGCGTCGGCCAGCAGCACCTCGCCCCCCGGAGTGCCCGCGAGCTGCTGCTGGAACTGCAGCTGCAGCCCGGACGCACCCACGACATCGGCCGCGGACGCCAGCGGGCCGGCACCCTTCAGCGTGTCGGCTGTCGCCGGCGCGACCGTGCCGAGCAGCGCACGACCCCAGGTCGAGCTCGGCGGAAGTGACCAGACGTCGGTGTCGACCGCGACGCCGGGCACCTGCAGCAGCCGGTCCCTGACCGGTCGGTAGTCCGAGGAGCGCAGCGTGATCACCGGGACGAACCAGTCCGGCTCGGCGGCCTGGACGCTTGCGCGCAGTCCGCCGGGGTCGATGTCCTCGAGTCGCTGCAGTTCGGCGTACGTGCGCGGCTCGACCTTGCCGGCCACGACACCGACACGGAACACCTCACGGTTGCTGGTCAGCGGCCTGCCGCGGCGGTCCAGGATCGATGCCCGGGGCGGAAGCTCACGCTCTCGCGACAGCGCGGTCTGACTGGTCAGCCGCGGGTGCACGATGCTCGGCGACCAGTCGACGCGAAACCCGCCCGCGGCGTCGTCCGCGGGCCGGTCCACGACCACCTCGGTGCGGTAGGTCCATTCGCCCAGACCGGCCAGCGTCTGGGTCAGCTTCACCGGCTGGGTGCACTGCCGCTCTCGGCAGGTGGCCGGACCGCTGAGTGCGTACGCGGTGCGCGAGATCTGCAGGTCAGCGTCGACGCCCGCGAGCAGGTCGTGAGCCGCCTTCACCGAGTCGGTGGCCCGCGCCGCTCTCGCAAGGTCGCCGGCGGCCCACGCGTCCAGAAAGTCTCGCGCGGCACCCGCGGCAAGCTCCTCCGGGCTGTCCCCTGGGCCGGTGCACGCGGCCACCAGGCAGACCACCGTCGCCGCGGCCAGTGACCTTCCTGCCCGCATGTGTCCCCCGCCTTGTCCTCCCGCGCACCCGCGCGCAGGGCCCGTCGAAGGGCCCAGTCTGTCAGACCGCTCCGATGACCCGGCCCGTCTTCAGCGGCCGGCGCCTCCGGCCGACTCGTTGTCCACATGCTGGGCACACGCCCCGGCGCGAGCCTGCGGGCGGCTTGAACAGTTCGCTACAAAGGGAGGATGCCGTGGGCTAGGGGAACCTCGCGCAACGAGCCGGACACCATGCAGCTGCCGGTGGTCAGCGCCCCGTCACCGGAGGCGCCGGAGCTGTCGCCGCACGACCGGTTGGAAGTGCAGCGGGTGCTGGACCTGGCGCTGGGGATCGGGACTGCCCAGCTGGCCTGCGGGGTTGGGGCGGTGGACGTGTCGGCCTCCATGCAGGGGGTGCTGGAGGCGTACGGCGTCCGCCGGTGTCAGGTCGACGTGACCTATGACCGCATCCTGGTGTCCTACCGAGCCTGGGTCGGCGCCGACCCGTTGACGGCGATGCACCGGGTGCGGTCGCGGTCGGTGGACTACAGCCGGCTCCAGGCGCTGGACAGCCTGGTGCAGCGTGTCGCTGCCGGCCGCGTCGACCGGAGTGAGGCCAACGCCGAGCTGGACCAGATCGTGCACGCGCCGCATCGCTACCCCCGCTGGGTCGCGACCTCGGCGCTGGCCGCCGCGGCCGCCGGGATGGCGGTGCTGCTGGGTGGTGGAGTGCTCGTGGCGTGCGTCGCGGCCGGGACGACCGCGGTGATCGACCGGATCGGCCGCCTGCTGAACCGCAGCGGGGTGCTGCTGTTCTTCCAGCAGATCGTCGGTGCGGCGGTGGCCACGGGTGTCACGGTGGTGCTGACCGTGGTCGACCTGGTCGCGGGGACCAACCCGTCGCTGGTGGCGGCGGCGAACATCGTCGTGCTGCTGTCGGGCATGGCGGTGGTCGGCGCCGTGCAGGACACGCTGACGGGCTACTACCTGACGGGGGTGGCCCGCGGGGTCGAGATCGCGCTGTTCTCCATCGGGTTGCTCGTCGGTGTCACCGTGGCGCTCAAGGTCGCCCTGACCTTCGGCGTGAACGTCGCCATCGCCCCGGACATCGTCGCGCCGGCCCTGCTCAACGTCCCGGTACGAGTCTTCGCGGGGGGCGTCGTGGCCGCGGCGGTCGCGCTCGCGGGCTACGCCCCGCCGCGCGGCCTGGTGGCCGCGGGTGTCGCCGGGGCGGCCGGGTCGGCGGTGTTCCTGCTGCTCAGCTACGCCGGAACCGGCCTGGTCGCCAGCTCGTTCGTGGCCGCCACCTTGATCGGGCTGGCCGGTGCAGTCCTGTCGCGCCGCCTGCGGCTGCCACCGCTGATCGTCGCCATGGCCGGCATCATCCCGCTGGTGCCCGGACTCACCACCTACCGCGGTTTCGTCAGCATGGTGACCGGCGACGCCGTCGGCGGGCTTACCTATCTCTCCGCCGCCCTCGCCACCGCGCTGGCCCTCGGCGCGGGTGTGCTGTGCGGCCAGTTCCTCAGTGACCCGGTACGCCGGCGGATGGGTCGCATCCAACGCCGGTACTTCAGCCAGGGCATGGCCGGCCCACGCGCTCGCTGAGCGCACGACACCGCTGCGCCGACCACGACGGCTGAGCGCTTCCGCCGTCGGACCTGGTCCCGCCGACGCCGCTGCTGCGCGTGTTGACATGGTGACGACGATCACGAAGACTCCATGTTCGATCAGGGTGAACGCTGTTCAGGGAGTCCGATGCCGCCAGCCAGCGACCGACCTGCGGACCCGCGAACCACGGGTGCGGGCGCCCTGCGCGGTTCGGACCGCGCGGCCGAGGCGGTCGGCGGGCGGGTCCGTTCGGCGCGGCAACGACGCGGCCTCGCCCTGCGCACGCTGAGCGCCCAGGCGGGAGTCTCGATCGGCCTGCTCAGCGAGATCGAGCGGGGTCTGACCGACCCCAGCCTGCAGACGCTGCGGCACGTCGCGCGGGCGCTCGACGTTCCGCTGTTCGACTTCTTCGCGCCGCCCGAGCCGACCCCGGTGGCGGTGATCCGCCGCGACCGTCGTGTCGGCCTTGCCGCACCGCAGTCCGGCGTGACCTACACGCGGGTCTCGCACGGCGCAGGGCACCTCGAGATGCTGGAGGGCACCTTGGCTCCCGGTGGCGCTTCCTCACCCGAACCCTGGGCGCACTCCTCCGAGGAATGCGTGCTGGTCACTGCCGGGCAGGTCAGCGTCGAGGTCGGCGGCGAGACCCACGCGCTCGAGATCGGCGACTCCTGCTACTTCGACTCCCGCCTCCCGCACCGCTACGTCAACCACGGCGACGCGCCCGCGGTCTTCGTCGTGGCGGTCACTCCCCCGAGCTTCTGACGCCGTCACGACCGAAAGGATGCGATGGACCCCGCCACGTTCCGCCAGCAGTTCCGAGGCCTTGACCAGCTCGTGCACCTTGCCAGCTGCAGCCAGGGTGCACTGAGCCACCGTCTGGTCTGGGCGCTGGAGATGTACCAGCAGACCCTCCTCGAACGAGGAGCCGCCTGGGACGTCTGGATGGTGCAGGTGCAGCAGGCCCGCGAGCTGTTCGCGGCGGCGATCGGCGCAGAGGTCGATGACGTCGCGGTCGTAGCCTGCGCCTCGGAAGGGGCCTACCAGGTCGCCTCCACGCAGGCCTGGCAGGACCGTCCGGGCGTGGTCACGACCGACATGGAGTTCCCCTCGGTCGCGCACGTCTGGCTCGCCCAGCAGCAGCGTGGCGCGAAGGTGCAGCACGTCGCCGACCACGACTGGCAGGTCGACGCCGAGGACTACGCGGCCCTGATCGGCCCGGACACCGGGCTGGTGTCGGTACCGCTGGTCTCCTACCGCAACGGCCTGCGGATGCCGGTCGCGGACATCGCCGCCACGGCCCACGAGGCCGGAGCGCGGGTCTTCGTCGACGCCTACCAGGGCTTCGGTGTCGAGCCGGTCGACGTCGGAGAGCTCGGCTGTGACTACCTGGTGACCGGCACCCTGAAGTACGGCCTCGGCCTTCCAGGTCTGGCGTTCCTCTATGTCCGTCCCGGTCTGGTCGACGACCGCCCTCCCACGCTCACCGGCTGGTTCGGACGCGTCGACCCCTTCGAGTTCAACCCACGCTCGCTGGACCATCCCGCGCACGCCCGGCGGTTCGAGACCGGCACCCCGTCGGTCCCGTCCGCCTACGCCGCCGTGGCGGGGCTCAGCCTGCTGGCAGAGCTGGATCCGCACGACGTACGCCGGCACATCGCCGCGCTGACCGGTGACCTCCGCGCGGAGCTGGTGGCCCTGGGTGAGACCGTCCGCTCGCCCGAGGCCGAGGAGCGGCGCGGACCCCAGATCGCGTTCCAGGACTCCGATCCTGCCCGGCTCGACGCGTTCATGCGCGAACGTCACATCGCGACCAGCCCGCGTGGAGAGGTGATACGAGTCTCCTTCCACCACTACAACACCGGATCCGACGTCGAGGAGTTCCTCCGAGCGCTCCGCGCGTACCGAGCCAGCTGACAGGAGCAGCACCATGTCCGAGCACACCCCCACCAACGCCGGTCTTCGCCGGGACCTCAAGACCCGGCAGCTCACCATGCTGGGCATCGGCGGCGCGATCGGCACCGGCCTGTTCCTCGGCTCGACGTTCGCGGTGTCCGAGGCCGGACCCGGCGTGGTCATCGCCTACACCTTGTGCGGCCTCATCGCCCTGGTGATCGCCTGGGCACTCGCGGAGATGGTCGTGGTGCACCCGACCGCAGGGGCTTTCGGCGCGATTGCTCATGCCTACCTCGGCGGAGGCACCGGGTTCGTGCTGCGGTGGACCTACTGGGCGATGCAGGCCATCGCGATCGGCGGGGAGATGGTCGCCGCGGGGATCTACGTCCAGTTCTGGTGGCCCTCGCTACCCCTGTGGCTGCCCGTGCTCGCCTTCTCCGCGGTCGTTCTGCTGGTCAACTCGATCGCGGTCGGCGTCTTCGGTGAGGTCGAGTACTGGTTCGCGATGATCAAGGTGACGGCGATCTGCCTGTTCATCCTGCTCGGCGTCGTGCTGATCTTCGTAGGCCTGCCCGAACACCCCGCAACCGGGTTCAGCCATCTTCAGGACCACGGCGGCTTCCTGCCGCACGGGCTGGTCGGACTGGCAACCGCGATGGTGTTCGCCCTGTTCAGCTTCATCGGCACCGAGGTGGTCTCGGTGACCGCGGCCGAGTCCGAGGATCCGGCCCACGACATTCCCCGCGCTGCCCGGGCCATGGTCCTCCGGATGGCGCTGTTCTACATCCTGGCGATTCTGGTGATGGTGACCGTCCTGCCGTGGACCGTCACCGCCCAAGGCGGTGAGGTCATCGCGAGCCCGTTCGTCAAGGTGTTCGCCGGCGCCGGGATACCTGCAGCCGCGACGATCATGAACTTCGTGGTCCTGACCGCTGCACTGTCCAGCGCCAACACGAACCTCTACCTGACCACCCGGATGCTGCACTCGCTGGCCGCGCACCGGCTGGCCCCGCGGTGGGCTGGTCGGCTGTCCACCAGCGGTGTGCCCCGCCTGGCGCTGCTGCTCTCAGGGACCGGCATGCTGATCGCGACCGTGCTGTCGTGGAACGAGGACTCCCAGGCCTACCTGGTGCTGTTCGGCATCTCGATCTTCGCCGCCATCGTCGTATGGATCCTGATCCTGCTGACCCATATGGCTTTTCGCGCCAAGCGCCGAAAGCTGGGCCTGCCCCCGTCACCGGTGCGGCTGTGGGGTGCCCCGCTCACCTCCGGACTCGTGGTGCTCACGCTGGCCGGCGTGTTGTGGTCCACGACCGCGATCGACGGGCTCGACCCGGCCTGGCAGTTCGGGCTGCCGTTCTTCCTCGTGCTCATCCTCATCTACCTCGTGGTCCGGCGTCTCGACGGTGGCCGGCATCTGCACGAGGACCACAACGTGCTGACGGCGGAGATGCGCGAGCGCGGACTCGACGCCGCGGAGCCCACCGCCGGTCAGGATGCGTACTCCGGGTCCGCGCGGGAGCGTTAGCCGGCGCGAGGCGTGCCAGGCCGGGTGGTTCGCCGCCTCCTGGCGGTCGTATCCGTGACCAATGAGAGGATTCGGGTAAGGAAAGGCCGAGAATCATGCTCCGGCCGGGGCACCTTTGCTCCCGAATCGTCCGATTCGGGAGTTAAGTGAGCGCGCAGAAATGGCGGATCCTTTCGAACCGCTGAGGTTGAATGGGTTCCAGCGGTCTCGGCCGCGAGTTGTGTCGTGAGATGCGTCCACAGCACCCGGGGAGGACCGAACGCCCGATGAACCGCACATGGAGCTTCCGTGCCGCGTTAGCGGTCGTCGTGGTCGCCGTGTTGCCGGCGCTCGCCGGCTGCTCCGGGACCGGTGCCTCGCCAGCCGCCGCCGGCCCCACGACGGCACCGTCCCGCGCACCGTCGGCGTCGCCATCTGCTCCCCCGCCGATGCCCACGGCCACCGCCCCGACGCTGAAGTACCCGTCGGGTCCGCCGATGTACCTCGACAGCATCGCCCCGGTCGACCACACGACGGTGGGCGTGGCGATGCCGATCTCGATCGACTTCACGCACCCGGTGAAGCCCTCGGCCCGGGCACGCATCGAGAAGCACATCCAGCTCACCACGTCAGTCCCGGTCACGGGAGCGTGGCACTGGTTCGGCTCCCAGCGTGTCGACTTCCGGCCTAAGACGTTCTGGAAGCCGGGCACCAGGGTGTCGATGGTCGCCCGGTTCAACCACGTCGGCGACGGCTACGGACGCTACGGCACCCACAGCTACACCCGGGACTTCACCATCGGCGCCAACGTCCACACCCACGTCTACGTGCAGAAGCACGAGACCGTGGTGACCCGCAACCACAAGGTCCTGCGCAAGATGCCCAGCAACGCAGGCAGTCCCGAGTTCCCCACCTGGGACGGGACGATGGCCGTGGTCGACACGGAACGCACCGTTCGGATGACGTCGTGCAGCGTGGGGATCGCCTGCAAGAAGAGCGACCCGAACTTCTACAACCTCGTCCTGCCCTGGGACGTGCGGCTCACGTGGTCGGGCACGTTCGTGCACTACTCGACCGGCGATCCAGACCCGGGGAGCGGCAATGCCTCGCACGGCTGCGTCCACCTCTCCTTCGCCAACGCGCGGTGGTTCTACCACCTGTCCAAGCCGGGCGACCCGGTGACGGTCACGGGCACGCGCCGCGGCAAGACCTCCGGCGACAACGGGTACGCCGACTACAACGTGCCGTGGAACGAGTGGCTCGCCGGCAGCGGCATGAAACAGTTCACCACCAACACCTGAGCAGTGTTGGTCAGGTCACGTCGGACAGCCGAGGCGGTCGCTGCGTCGGCGCCGTATGCGTGCGGCGGGCGCTACCCGAGGGCCTTCTCCATCACCAGCTCGTAGCCGCCGTCGGGAAGCCGCTCACCCCGCACATCGCTGTCGACGAACCCGTGTCGTCGATACAGCGCGATGGCCCGCGCATTCTCGGGAACGACCTCGAGCCGGACGTACGCCGAGCGCGGTCGCGCCCACGCCTCGACCGCCGCGACCAGCTGGTCGGAGAGGCCGTGGCCACGGAACGTCGGGCTGACCCAGAGCGAGTGCAGCCACGCCGATCCGTCGCCGACGACACCGCGGACCAGGCCCACGGGCGCATCGTCGCCGAGCGCGACCACCTTCAGCGCATTCACGTCGAGTAGACGCTCCCGCCAGCGGCTTTCCCCTCCGACCGCCCAGTTGGCCGCCGCCCCCGGGAACACATCGGGGGAGTCGGCAAGTGCTGCCAGCCGCGCTGCTCTCCAGAGGGGCCAGTCCTCGGCTCCACGAAGGGTCACAAGCATGGGGGAACCCTCCCACGTCTGACCGGTGCGGATCGCCACCTGCGCGTCTCGTAACGCCTCACGAGGCCCGGGGCTCACCCGCGAGAGTCGCCAGGGAGAGGTCCGAGCCCCGGTGGCCCACCAGGCACAGCCCGACCGGTCCTTCGGGCAGCCGGCCGCCCGGCAGCACGACCGCAGGCATCCCGGCCAGGCCGGCCGGACAGGTCAGGCGCAGCGTCCCCGCCCGCGCCCGGATCTTGTCCTCGTCGTCCATGTGCCGCGGCGGCGCCGGGCCGCCGGCGGCCGGCTGCACCAGGCAGCTGCCGGGCGGGACCCGCTCGGACATGGCATCGCGTACCCGCGTCATCAGCTCCCGGCACGCCTCCAGCTCACCCGGAGTCACCGCGCTGCCCATCGTGAACCGCTCCGCGATCTCGTCCTGGACCACGCCCGGATGGCGCTGCAGCCACTCCCCGTGCGCAGTCCAGGCCTCCGCGGTCTGGATCGTGCGGAAGGCACTCAGCCACGCGTCGATGTCGTCCCCCTGCAGGGCCGACGTGCTCTCCACCGGCAGCCCGAGCCGGGTCGACAGCGCGTCGACCGCCTCACGAAGCACACCCTGGACACGGGGTTCGACCAGATCGAAGAGGTCCTCGGCTAGCAGCAGCCGCTCTACCTGCGGAGCACCGTCGGCCGGCGACAACACGTCGGCCACCTCTCGGAGCGTGTCCGCGTCCCGGGTCAGCCATCCGACGGTGTCGAAGGAGTGAGCCAGCGGCACGACGCCATCGACCGAGACGCTGCCATGTGTGGGCCGGAGGCCGTACAGACCGCAGTGCGACGCGGGCACGCGGATCGACCCACCGGTGTCGGTTCCCAGCCCGATGTCTGCCAGCCCCAGGGCGACCGCGCCGGCGGGTCCGCTCGACGAACCACCGGGCACCCGGTCGGCCGCGGCCGGGTTGGGCGGGGTGCCGTAGTGCACGTTGATGCCGAACAGGCTGAACGCCAGCTCGTCGGTCTGCGCGATCCCGACGACGTCGGCGCCGGCCGCGAGCAGCGAGCTCACCGCTTCGGCATGGTCGGGTTCGGCCGCCGCCTCGGAGAGCCAGGTCGGGTTGCCGACGCCGATCGCGTACCCCGAGACGGCGAACAGGTCTTTCACGGCCACGGTTCGTCCCGCCAGGGCGCCGCTGTCCGCCCCCGCCACGAGTGGGTCGCCGGTCACCCGGAAGACGGATCGGTCGGGGCTGGCCAGGGCGCACATGGGTGACACCGTACGCGCGGCGCTCGCGGTCCGGCGCCCACGCCGACCCCGCGGCTCGAGCCCCATTGTCAGATCCGTGGATCCGCGTAGGGTCCGGCTATGGACATCGTCGAGTTCACCCCTACCAAAGACCAGTACGCATACACCTTCGGCGGTGTGGAGCCGGTGATGAAGGTCCAGCCGGGCACGGTGCTGCGGCTGTGGTCGGACGACGCGTTCGGCGGGGTGCTGCGCAGTGTCGACGACCTGTCCAGCGAGAAGCTCGTGATGCCCTTCGTCAACCCGCAGACCGGGCCGTTCTACGTCGAGGGTGCCGAGCCCGGTGACACGCTCGCGCTGCACTTCGTCGCGATGGAGCCGGCGCGTGACTTCGGCGCGTCGGCGACGATCCCGTTCTTCGGCGGGATGACGAGCACCGACCGCGTGGTGACCCTGCAGGATCCGCTGCCCGACACGACGTGGATCTACGAGCTGGACCGTGAGCGCAACACCGTCACCTTCGCCGCCCGGCACAGCGAGCATCGCATCGACCTTCCGGTCGCGCCGATGCTCGGAACCGTCGGTGTCGCACCCGCCGGCGGCGAGGCCCGCTCCTCCCTGGTCCCCGACCGCTTCGGCGGCAACATGGACACCCCGCAGATGCGTGCGGGTTCGACGGTGTTCCTCGGTGTGAACGTCGAGGGCGCGCTCTTCTCGATCGGAGACGGCCACTACCGCCAGGGCGAGGGCGAGGGCTGCGGCACCGCGGTCGAGGGTGCGATGACGACCACGCTCATCGTCGAGCTGGTCAAGGGAGGCGGTCCCGGCTGGCCGCGGCTGGAGGACGACACGCACCTCATGACCATCGGTTCCAGCCGCCCGATGGAGGACTCCTGGCGGATCGCGAACGCCGAGCTCATCCACTGGGTGGCCGAGCTGCTCGGCCTGCACCCGATGGACTCCTACCAGCTGCTCACGCAGGTCACCGAGGTTCCGGTGGCCAACGTCGTCGACGCCAACTACAGCGTGGTGGTGAAGGTCGCCAAGTCCCTGCTCCCCGACGCCGACGCGTTCGCGGGACTGCATCGCGACCTGCGGGAGCGAGCACGGTCCCTCGGCACCGTGTGACCTCGGCACGACACACGTTCGACCAGCGAAAGGCCCCCTGCCATGGACCTCCAGCTCACCGGTAAGCGCGTCCTCGTCACGGGGGGCACCCGCGGCATCGGTCGCGCCGTCGTCGAGACGTTCCTCGACGAGGGCGCCAGCGTCGGGTTCTGCGCCCGCAGCGCGGGCGATGTGGCCGACACCGAGAAGGCGCTGCAGCCCCGCGGGACGGTCAAGGGCAGCGTGGTCGACGTCGGGGACGCCGCCGCTCTCGACCGCTGGGTCCGAGAGTCCGCGGAGGCGTTCGGTGGGCTGGACGTCGTGGTGGCCAATGTCAGCGCGCTGGCGATCCCGGACACCGACGAGAACTGGGAGGCCAGCCTCAACGTCGACCTGATGCACACCGTTCGGATGGTCAAGTCGGCGATGCCGTTCCTCGAACGCAGCGACGCCGCGGCGATCGTCGCGGTCTCCAGCGTCTCCGGCCGCGAGGCCGACTTCGCCTCCGGCCCGTACGGCACCGCCAAGACCGCGATCGTGGGTTACATCCAGGGCCTGGCGCTGCAGCTGGCCGGCAAGGGAATCCGGGCCAACACCGTCTCGCCGGGCAACACGTTCTTCCCCGGCGGGGTGTGGGAGACGATCAAGGACAGCAACACCGAGCTGTACGACATGGCCCTCGGTCTCAACCCCACCGGCCGGATGGGCACGCCGGAGGAGATGGCCGCGGCCGTGGTGTTCCTGGCCAGCCCGCGGTCCAGCTTCACCAGCGGCACCAACCTGGTCGTCGACGGCGCGCTGACCCGCGGCATCCAGGTGTAGTGGCTCCGCACCGGACGCGCGCCGCGACCGGGCCCCGGCAGTGCCTTGGGGAAGGGGACCGCGGTCAACCAGCTGGTAGGTATCGGGAAACCCGCCGCCGCCGTGGAAGAGATCGTAGTAGATGTTGCGCGTGGTCGAGCCGCGTCACTTCGCCACGCGGCCGGCGTGGCGGAGGGCCGCGGCGCGGCTCGAGCCTGGTCAGCGCGCGTCCGAGAGCCGCCCCGCGAGGGTCGGCACCACGACCGCCGCGGCGACGATGTGCAGCGTGATCAGGGTGGCCGCAGACCCGGCGTCGAACCCGAACGTGAGGTCCGGGACGAAGGACAGCGCCGTCAGCGCCACTGCCGTACGCACGAATGTGCGCCGCGGTCGGCGTGCCTTGCGTGCCATGACGGCGGCGATGCCGACGCCCACGAGCGAGAAGGCCAGCGTCAGCTGCGCGAACCCGGCAATCGGGATGCTCGCGCCCGTGCTGTCGGCGAAGGAGATCCCGGCGGCCGACGCGACCGCCGCGAGGACGGTCGTGGCGACCGAGGCGGCGACGGCCGCGGCGACGCCGTGCTTCCAGACCGGCTGCCGCTGCGAAGCCGGAGCCGAGGCGCTGTGGGTCGGGTGGGTGGTGCGGATCTGCGTGGTGGACATGTCGGGCTCCGTTTCCTCGGCGGGCCGCCCGGTGCGACCTGCTCACTCCCTCCACGAACGGGCGGGTCCGGATCCGACAGGTCGCCAGAAGGAATTTTCATCGGGTCGATGTGGAACCCGATCTGAAGGTTTCTGTGGCAGGTTTGTCGTATCGGCGAGATGCCGTTCGTGGTGTGGGTGGAGGCGGTCATACGGACCGCCCCGGAACTAGAGGAGAAGTGGCATGACGCACTACCTGCTGGCCGTGCATGGCCCCGCCGAGATGGACGAGTTCGGCAGCTACGGCTCCAAGGAGGAGATGGAGGAGGCGTTCGCCGCCACCGGCGCCTTCAACGACAAGCTGCGCGCCGATGGCTACTGGGTCTTCGCGGGTGGGCTTCAGCCGGCCTCGACGGCGACCGTCGTCGACGGCCAGGGTGAGAAGCCGGTGATGACCGACGGCCCCTACCTCGAGACCAAGGAGGTCATCGGGGGGTTCTGGGTCATCGACGCGCCCGACCTCGACGTGGCGCTCAAGCTCGCGGCCGAGGGATCCAAGGCGTGCCGGGGCAAGGTCGAGGTCCGTCCGTTCGACGGCCTCGCCTGAGCCGGTCGACGACTGATCGACGACCGGTAAATGCAGGGCGAGAGGGCGGCCGTCGAGCGGGTCTTCCGCGAGGAGTACGGCCGCCTGATCGCCTCGCTCGTCCGCCGCTTCGGCGACATCGACATCGCCGAGGAGGCGGCGGGCGAGGCGCTCGTGGCCGCGTTGGAGAAGTGGCCGGAGTCCGGCGTACCTCCCAACCCCGGCGGCTGGCTCACCACGACCGCGGGCAACCGCGCGATCGACCGGATCCGCCGCGAGAAGCTGCGCGACGCCAAACATCAGGCCGCCTTCATGCACTACGACGACACGCCCCACGAGCCCACCGGACCGGTCGAGGACGACCGGTTGCGACTGCTGTTCACCTGCTGTCACCCGGCGCTCGCACCGGAGGCACGGATCGCCCTGACGCTCCGGCTCCTCGGTGGGCTGACCGTTCCCGAGATCGCGCAGGCGTTTCTCGTGCCCGAAACCACAATGGCGCAGCGCATCACCCGGGCGAAGAAGAAGATCCTGGCGGCGAAGGTGCCCTACCGGGTGCCCGAGGCCGCCGACCTCCCCGAGCGGCTCGCCGGCGTGCTGACGGTGCTGTTCCTCGTCTTCAACGAGGGCTACCTCGCCACCGGCGATGGCGACCCGGTTCGCGCCGAGCTCACCGGCGAGGCGATCCGGCTGACGCGGATCCTGCGCCATCTGCTCCCCGACGAGCCGGAGGTCGCCGGGCTGCTCGGGCTGCTGGTGCTCACCGAGGCCCGGCGTGAGGCCCGCGTGCGGAATGGGCAGCTGGTCCCGCTCGACGAGCAGGACCGCGCCGGTTGGGACCGGGCGCTGGTCGCGGAGGGTCACGACCTGGTCCGCGGGTGCCTCGCGACCAACCGACCCGGCCGCTACCAGATACTCGCTGCGATCAGCGCCGTGCACACCGACGCCCCCACGGCGCAGGACACGGACTGGTCGCAGGTCGTCGCGCTCTACGACCAGCTGACCCGACTCGACCCGTCGCCGATCGTCGCACTCAACCGCGCGGTCGCGATCGCGGAGCTGGACGGCCCGAAGGTCGCCCTCGCCCTGGTCGACCGGCTGCCCCTCACCGGCTACCACGCGTGGCACGCCACCCGCGCCGACCTGCTCCGCCGGCTCGGCCGAAGCGCCGAGGCCAAGGAGGCGTACGACGCCGCGATCGCCGCCACCCAGAACTCCGCCGAGCGTGCCTACCTGAGCAGGAAGCGGGGCGAGCTGCTCTGAGTGGTGCTACCCGTTCGGCCGCTTGGCGTGGTCCCGCCGAAGGTCCGTTCGCCGCGCCCTCGGTGCACATCTCGTCTACGCTCAGCGGAGATCGCAAGACACAGGCATCGACCAGGGCCAGGCGATTTGCGTGCGCACCAACAGGACCTTTGCATTCCCGCCAGACCTCGAGCGCATGCAGCGCACGCTGGAGGCGCTGTCCTCGGCGGACGTCGGTGGCACTCCGGGCGGTGGAGTGGACCGGCCGGCTCTGTCCGACGCGGACCGCGCTGTGCGGGACCGTTTCGCCTCCATGCTGGACGACCTCGGCCTCGAGGTCCGCGTCGACGAGGTCGGGTCGATGTACGGCCGGAGAGCGGGAAGCGATCCCGACGCGGCGCCGGTGCTGGTGGGCTCGCACCTCGACACCGTCTCGCCCGGCGGACGTTTCGACGGGATTCTCGGGGTGGTCGCGGCACTCGAGGCGGTTCGCCTCCTGCAGGAGCACGGCGTGCGGACGCGCCGCCCGATCGACGTCGTGAACTGGACCGGTGAGGAGGGGGCCAGGTTCGCGCCGGCGATGCTTGCCTCCGGTGTCATTGCCGGGGAGTACGGCGCCGACTTCGTGCACTCCCGCACCGACAACGAGGGTCGCAGGTTCGGCGACGAGCTGACCCGGATCGGCTACCTGGGCAACGCCGAAAGCAGGCCATCCAGGATCCACGCCTCGCTGGAGGTGCACATCGAGCAGGGCACCCAGCTCGAGGAGCAGGACGTGCCCGTCGGTGTCGTCAGCGGTGTCGACCCCGTGCGCTGGTACCAGGTGACGGTCGTGGGTCGCGGTGAGCACGCTGGTGGCCCGGGGCAGCGGGACCGCCGCGACTCGGTCGTCGCCGCCTCCCGGATGATCGTCGCGGCGCGCGACCTCGCAGTGGCCGAGGACCGCTTCAAGGCCACCGTCGGCATCATCTCCGCCGCCCCTGGCTCCACGAACGTGGTTGCGAACACCACGACCTTCAGTCTCGATCTCAGAGCGCGCAGCGACACCGAGCTCGACGCGGCCATCGACGCCGTGCAAGCCGAGTTCGACCGGATCGCCGGCGAGGAGAAGGTGAGCGTGGAGGTCGCACAGACGTGGAGACTGCAGGCGACCGCCTTCGACCCAGCTCTCCGGTCGCAGCTTTTGCAGGCGGCCGCCGACGACGGTGTCGAAGCGGTCGAGGTGTCGGGCAGCATCGGCCACGACTCGTTGCACCTGAGCAAGGTGACACGCTCGGCGATGCTGTTCACCCTCACCGTCGGCGGCCTGTCTCACTGCGAGGAGGAGGACACCCCGTGGGAGGCGGCCGAGCAAGCCGTCGCCGTCCTCACTCGCGTGCTGCGGGACGTCGCCGACGAGGCATAGCTGACCAACGGCCCGCCACGTCAGAAGGGAGGCGATACCAGTGACCGCGACGCTGGCCTTTGACATGTTCGGGACGCTGGTGGACCCGATGAGCCACGCCGATGCCCTCCGGCCGCACACGGACCACGCCGAGGGGCTGGCCCGGTCCTGGCGGACTCACCAGCTGGAGATCTCCTGGCTGCTGAGCCTGGCCGAGGACTACCGCGACTGGCGATCGGTCACCGCCTACGCGCTGGACGTGGCGCTGGCCGAGGCCGGCCTGACCCTGTCCGGCGCCCCGCGGGAGGAGGCGCTGGCCCGGGCGGCAGCGCCGGACGTGTTCGCGGAGGTCACCGGCGCGCTGAGCCGACTGCGAGACACGGGCATGGACCTGTGGGTCTTCTCCAACGGGAGCCACGCCGGGTTGGACCAGATCCTCGCCCAGCACGAGCTCGAGGGGTACTTCAACGGCGTGGTCAGCTGCGAGGAGGTCGGGGTGTACAAGCCCGCGCCGGCCACGTACCGCCGCGCCGCCGACCGGATCGGGCTACCCCTGGACCAGATCTGGTTGGTCTCGGGAAACCCGTTCGACTGCGCGGGTGGTGCACTGGCCGGAATGCGGGTGGTCAAGGTCGAGCGAACTCCCTCGATCACCTACCCGTTCGCGCCGGAGCCGGACAGGGTCGTGACCGGGCTGGACGACCTGCCGGCCGCACTCGCCGCCACCTGACGTTCCCCCGTAGCGGCCCATGCACCTGGTCAGCGGAGGTCGACGCCGGGACGGTCCACCCCCTCTGGCAGCCCGGCCTGGATGCCGCTCATAGGCTGGTCCGTCTCCTGGGCGCGGTCGGATGCTCGCCAGCCGCCATCACCCGCTTGCAGCGGAACCCGCCTTGCTGCCGTCGTTCCTTTGCGGCCGGGCATAGCAGTGCACGGTGTCGAGCGGGTCATAGCTCACGTGGTCCTTCTCGGTCCTGACATGGTGGCCGTTGCGGCTGAGGTAGCGGTAGACGTCCACGTCGAACCCGTCGTAGCCGGTCTCGGCCAGACACTGCTTGGACGTGTCGTAACGGACCGAGGGCTTGGTGAAGTTGTACTGGTCCGACAGCCCGGCCTTGACGTCCCAGTAGTGCGTGCTCCACATCCGCACGTGCATCTGCCCGTACGTGGACGGTGTGCTGGGTTTGATCCATGCCTGGACGAGAACGCCGTACGGCGTGTTGTTCTGAAACCTCATGTCCTTCGAGCCCCACGCGACGGTCGACTCACGGCCCATCGGGTATCGGTCGAACCAGATGCTGTGCGGGTTGTGCTCGACGTCCTTCATTCCCGCGAAGAACGCCGCGTTGTACGTCGTCGTCGCGACCTGGGAGACACCGCCGCCGTAGTCCTTCACCAGCATCCCGTTGTCGATGATGTAGCCCTCGGTGAAGCCGTTTGCGGCGGTGCGCTCGCCCACGACGCCGTTGAGGCTGAACACGTCGCCGGGCTTGAGCACGGTGCCGTTGATGTTCTCGGCAGCCTGCCCGATGTTGACGTTGCGGTAGCTCTCGTCCCCGGGGTAGTACGTGGTGAACTGGGAGACGACCTCGTTGATCCCAAGGTCTCGAGCGTCTGCGGCATCGAACGCCGGCGCGACCTTCTCTACGCCGATCGTCACGGCGCGGGCTCGCGCGCCGCGGTTGCGCAGCACCTTCTGGATCCGCTGAGCGAGCTGGTGCGTGTCAAGCTTCGTCCCGTCCTGGCCGCTGACGACCTGGGGACGTCCGCCGCGCAGCTCCACGGTGGCCGGTCGCGCCTGCTTGACCAACGGGTCGAGCGTCGTTTTCGCGTTCCGGTAGAGCTTCTGGGCATCCAGCCGAGGCACGAGGCCGCCATCGTGAGCCTTCATCGTGAGTGCGGAACCGATCTGCTCCGGCCGTACGCGTACGCTACGTTGGCCTGCTGTGACCGTCACCGGCCCCGACATGGCTGGTTTTGCAAAACGGCTGAGCGCGACGTCGATGTCCTTGCGGTTGAGCCTCGTCGGAGTCCGGTCGACCGGCAGGTGCACAGGTGCGTGCTGGTGCAGGAAGGCGTCCCCCAGGGTCTTGGCTGTCGCCGCCTTGTCCAGACGGATCCCCGGCTTGGGATAGTCCGCGGTTGCTCGACCGTCACGGAACCGGATCGAGCCCTCGACGGGTGCCCGCTCGACCTTGTGCGACAGATGAGCGACGGCTTTGTCCATGGCCGTGTGATCGACGTCGACGACGGGCTCGACCTCCTCGCCACCGGTGAGCGTGTGGATCATCCGCAGTGGGTTCAGGCTCTGTCCACCGCCGGCGGAGCGCACCGTGGCGGCGACATCGAGGCTCAGGCCGACCCTGTGCGGACGGAGGCTGAAGGTGCGACCGGCGTGCTTGACGGTGATCGGCTCACCCGCACGGGGCACCAGCTCCCGTTGAAGCGTCTGCTGGGCCTCTTCTGGGCGTTGTCCTCCGATGTCAACACCCATGACCGACACCCCACGCGGCACCCGGTCGCTGGTGAGCGCGTAGCCGACTGCGTACAGGCCCCCCAGCAACAGGAAGACCGCGACGCCGACCCCGACGGCGGCCCTCCGGCCGTGTTGCTCCTGGTTCCGAACAACATGGTCGCGCAGACTGCGCAGGCGACTCTGCCAGGAACTCAGCAACGGGGACCCTCTCGTAGCTACGGCGTGTCCTGTTTCCGGCACGTACTCCTCGGTACGAGCGCGGGTCAGTGTAGCGACGACTTTTCTGCGTCTCCGGGGGCCCTGAAACCGCGGCCGTGACCCCCGGTGCGCGCCCTGGAAGACAGACGCCGCTATCGCCCGCCACCTCAAACATGTGCTCGTCCGAACGGGATACGCGGTATAGCGCACGTCACGGGGGCGCTGCCGGATAATTGGCGCCATGGTCGAGGTTGGTCCCGAGCGCTTCGAGGAGATGGTCAGCGAGGCGCTCGATGGGTTACCCGCGGACCTGGGTGAGCTCATGAGCAACGTGGCCGTGACCGTGGAACACAACGATGGGCCGGCCGGCCTACTGGGCCTCTATCGCGGCATTCCCTTGACCCGGCGTACGACCACCTACGCCGGCGTGCTTCCCGACCGGATCACGATCTACCGCCGGGCCATCTGCGCGGTCTGTCACAGTGACGAGGAGGTCGTGGACCAGGTCCGGCGAACAGTCGTCCACGAGGTCGGTCACCACTTCGGTATCAACGACGCGCGCCTCCGCGAGCTCGGTTGGTGACAGGCCGAACAACGTCCCCTGCCACCTGTCGCACGCGATCGGCGCTGAGTCCTTGCAAGCCTTCTCAGTCCGAGAGGGGCTGGGCCCAGCCTGGACGCGGGATGAGGCAGAACGGGTGCCCAGCTGGGTCAGCGAACACACCCTCGGCGAGCTGGGTGGCTCCCAGCCCGAGCACCCACGGCGTCGCGTCCGCCACGCTTTCGACCATCACATCGAGGTGCACCTGCTGCGGAACCCCGGAGTCCGGCCAGGTCGGAGGTCGATGGTCGGGAGCGCGCTGAAAAGCCAGCCCAGAAGTCGTGTCGTTTGCGGCGACCACAACGAAGTCGTCGCTCCGGTAGGTGACGGGCTGGCCCAGAAGCGCCGAGTAGAAGCGCGCGCATGCCGTCGGGTCCACACAGTCGAAGACAACGTGGTGCATGCGTCCGCGCATGGCTACATCCTGGCAGCCGACGTACGACAGAGCCGCCGTGTCCGGGCAGCCTGTGGTCTCGGGACCAAGACCGTCAGGTCGCCAGTGACCGGGGCGTCGCGCGACGAAAGCCCCATTGGCTAATACAACAGCCCCCTGGACTATGGATCTCAGAGCCACTTGGACCGCCGGTGCGAATCCCAGCCACGCCGGGACCGCGAGCCAACGGCACTCGAAGCTACCGCCCCCTCCAGGAGTCCCCCATGCACAAAACTGCCTCGATCGCGGTGTCCACCGCCGCGCTGGCCGCCCTCACACTCAACGGTGGCCAGGCCATGGCCGCCGGGTCCACCGGCGCCTGGCCGAGCGCGTATCCCCTGCTGAACTCGCCGGGCATCGTGATGTCGCAAAGCTCCACCACCGCAGCGGTCCGCTCCACGAGCAGCGTGGCGGTCGTGAAGAGCAAGCTGGACAGCCTCTACGTGACCCAGAAGGGCTGCAAGCTGCGGCTGGCCGTGAACAAGCCCCGTGACTACCTGTGCCACAACAGCGCCACCGGCAAGACCGACGAGGTCTACTTCACCTTCGCCATGCTCGACCCCACCGCCGGCAGCCCCTACCGCTCCCAGAGCAACGCATACATCCTCAGGGGCTGAACGACGGCGCACGGCCGAGCTGTCCGAGTTCCCCTTGTGCCAGCGCAACACGCGGTGTTACGCGTCAGCGTGCTGACACCTGAGGCAGACAGGGGCGGGGCCTGGCCCATCCCCCACACTTTGGCCTTCCCATGGACCTTGCCCCTTGCGGCCCCCGCATCCCGCCAGCGATGAGGGGGCCGTGCCCACGAACTACTATCCAAGTTCTAGTAGTTCGCCACAAGGGCACGGTCCCGGAATACGTCTGGCACCGACGGGCGACCCCGGAGTCCGAGCCCGAAAAAGGGAAGACCCCCGAGGGAGTGGTCCGGGGGCCGTCCGTGGAAGCCGGCCACCCCCAGCTCATCGACACTGGCGGTGGCTATTTGGTTGTCGGATACAACCATAAGCATGGCCGGCGGGCGCGCACAGCAGAACGGGCGAACCAGGCTCGTGGGCGTCAAACAGGGCAGTTCGGCGGACGCGCGGCCATCGGGACCTTGGTCCCCGGGACCGAGACCGCGTGGCAGAGCCGGGCTGGCTCGCACGGCCAAATCCGGTTGGACCTTCCCAAACTTGCCCCTGCTTGGGTTAACCTGATAAGGCTAGCCTCGCCTTACCATCTACGTCCTGCACACGAGGAGCGGATTGTCATGAGCGCCGCCAGCACGGTGGTCCTCGGCGCCATAGCCGGGTTCACGATCTTCCTTGGTCTCCCGTTCGCGCGGATGAGGAGGCTCTCGCTGGGCGTCCGGGCCCTGCTCAACGCCACCGCGGCCGGCATCTTGCTGTTCCTCCTGTGGGATGTGCTGTCTGCCGCCGTCGAGCCGGTGGAGTCGGCGCTGACCGCGGCCACCGAGCACACAGGTACCTGGTACACGTTCGCAGGCCTGGCTGCCGTTTTCGCGGGCGGCCTTGTCGTCGGCCTGATGAGCCTCGTGTACTACGACCGTTGGACACAGTCCCGGGCTGCCCGCGCACCCTCGCGTTCAC
>CBFGZI010000009.1:0-49643 GCA_965653225.1 uncultured Propionibacteriales bacterium | reverse complement strand
ATACTGACTCAAGGCACAGACCTTCACATCCTGATATCAAGACTGTAGCCTTCAATTCGGGAAGTGAAGGCGGATACCTTGAGGAGGTTGGGTCGTGGTCTTCGTGCTCACGCTCGACCAGCGCTTCAGCCGGCGCCGCGCCGACGAGGTGGAGGCGCTGCTCGGGCGGCTCGACGGCATCCGCGAGGGCGTGCACCGGTCATTCGAGCGCACGGCGGGCGACGAGGCCCAGGGCGTGGTCGCCGACCCGCGGGTGGTCGTCGACATCGTGACCGGGCTGCTGCGCAGCGGGGGTTGGCACGTCGGGCTCGGCATCGGGCCGGTGGACGAGCCGCTGCCCGACTCCACCCGGGCCGGGCGGGGCCCGGCGTTCCTGCGCGCCCGGCAGGCGGTCAACCGCGCCAAGACCGCGCCGCACCGGGTCAGTGTTGTCGGTGAGGACGACTACCGTGCCGAGCACGTCGAGACCGTGCTCTGGCTGCTGGCCGCCGTCCTCGGCCGACGCAGCGCACGCGGATGGGAGGTCGCCGACTTGCTGGCACAGGGCCGCACGCGCGTCGACATCGCCGAGACGCTGGACATCAGCGCCTCGGCGGTGAGCCAGCGCGTCCAGGCCGCCGGTGTGGTCGAGGAGCAGCGCGCACGCGACCTGCTCGCCTACCTCCTCGCTGAGGCCGACCGGGAGGGGGACCGGTGACCGCGCTCGCGGCGGTGCTGGCCGTGCTAGCGATCGGCCTGGCCGGCGCGGGCTGGCGGGCCGAGGCGGGCACCCGGCAGCAGCAGGTGCTGACGGCGGCGATGGCGGTCGCCCTCACCCTGCTGGCCGTGCTCGTGCTGGTCGCCGGTCCGACCGGTGTCTGGGGTCCGGCGGGCTCGCGCGTCCTGCTGGTGCTGCTCGGCGCCCTTGCGGTGGCCGGTGGCGGGCCGGTGGCCGTCGCCGTGCTCAGCGTGGCCGACCGCCAGCCGGTCCTCGAGCGGGTCGGTGCGGCCACCGAGCCCGGCGAGTCAGAGGAGTCCGCCGACACCGATGAGTTCCCCCTGCCCGTGGAGTCGGAACAGCATGACGACGGCGAAGTGCTGCGTGGCGGCGCCTGGATCGGCTCGCTCGAGCGCGTGGGCATCTTCGCCTCGCTCGCGGCCGGATGGCCTGGCGGCGTCGCGATCGTGCTGGCCGTCAAGGGCGTCGGCCGCTACCAGGAGCTGGGCGAGACCGGGGCGGCCGAGCGGTTCATCATCGGCACCTTCGCCAGCGTGCTCTGGGCGAGTGCGTGCGCGGGCGTGTGGTCGTACGGCTGAAAGTCGGTCGCGCCCGTCCGTGGCCGGGTGTATGCCTTTACATGCTGAGCAGGGATCAACAGCGATGACGCTGAAGGGGAGACGGCAATGTCCGACGTACTGTGCCTGATCGGAACCCGTAAGGGTCTATGGGTCGCCCGCTCGTCGGCGGAGCGCCGGGAGTGGTCGCTCGACGGGCCACACTTCCTGATGAGCGAGGTCGCCTCCTGCGCGGTCGACACCCGGCGCGAGACGCCGCGGCTGCTCGTCGGCGTGATGAGCTGGCACTGGGGCCCGCAGGTGCTGCACTCCGACGACCTCGGCAAGACCTGGCAGGGCGAGTCGGCCAACGCCGTGGAGTTCCCCAAGGACACCGGCGCCGCGCTCGCCCGGGTCTGGCAGATCGCGCCCGGACCCCTCGAGCAGCCCGACGTCGTCTACGCCGGCACCGAGCCGTCGGCCCTGTTCCGGTCCGACGACGGCGGCAGGAGCTTCGCCATGGTTCGTGGCCTCTGGGACCACCCCCACCGTGAGCACTGGCAGCCCGGCGGTGGCGGGCAGGCGATCCACACCGTCGTGCCGCACCCGACCGACCTGCACCGCGTCACCGTCGCGATGTCCACCGGCGGCGTCTACCGCACGCTCGACGACGGCGACTCGTGGGCGCCGGCCAACAAGGGCATCCAGGCCGAGTTCATGCCGCCCGAGCAGCGCTTCCCCGAGTACGGCCAGTGCGTACACAAGGTGGCCGCGAACCCGGCACGGCCCAACCAGCTGTACGCCCAGAACCACGGCGGGGTCTACCGGTCCGACGACGGCGGCGACGTGTGGCGCTCGATCGCGGACGGCCTGCCCAGCGACTTCGGCTTCCCGATCGTGGTGCACCCGCACGACCCCGACACCGTCTACGTGTTCCCGCTGGTCGGTGCCGAGGAGCGGTTCCCGCCCCAGGGCAGGGCGCGGGTGTGGCGCTCGCGCGACGCCGGCGAGACCTGGCAGGCCTACGGCGACGGGCTCCCCGACGGCTTCTACGCCGGGGTCATGCGCGACGCGATGTGCGTCGACGACGCCGACCCGGCCGGGGTCTACTTCGGCAGCCGCGACGGCACCGTCTACGCCAGCCCCGACGACGGCGAGACCTGGGGCTGCGTGGCCGAGCACCTGCCCGACGTCCTGTCGGTGCGCGCCGCGGTCGTCTGACCACCGACCACCGATTCGTCCGCGACGCGTCTGCGGGATTTCCCCGAGCGACCGCAGACGAACCGCTCTCGCTAGGCTCCGCTCATGGCCCAGCAGACCCCTGACATCAAGCCCCGTTCCCGCGAGGTCACCGACGGTCTGGAGCGCGCCGCCGCGCGCGGCATGCTCCGCGCGGTCGGGATGGGCGACGAGGACTTCGCCAAGCCGCAGATCGGCGTCGCCTCGAGCTGGAACGAGATCACGCCCTGCAACCTGTCGCTGGACCGGCTGGCGCAGGCGGTCAAACAGGGGGTACACGCCGGCGGCGGCTACCCGATGGAGTTCGGCACCATCTCGGTCTCCGACGGCATCTCGATGGGCCACGACGGCATGCACTACTCGCTGGTCTCGCGCGAGGTGATCGCCGACTCCGTCGAGACGGTGATGCTGGCCGAGCGGATGGACGGCTCGGTGCTGCTGGCCGGCTGCGACAAGAGCCTGCCCGGCATGCTGATGGCAGCCGCGCGCCTCGACCTCGCCTCGATCTTCCTCTACGCCGGGTCGATCATGCCCGGCAAGGTCGGCGATCGCGACGTGACCATCATCGACGCGTTCGAGGCGGTCGGTGCCTGCCTGCGCGGGCTGATCAGCAGGGAGGAGGTCGACGAGATCGAGCGGGCCATCTGCCCCGGCGAGGGCGCCTGCGGCGGCATGTACACCGCGAACACGATGGCCTCGGTCGCCGAGGCGCTCGGCATGTCGCTGCCCGGTTCGGCGGCACCGCCGGCGGTCGACCGCCGGCGCGACGGGTTCGCGCACCGCTCCGGCGAGGCCGTCGTGGAGATGCTGCGGCAGGGCATCACCGCGCGCAAGGTCATGACGCGTGAGGCGTTCGAGAACGCGATCGCGGTGGTGATGGCGCTCGGCGGCTCGACCAACGCCGTACTCCACCTGCTCGCGATCGCCCGCGAGGCCGAGGTCGACCTGACCCTCGACGACTTCAACCGGATCGGCGACAAGGTGCCGCATCTGGGCGACCTCAAGCCGTTCGGCCAGTATGTGATGAACGACGTCGACCGGGTCGGCGGCATCCCGGTGGTGATGAAGTCGCTGCTCGACGCGGGCCTGCTGCACGGCGACTGCCTCACCGTCACCGGCAAGACGATGGCGGAGAACCTCGAGCAGATCGCCCCGCCGGACGTCGACGGCAAGATCATCCGGACCCTCGGCGACCCGATCCACAAGACCGGCGGGCTGACGATCCTGCACGGCTCGCTCGCGCCGGACGGCGCGGTGGTGAAGAGCGCCGGCTTCGACAACGCGGTGTTCGAGGGCACCGCCCGAGTCTTCGACGGCGAGCAGGCGGCGATGGACGCGCTGGCCGACGGCACCATCGACAAGGGCGACGTCGTGGTGATCCGCTACGAAGGCCCGAAGGGAGGCCCGGGCATGCGCGAGATGCTCGCCATCACCGGCGCGATCAAGGGTGCGGGCCTGGGCAAGGACGTGCTGCTGATGACCGACGGCCGGTTCTCCGGCGGCACGACCGGCCTCTGCGTCGGTCACGTCGCCCCCGAGGCCGTCGACGGCGGGCCGATCGCGTTCGTGCACGACGGCGACCGGATCCGTCTCGACATGGACGCACGCACGCTCGACGTACTCGTCTCCGACGACGACCTCGAGCAGCGCCGCGGGCAGTGGCACGCCCCTGCGCCCAAGCACTCCTGGGGAGTGCTGGCCAAGTACGCCAAGCTGGTCCGCTCCGCCGCCCACGGCGCCATCTGCGGCTGATCCGGCGATTCGGCTGCGAATCTCGGGGATCTCGCTCCGCGCGACCGCAGACGAATCGGAGGGGGTGCCCGGGATGCGGTCGTGAAGTCCACATCGCGAGACGGGAGAGGGTGCGGCTTGACGCGGTCGGAGCCCGGCGAGAGTCTTGTCGCGTGCGTACGGACCTTCTCGTAATCCGCTGGCGCGCCGGTTGAGGGTCGCAGACCCGAGCAGGCGCGTCCCCCTCGCCGACCTCTGAGGTCGGAGGGGGTTTTTTAATGTCAGCAAGGCGAGGAACCAGAGGACGAGGAAGAACCAGATGAGCGAACAGGTCACCGGGGCGCAAAGCCTGATCAAAGCCCTGGAGCACGCGGGGGTGGACACCGTGTTCGGCATCCCCGGCGGTGCGATCCTTCCGGCCTACGACCCGTTGTTCGACTCGCGGCAGATCCGGCACATCCTCGTACGGCACGAGCAGGGCGCCGGGCACGCGGCACAGGGGTACGCCGCGGCGACCGGGCGGGTCGGCGTCTGCATGGCGACCTCGGGTCCCGGCGCGACCAACCTGGTCACCCCGCTGGCCGACGCGCACATGGACTCCACGCCGGTCGTCGCGATCACCGGCCAGGTCGCCCGCGGGTCCATCGGGTCGGACGCCTTCCAGGAGGCCGACATCCGCGGCATCACGATGCCGATCACCAAGCACTCCTACCTGGTGACCAACCCCGCCGACATCTCGACCACCGTGGCCGAGGCGTTCCACATCGCCTCCACCGGGCGGCCGGGCCCGGTGCTGGTCGACGTGTCCAAGGACGCCATGCAGGCGATGACGACGTTCACCTGGCCGGAGTCGCTGATGCTGCCCGGGTACCGGCCGGTGACCAAGCCGCACGCCAAGCAGGTGCGCGAGGCGGCGCGGATGATCCTCGCCGCCAAGCGGCCGGTGCTCTACGTCGGCGGCGGCGTGATCCGGGCGCGCGCTTCGGAGCAGCTGCGGGCACTGGCCGAGCTCACCGGCATCCCGGTGGTCACCACGCTGATGGCGCGCGGCGCCTTCCCCGACGGCCACCCGCTGCACCTGGGCATGCCCGGCATGCACGGCAGCGTGGCGGCGGTGTCCGGGCTGCAGCGCAGCGACCTGATCATCGCCCTCGGCGCCCGGTTCGACGACCGCGTCACCGGCAAGCTCGCCTCGTTCGCTCCCGGCGCGCGGGTGATCCACGCCGACATCGACCCCGCCGAGATCTCCAAGAACCGCACCGCCGACGTGCCGATCGTCGGTGACTGCAAGGAGACCATCACCGACCTGGTCGCCGCGCTGAGGACCGAGCACGAGGCCGGGCGCCGCGGCGACTACACCGGCTGGGTCAGGCAGACCGACGCCTGGCGCACGCGGTTCCCGGTCGGCTACGACGCGCCCGACGACGGGTCGCTGGCGCCGCAGTACGTGATCGAGCGCCTCGGCAACGCGGTCGGCCCCGACGGCGTCTACGTCGCCGGCGTCGGCCAGCACCAGATGTGGGCCGCGCACTTCATCAAGTACGAGCACCCCAACACCTGGATCAACTCCGGAGGCCTGGGCACCATGGGCTTCGCCGTGCCCGCCGCGATGGGCGCGAAGGTCGGCCGCCCGGACGCGACCGTGTGGGCGATCGACGGTGACGGCTGCTTCCAGATGACCAACCAGGAGCTGGCGACCTGCGCCCTGGAGGGGATCCCGATCAAGGTCGCGGTGATCAACAACTCCTCCCTCGGCATGGTGCGGCAGTGGCAGACCCTGTTCTACGAGGGCCGCTACAGCAACACCGACCTGCACTCCTCGCGCATCCCCAACTTCGCCAAGCTGGCCGAGGCGATGGGCTGCGTGGGCCTGCAGTGCGACAAGCAGGAGGACGTCGACGCCACGATCGAGCGGGCGATGTCGATCGAGGACCGGCCGGTGGTCGTCGACTTCCTGGTCAACCGGGATGCGATGGTGTGGCCGATGGTGCCGGCCGGCACCAGCAACGACGACATCCAGATCGCGCGCGACATGGCGCCCGAGTTCGAAGAGGACGAGCTGTGAGAAAAGCGTTGCGAGCGAAGCGAGGACGCCCATGAGTAAGCACACGCTGTCGGTGCTGGTGGAGAACAAGCCCGGTGTGCTGGCACGCGCGTCGAGCCTGTTCTCGCGCCGCGGGTTCAACATCGACTCGCTCGCGGTTGGACCCACCGAGCACCCCGAGATCTCCCGCATGACCATCGTGGTCAACGTCGAGGACTCCCCGCTGGAGCAGGTCACCAAGCAGCTGAACAAGCTCATCAACGTGATCAAGATCGTCGAGCTGGAGCCGACCTCGGCGGTGCAGCGCGAGCTGCTTCTCGTCAAGGTGCGGGCCGACGCGTCGACCCGCGGCCAGGTGCTCGAGACCGTGCAGCTGTTCCGCGCCAAGGTGGTCGACGTGGCCACCGACGCGGTCACGGTCGAGGTGACCGGCAACGCCGAGAAGATCGAGGCGTTCCTGCGGGTGCTGGAGCCGTTCGGCATCCGCGAGCTGGTGCAGTCGGGCATGGTCGCCATGGGGCGCGGGAGCCGCTCGATCACCGACCGCACGCTGCGCCCGGTGCCGCACCCGCACCCGGCGTAGCCCCCGTCGTACCCACCCATTCCCACGAAGACGAAGCAGAAGAGACAAGGAGCACCCCGTGGCCCAGATGTTCTACGACGACGACGCCGACCTGAGCGTGGTGCAGGGCCGCCACGTGGCGGTGCTCGGATACGGAAGCCAGGGCCACGCCCACGCCCTCTCGCTGCGCGACTCCGGCGTCGACGTACGCGTCGGCCTGCCCGAGGGTTCCCGCAGCCGCCCCAAGGCCGAGGCCGAAGGGCTTCGCGTGCTCACGCCGTACGAGGCCTGCGAGGAGGCCGACCTCATCGTCGTGCTGGCACCGGACCCGGCGCAGCGCGACCTGTACCGCGAGGCGATCGAACCCAACCTGGTCGAGGGCGACGCGCTGTTCTTCGGCCACGGGTTCAACATCCGCTTCGGCTACATCCAGCCGCCCGCGAGCGTCGACGTGTGCATGGTCGCGCCGAAGGGCCCCGGCCACCTGGTACGCCGCGAGTTCTCCGAGGGTCGCGGTGTCCCGGTGCTCGTCGCGGTGGAGAACGACGCGTCGGGCAAGGCCTGGGAGCTCGCGCTGTCCTACGCGAAGGGGATCGGCGGCCTGCGCGCCGGCGGCATCAAGACCACGTTCACCGAGGAGACCGAGACCGACCTGTTCGGTGAGCAGACGGTGCTCTGCGGCGGCGTGTCGTCGCTGATCACCGCCGGCTTCGAGACGCTCACCGAGGCCGGCTACCAGCCCGAGGTCGCCTACTTCGAGTGCCTGCACGAGCTGAAGCTCATCGTGGACCTGATGTACGAGGGCGGCATCGCCAAGCAGCGCTGGTCGGTGTCGGACACCGCCGAGTACGGCGACTACGTGTCCGGCCCGCGGATCATCGACGACTCGGTGAAGCAGCGGATGCGCGACGTGCTCGAGGACATCAAGTCGGGCGCCTTCGCCGACCGCTTCATCAAGGACCAGGACGCCGGCGCGCCGGAGTTCAAGCGGCTGCGCGAGCAGGCCGAGACGCACTCGATCGAGGCGACCGGCCGCGACCTGCGCAAGCTGATGAGCTGGGTCAAGAGCCACGACGAAGGCGACTACGTGGAGGGCACCGCCGCCCGCTAGTCGTACGGCGGATCATCTCCTGAGCCGCGTCGTCTTTCACGCAAGCGTGGAAGACGGCGCGGCTCTTCGCGTCCGGCGCGGTCGTCTTTCACTCATGCGTGAAAGCCGCGCCCCTGGGACCCTCCGGCACTGCCTCGAAGGCCCCGTACGCGACCGGCAAGCCCCGCTCAGGCGCGGCTGTCGGTGGGTTAGAGTTAAACCACGGGCACAGCGTCGTGCGCGGTCACCGTCCACACCGGCGGACCGACCCACCGCGAGCCTCGCGACACAATCGCGACAAAGACTGCGAAGGACTCTCCCGTGAGCAAGCCCGTCGTACTCATCGCCGAAGAGCTCAGCCCCGCCACCGTCGAGGCGCTCGGGCCCGACTTCGACATTCGCAGGTGCAACGGCGCCGACCGCGCCGAGCTGCTGCCCGCGATCGCCGAGGTCGACGCGATCCTGGTGCGCAGCGCGACCAAGGTCGACGCCGAGGCGCTTGCCGCCGCCAACCGGCTCAAGGTGGTCGCCCGCGCCGGCGTCGGCCTCGACAACGTCGACGTCAAGGCCGCGACCCAGGCCGGCGTGATGGTCGTCAACGCGCCGACCTCCAACATCGTCAGCGCCGCCGAGCTCGCCGTGGGTCTCCTCCTGGCCGCCGCCCGCAACATCGCCCCTGCCAACGAGTCTCTCAAGAAGGGCGAGTGGAAGCGCAGCAAGTACACCGGCGTCGAGCTGTACGAGAAGACCGTCGGCATCGTCGGCCTCGGCCGCATCGGCGTACTCGTCGCCCAGCGGCTCGGCGCCTTCGGCATGAACGTGATCGCCTACGACCCGTACGTCCAGCCCGGCCGCGCCGCCCAGATGGGCGTGCGCCTGGTGACGCTGGACAGCCTGCTCGAGGAGTCCGACTTCATCTCCGTGCACCTGCCCAAGACCCCCGAGACCCTGGGGCTGATCGGCGACGAGGAGCTGCACAAGGTCAAGCCGCACCTGGTCGTGGTCAACGCCGCCCGCGGCGGCATCGTGGACGAGAACGCCCTCTACAGCGCGCTCAAGGAAGGCCGCGTGGCCGGCGCCGGCATCGACGTGTTCGCCTCCGAGCCGTGTACCGACTCGCCGCTGTTCGAGTTCGAGTCCGTGGTCGCCACCCCGCACCTGGGCGCCTCGACCGAGGAGGCGCAGGAGAAGGCCGGCCTCGCCGTGGCCAAGTCGGTACGGCTGGCGCTGGCCGGTGAGCTCGTGCCCGACGCCGTCAACGTCCAGGGCGGTGTGATCGCCGAGGACGTACGCCCGGGCATTCCGCTGACCGAGAAGCTCGGCCGCATCTTCACCGCGCTGGCCGGTGGCGTCGCACAGCAGCTCGACGTCGAGGTGCGCGGCGAGATCACCCAGTTCGACGTGAAGGTGCTGGAGCTGGCCGCGCTCAAGGGCGTGTTCACCGACGTCGTCGAGGACTCCGTGTCGTACGTCAACGCCCCGCTGCTGGCCGCCGAGCGCGGCCTGGCGGTGCGGCTGGTCACCGACCCGGAGAGCGCCGACCACCGCAACCTGGTGACCCTGCGGGGCACCCTTGCCGACGGCGAGCAGGTGTCGGTCTCGGGCACGCTGATCGGCATCCAGCAGCGCGAGCGGCTGGTGGAGATCGACGGCTACGAGATCGACATCGAGCCCACCGAGCACCTCGCGCTGTTCCGCTACGCCGACCGCCCGGGCATGGTCGGCACAGTCGGCGGGATCCTCGGCGAGGCGGGCGTCAACATCGCGGGCATGCAGGTCAGCCGCGACCACAAGGGCGGCCACGCACTGGTGACGATGACGGTCGACTCCGTGATCCCGCTCGCCGTGCTGGAGGAGCTGGCCGCCGCGATCAACGCCGAGTCGGTCTGCGCGGTCGACCTGGCCGACTGACGCGCCGGCCCGCGGGGGTCAGCGGCGGGTGGCGATCAGCACCGACGCGTCGGGCGCGACCATCACCTCGGCGGTGGTGAACCGCGGGTCGGTGATCCACTGCTGCCGGATGGTGTCGACCCGGCCCTCGTACATCGGCGGCCAGCCCTGGCACGGCGTGAAGTCGTCGAGCACCACGATGCCGCCGGGCTCGACCAGCTCGGTGATGAAGTCGGGACCACCGCGCTTGGCCTCGCGGACGTCGAGGAACAGCAGGGAGAACGGCGCGTACGCGCGCAGCGTGGTCCAGTCGGCCTGCAGCACCTCGACCCGCTCGTCGTCCTCGAACAGCTCGCGCACCGCCGCGGCGAGGCGGCTGTCGAGCTCGGCGGTCACGATCCGCACGTCGTCGCGGATGCCGCTGCGCAGCCACGCCGACCCGACACCGCACCCGGTGCCGCACTCGGCCATCGTGCCGCCGCGAGAAGCCGCCAGCGAGGCGAGCAGCCAGCCGGTCTCGTTGCGCGTCGAGGACACGAAGCCCTGGTCCCGCGACAGGTCCAGCGCACGGCGCACCAGCGGCGGGAGGTCTGGCGGCGCGCTCACAGGACGAGTCTGGCACAGGAGAACCGCGAGACGGACGTCTTGCATGCCGAGACAGCCGCGCGTTTCGCCTGACGGGGCCGCAGGTGGGTAGGTACAGTCGACCCATCATGCGGAACTTCGTCGTAATCCTTGCCTGCCGCGGCGGGGCCTCTTAAGGCCAACACCTCGCCGCGGTGTTGTGGCGTTGGCCGACCCGCTGGCAGCCCGGCAAGAAGATCCGAAGACCCGCGATCTCTTACTAGCGATCCAAGCCTCCCGTGCGACCCACGGTGCATCAGGCGAAATCTCGCCTCCGGCGGAGTTCCCGAGAAACAACACCTGCACCGAACGACTTTTGCACTCGGAGGAAACGATGTACGAGATGTACCCGGAATGGGGCCCGAGCAGGCCAGCCGAGAACGCGCAGGCGCAGCAGGCCGTCCAGGCCGCGCTGGACCTGCGCGACAACGGCGGCGAGCGCCCCGACGACAACTGACGTCCCGACGACAAGCTGACGAGAAGCTGACGACAGCGCACGGCAGCTGACGTCGGGCACACCGGGCGGGGCGAGGACGCTCCTCCACGGGGGAGGCAGCGTCCCCGCCCCGCCCGAACCGTCTTCGGACGCCGCCAGGGCCGGCAGCGAGCAGGTCTCGCGGTCCAAGACACCGATGCCACCATCCGAGACGGTGGCTAGAGTGCCGTCCATGTCGACGACGTACCGCCTCGCGGTCATCCCCGGCGACGGGATCGGCCCCGAGGTGACCACCGAGGCAGTCAAGGTCCTCGACGCGGCGACCTCCGGCGAGGTCAAGTTCGCCCAGACCGAGTACGACCTGGGCGCGAAGCGCTGGAACGAGACCGCCGAGACCCTCCCCGACAGCGTGCTGGAGGAGATCCGCGGGCACGACGGCATCCTGCTCGGCGCCGTCGGCGACCCGTCGGTGCCGCCCGGCGTGCTCGAGCGCGGCCTGCTGTTGAAGCTGCGGTTCAGCCTCGACCACTACGTCAACCTGCGGCCGGCGACGCTGTACCCCGGCGTCTCCTCGCCGCTGGCCGACCCGGGCGAGGTCGACTTCGTCGTCGTCCGCGAGGGCACCGAGGGCCTCTACGTCGGCAACGGCGGCAGTGTCCGCAAGGGCACCCCGCACGAGATCGCCACCGAGGTCAGCGTCAACACCGCCTTCGGCGTCGACCGCGTGGTGCGCGACGCGTTCGCCCGGGCCGCCGCCCGCCCGCGCAGGAAGCTCACGCTGGTGCACAAGACCAACGTGCTCGTGCACGCCGGCGACCTGTGGTGGCGCACCGTGCAGGCCGTCGCACAGGAGCACCCCGACGTCACCGTCGACTACCTGCACGTGGACGCGGCGACCATCTTCCTCACCACCGACCCCGGCCGGTTCGACGTGATCGTCACCGACAACCTGTTCGGCGACATAGTCACCGACCTCGCGGCCGCGGTCACCGGCGGGATCGGCCTGGCCGCCAGCGGCAACGTCAACCCCGACCGCACGGCACCGAGCATGTTCGAGCCCGTGCACGGCTCCGCCCCCGACATCGCCGGGCAGGGCAAGGCCGACCCCACGGCCGCGATCCTGTCCGCGGGCATGCTGCTCGAGCACCTCGGAGAGGCGAGCGCGGCCGCCGCGGTCCAGCGTGCGGTGGCCGCCGACCTGTCCGAGCGCGCGTCGGCGTCCGGCGAGCGCCGCGGTACCACGCAGATCGGCGATGCGATCGCCGCGCGTCTGGGCGGTTGAGCAGAAGACCGGCGCGGTCGGCTAACGTGCGGCCATGACCGGCTCCCTGACGATCGAGACCTTCCCGGCGGCCAAGCCCGCCTCGGAGAAACGGCGCGCCGAGATCCTGGCCGAGCCGGGGTTCGGGCGCCACTTCACCGACCACATGCTGACGGTGACCTGGACCCCGCAGGACGGATGGCACGATGCGCAGCTGCGCGCGTACGGGCCGTTCGAGGTAGACCCAGCCTCGGCGGTGCTGCACTACGCGCAGGAGGTCTTCGAGGGGATGAAGGCCTACCGGCACGAGGACGGGTCCATCTGGACCTTCCGCCCCGACGTCAACGCCGCGCGGTTCGCGCGGTCGTCGAGCCGGATGGCGCTGCCGGAGCTGCCGGTCGAGGACTTCGTCGCCGGCGTCGACGCGCTCGTGCAGCTCGACCACGAGTGGGTTCCCGAGGGCGGTGAGGCCAGCCTGTACCTGCGGCCGTTCATGTTCGCCTCCGAGGTGTTCCTGGGCGTGCGCCCGGCGCAGCATGTGACGTTCTGCGTGATCGCCTCACCGGCCGGGTCCTACTTCGCCAAGGGCGTGAAGCCGGTCAGCATCTGGCTCAGCGAGGACTACATCCGCGCGGCGCCGCGCGGCACCGGCTCGGCCAAGTGCGGCGGCAACTACGCCGCCAGCCTGGCGCCGCAGCAGCAGGCGCTGGCCAACGGCTGCGACCAGGTGGCCTTCCTCGACGCCGTCGACCGTCGCTGGGTCGAGGAGCTCGGCGGCATGAACCTGTTCTTCGTCTACGCCGACGGGCGGATCGTCACCCCCGAGCTAACCGACACGATTCTCGAGGGTGTGACCCGCGACTCGGTCATCACGCTGGCCCGCGACCGGGGCTACGAGGTGGTGGAGCAGCGCGTGTCGATCGACGACTGGCTCGGCGGCGTGGCGGCCGGCGAGATCACCGAGGTGTTCGCCTGCGGCACGGCCGCCGTGCTCACCCCGGTCGGCACGCTCAAGTGGTCCGGCGGCGAGATCAGCTCCGGCGACGAGGCCGGCAAGGTCACCTCCGAGCTGCGCTCGGCCCTGCTGGACATCCAGTACGGCCGGTCCGACGAGATGTCGGAGTGGATGCACCGCATCCGCTGACCTCGCGGACTACGGTGCATCCTGTGACGCCTTCTTCTGCGCCGCACGCGGAGACCGGCCGGATCGGCCGGTACCGCCTGCTGGGCAAGATCGGTGAGGGCGGGATGGGCGTGGTGCACCTCGCGGAGGCGCCCGACGGCCGCGAGGTGGCGCTGAAGGTGCTGCGCCCGCAGGTGGTCGGCGACGACGAGGGCCGCGCCCGGCTCGCCCGTGAGGTCTCCTCGCTGCGCCGCGTGCGGAGCCGCCGGGTGGCGGAGGTCTACGACGCCGACCCGTGGGGCGTCTACCCCTACCTGGTCACCCGCTTCGTGGACGGCCCGTCGCTGCACAAGCGGGTGCGCGAGTCGGGCCCGCTGGACGGCGACGACCTGCGCGCGATCGCGCTCGGGCTGGTCGAGGCGGTGATCGCCGTGCACAGGGCGGGTGTGCTCCACCGTGACGTCAAGCCCTCCAACGTGCTCATCGAGGGGCGGCACGATCCCGTCCTGATCGACTTCGGGCTGGCCAAGGTCAGCGAGGACTCCCGGCTCACCGCGACCGGGTGGCTGATGGGCACGCCCGGCTACCTCGCTCCCGAGGTGCTGTACGGCGAGGAGGCCACCCCGGCGTCCGACGTGCACGCGTGGGCGGCGACGGTGGTGTTCGCCGCCACCGGCGAGTCGCCGTTCGGCAAGGGCCCGTCGATGGCGGTGATGGACCGCGCCCGCCGGGGCGAGTTCGACATCTCCGGCATACCGGCATGGCTGCAGCCGCTGGTGGCCGCGTGCCTCTCTCCGCACCCCGGGCAGCGGCCCACCGCCCGTGACGTGGCCGCGCGCCTGAACGGGTCGGCCGGGCCGGCACCCGCCCCTGTCCCTCCCCCCGCTCCGGTGCTGCCCGCCACCCGGCCGATCACCGTCGCGCATCCGATGGCCCCGCCGCGGCCGTTCCCACCGCCCCGGCCCCTCGGCGAGCCCCCCGAGGCGGCGGCCTCGGCCCGCCGCTCCAACGCCACCCTGCGGCTGCTGCTGATGATCGGCCTGCTGGGCCTCGTGGCGATCGGCACGACCCTCGCGCCGTACGTCACCGCCGTGGTCGCGCTGGCGACGGCATGGCTTGTGCGCACCACCTCGTGGAGCCTCGACGCGGTCGCAGACCGGCGCGCGCTGAGGGGACCGCGGCGCAGCGACCCGGTGGTGCAGACGCTGGCCGCGCCGTGGCACCTGGTGGCGTCGGCACCGGGCACCGTGATCCTGCTGCTGGCCGCGTGCGGCAGCGCGGGCGTGCTCGCGCTGATACTGGGCGCGTTCGGCATGCAGGCGTCGCATGCGCTGTTCGCGGCGGGCGTCCTGGGCGCCCTGACCCTGTGGTGGGGTCCGGGCTCGCGTCGGCTGCGCCGGCCGGTGCGCCGCGCGGTCTGGCACGTCACCCGCTCCGACACCTCGGGGGCCGCCTGGACCGGGATCGTCTACGCCGGCGTCGTGGTGCTGCTCGTCGCACTCAGCTCGGCCGGGGTGCAGTGGTTCCCCGACGACTCCCCGCCGATCGACCCCAGCATCCTGGTGCCGCCGGACTTCCGGTGACGGTCAGCCGCGGTCATCCAGCTCGCGCCGCAGCACCGGGATGACACCGCCGGCCAGCACCTTGTCGACCTGCCGGGCCGACAGGCGATGGCGCAGCACCACCTCACGGTCTCCCTTCCCGTTACCCAGCCGTGCCGAGACGCGGTCGCCCTCGCGCAGCGCCTCGTGCAGACCCTCCAGCACCAGCGTGTCGCCCTGCTGGACCTGGTCGTAGTCGGACTCGTCGTCGAGCTCCAGCGCCAGCACGCCGAAGTTGGCCAGGTTCTGCCAGTGGATCCGGGCGAACGACTTCGCGACCACGGCCCGTACACCCAGGTAGCGCGGCGTGATCGCGGCGTGCTCGCGCGAGGAGCCCTGGCCGTAGTTGTGCCCGCCGACCACGGCGTGGTCGCCGAGGTCGCCGGCCCGCCCGGCGTACTCGGGGTCGACGGGGCGGAAGGTGAACTTCGCCAGCTCGGGGATGTTGGAGCGGAACGGCAGCGCGGCCGCGCCGGCGGGGGAGATCTCGTCGGTGGACAGGTTGTCGCCGACCTTGAGCGCGACGGGGAGCTCCATCCGGTCGGGCAGCTCGTCGAAGTCGGGCAGCGAGGAGATGTTCTTCCCCTTCACCAGCTCCACCTTCTGGCCCTCCTGCGGCTCCGGCGGGGGGACCAGCATCGAGGTGTTGACGGTGTGCGTGCGCGGGAGGTCGAGCCGGGGGTAGTCCATGCCGTCCTTCTCCGCCCATGCCCGGGGGTCGGTGATGACGCCGGTGAGGGCGCTGGCGGCCGCGGTCTCCGGCGAGCACAGGTACACGGAGTCGTCGGGCGTGCCGCTGCGGCCGGGGAAGTTGCGCGGGAACGTACGCAGGCTGTTCGCGCCCCTGGCGGGCGCCTGTCCCATCCCGATGCAGCCGAGACAGCCGGTCTGGTGCAGGCGGGCTCCGGCGCCGATCAGGTCGAAGGTCGCGCCCATCCTGGTGAGGTCGGCGAAGATCTGCCGCGACGACGGGTTCACGTCGAAGCTGACGACGTCGCTGCTCTGGCGGCCCTTGACCATCGCCGCCGCGACCGCGTAGTCGCGCAGGCCGGGGTTGGCGCTTGAGCCGATGACCACCTGGCCGATCTCGGTGCCCTCGACCTCCGACACGGGTACGACGTTGCCCGGCGAGGTGGGCTTCGCGACCAGCGGCACCAGCTCGCCGAGGTCGATGTGGTCGGTGACGTCGTAGGTCGCGTCGGGGTCGGCCAGCAGCTCGGTGAAGTCGTCCTCCCGGTCCTCGGCGCGCAGGAAGTCGCGCACCGCGTCGTCGGCGGGGAACACCGTGGTGGTGGCGCCGAGCTCGGCGCCCATGTTCGCGATCACGTGCCGGTCCATCGCGGTCAGCCCGGCCAGGCCCGGTCCGTGGTACTCGATGACCCGGTTGACCCCGCCCTTCACGTCGTGCCGGCGCAGCATCTCCAGGATGACGTCCTTGGCCGACACCCACGGCGGCAGCTCACCGGTCAGCTCGATGCCCCAGATCTCCGGCATGGTCAGCCACAGCGGCTCGCCCGCGATCGCCAGCGCCACCTCCACCCCGCCGACACCGACCGCGAACATCCCCAGGCAGCCGGCCGCGCAGGTGTGCGAGTCGGACCCGGCCATGGTCAGCCCCGGCCGGCCGAAGCGCTGCATGTGCGTGGGATGGGAGACGCCGTTGCCGGCCTTGGAGTACCACAGGCCGAACCTGCTGCACGCGCTCTGCAGGAACCGGTGGTCCTCGGCGTTGCGCTCGTCGGCCTGCAGCAGGTTGTGGTCGACGTACTGCGCGCTCAGCTCGGTGCGGGCGCGGTCGAGGCCCATCGCCTCCAGCTCCAGCATCACCATCGTGCCGGTGGCGTCCTGGGTGAGCGTGTGGTCCACGCGCAGGCCGATCTCGGTGCCCGGTGTCGGCTCGCCCTCGACGAGGTGGGAGGTGATCAGCTTCTGTGCGACATTCATGCCCATGTAGGCCAACTACCCACGCCCGACGTCGGTGAACAGCGTCTTCACCACCTGCGCGGCCCACTGCTCCGTGGTGCCGCCGAACCCGGACGGGGGAACGACGGTGAGGAAGGAGTCGGCGGTCTCGCTGGTCGACGGGTCGAGCTCGATGCGGAACGTCTCGCCGACGTCGAGGTCCGCGTCGTCGCCGAACCGGGCCTCGTCGGAGTAGGCCGAGGCGATGTCGCGCAGCGACACCGTCTGCTCGGCGGGCGCCTCGCGCAGCGCCGTGCCCGGGTCCTCGGTCATCGCCAGCTCGTGGTCGCGCAGCAGCACCTGCCCGATGCCGGTCAGCACCGCGCCCCAGGCGTTCGCGAGCGGTTCGGGGATGGCGTGGCTCTGCAGCTCCGGCAGCCCGAACCGGGTCATGCCCTTGGAGGTGAACCACAGCTCGCCGGCCTCCAGCGAGTGCGGCAGCACCACCCAGTCGGCCAGCCGGAAGCCCTCGCCGACCGCGCGCACGCGGGTGACGATCCGGGGGATCAGCGTGTCCACCACGACGCCCTCGCACATCTCGGCGATCGCGTGCGCGCTGGCGTACGCGGCGAGCTCGTGCTGCGGCGGGAACTGCGCAGTGCCGACGCTGCGCACCAGCACCGCGTGCGTGCCGGAGTCGTACGCCGCCAGCGCGGGCGCGTCCGCGCCCATCGCGCGCAGCAGCGGGCTCGGGGGCAGCGGTGCCTCCTCGACCGGGACGACGTCGATCGCCAGACCCTGCCCGCTGTGCAGCGTGGTGTCCGCCGGCGGGTCGGGGGTGACCACGGCGTACACGGCCAGCAGGCGCTCAGGGACGGGGATCACGATCGTGTCGGGCACGCAAGGCAGGCTACGCGGTGCGGCGAGGCGGTCCTAAACCGCAAGACGGGTTCCGCGACGCGCAGGGCCTGTGTCATGCTCGGTTACGTGAAGCACACGTTCGCGATCATTATTCGCTAGCGCGCCGGGACCTTCTCCCAGGCGCGCAGACCTCTCGTCCCAAGACGGGGGGTCTTTTGTTTTCCCGAAACCGAACTGCTTTCCCGAGACCGAACCAAGGACGAGACCGTGGCCACATCCGACAGCCGCAGCGACGCATTCCACGTCTACGACACGACGCTGCGTGACGGCGCCCAGCAGGAGGGGCTCAACCTCTCCGTCGAGGACAAGCTGGCGATCTCTCGCCACCTCGACGACCTCGGGGTCGGCTACATCGAGGGCGGCTGGCCCGGGGCGAACCCCAAGGACACCGAGTTCTTCCGCCGGGCGCGCGAGGAGCTGCCGCTGGCCAACGCGACGCTCGCCGCGTTCGGCGCGACCCGGAGGGCGGGGGTCGCCGCGGCGGACGACCCGCTGGTGGCCGCGCTGCGAGACTCCGGCGCCTCCGTGGTGACCCTGGTGGCCAAGAGCCACGACCGGCACGTCGAGCTGGCCCTGCGCACCACGCTGCAGGAGAACCTGGCGATGATCCGGGACACGGTCGCGCACCTGCGGTCGGAGGGGCAGCGGGTGTTCCTCGACGCCGAGCACTTCTTCGACGGCTACCGCGACAACCGCGACTACGCCCTGGAGGTCGTACGCACCGCGGCCGAGGCCGGTGCCGACCTGGTCGCGCTGTGCGACACCAACGGCGGCATGCTGCCCGCTCAGCTCGGCGACGTGGTGCACGACGTGCTCTCCTCAACCGGCGCCCGGCTCGGCATCCACTGCCACAACGACACCGGGTGCGCCGTCGCCAACACGCTGGCGGCCGTCGACGCCGGGGCCACGCACGTGCAGGGCACCGTCAACGGCTACGGCGAGCGCACCGGCAACGCCGACCTGGTGTCGGTCGTGGCCAACCTCGAGCTCAAGCTGCGCAGCCACGTGCTGCCGGTCGGCCGGCTGCGCGAGGCGACCCGGATCGCGCACGCGGTCGCGGAGGTGACCAACGTGCCGCCGGCGACGCGCCAGCCCTACGTCGGCACGTCGGCGTTCGCGCACAAGGCGGGGCTGCACGCGAGCGCGATCAAGGTCGACCCGAACCTCTACCAGCACACCGACCCGGTCGAGGTCGGCAACGACATGCGGCTGCTGGTCTCGGAGATGGCCGGTCGCGCCAGCATCGAGCTGAAGGGGCGCGAGCTCGGCTTCGACCTCAGCCAGGAGACCGAGCTGGTGGCCCGGGTGACCAAGCGGGTGAAGGACATGGAGTCGGCCGGCTACACCTTCGAGGCCGCCGACGCGTCGTTCGAGCTGCTGTTGCTGGAGGAGGTCGAGGGCGTGCGTCCGTCGTACTTCGACGTCGAGTCCTGGCGCGTCATCACCGAGAGCAGCCCGGGCACCGAGGCGCTGTCGGAGGCGACGGTGAAGCTGTTCGCCGGCGGTGAGCGGATCGTGGTCACCGGCGAGGGCAACGGCCCGGTCAACGCGCTCGACAGCGCCCTGCGCAGCGCCATCGGGCAGGTGTTCCCGGAGGTGGCCAAGCTGGAGCTGGTCGACTACAAGGTGCGCATCCTCGACCAGGGCCACGGCACCGACGCGGTGATCCGCGTGCTGATCGAGACCTCCGACGGGCACACGAGCTGGATCACCGTGGGCGTGGGGCACAACATCGTCGAGGCGTCGTGGGAGGCGCTGCGCGACGCGGTCAGCTACGGGTTGCGGCTGGCGGGAAGGTCGCCCTCGTAGGGACGCGCCGTGGCCATCGCCCGGTCGAGCTCCCAGAACGCCCGCAGCGACACGATCAGCCCGTCCTCGTCGACGCGGTAGACGAACACGCCCTCGGCGTCCACGCGGGTGCCGTCGTCGAGCACGCTGGTGATCGTGCCGACGTTGGCGCACTCGTCGCCCGCGGCGAACGAGTCGGTGACGGTGAAGTGGAACAGCGTCGGTGCGGCGATCGCGAGGTCCCAGAACGCCGCGATGCCATCGCGGCCGCGGTGGCCCTTGCCCTCGGGGTCGAACGGCGACGGCCCGACCGGGTCCTCCACGACGGCGTCGCCGGCGAACAGGTCGAGCCAGGCCTGCTTGTCCCCGCGCGCGACCGCGGCGGCCGAGCGCTGGGAGGCCCGCCGGGCGGGGTGCTCGGCGTCGGGGGCGGTCCAGGTGATCGCAGGGGAGTCGGCCATGGTTCCTCCTCGGGCGCGGACAGGCCGACCAAACTGTAACGCGTTCTAACCGAGAGCGCGGGTCAGGCGGCCGCGTGCTCCCGGGTGCCGCTGCCGGGCCGCCCGGAGTCACGCGTGTCGTCGAGCCGGCGCGCCAGGGTCAGGCAGCGGCGCCGCAGCCGGCGCTCGGTGGGGCTGGCCGGGTCGGACTGCTCGGTGAGCACCCAGGCGGCCGTGCGCAGGGCCTCGAACGCCGACTCCGTCAGCGGCCTCGGCTCGGGCACCTGCCACGGCTCGGGCAGGTCGCGCAGGGTGCGGCCGAGCTGCGTCGCGGCCGCGTGCAGCGGCGCGCCGGTCTCGGCGGGGTCGTCGGGCAGGCGGACGACGGACCCGCTCGTCACGCCGCGGGCGACCCGTGCGCGCAGGGGTGCCGTGGCCAGCCACCACAGGAGGGCCAGGACGAACCCCAGCACGCCGCACAGCATCAGGACCTGGGCGGTCCAGGGCAGCGACGCCAGCGGGGCCATCACCCGGTCGTCGAACAGCAGCGACGCGCCCACCCGTCCGGTGAGCCACGTGCCGCCGGCCAGCAGGGCCAGCGCGGCGGGTCCGATGAGGCTCAGGTCCGCGCGTCGGGCGGAGCGGACGTCGATGGTGCTGTCGGGGGAGGGGACGTGCCAGTACCGGTAGAAGCCGGCACCAAGAGTTGCGGTCAGCAGGCTTGTGGTTCTCACTCTTTGTTTCCAGGAAGTACGCAGGGGCCAACGAAGTAAGAAAAAAAGGGAGGTGGTCTCAGACGGTCTCGGCCCTGGCTGTGTTGCTCGATGTTGCTGTACCGGTGCGCTTCGACGCAGTGACAATCTTAGGTCAGAACACGGCCTGCACACGCGTGCGCCTCGCCCGTTCCGTTGTGATCTGCGACAACGCCGTCTAGGAGGGTGCGGGCGTCTCGTCGAGCAGCCGGTCGCACAGGCCGAGCAGCCGTTCGCGCAGCGGTGCGGCGCGTTCGGTGAACGCACGCTGCTGCTCGGCGTACTCGCGTTTGCCCGCCGGTGTCTCGATGCGCACCGGCGTGTAGCCCAGCGAGCTCAGGTCGTACGGCGAGGCGCGCATGTCGAGCACGCGGATGTCGCGTGCGAGCGCGAAGCAGTCGGCCACCAGCTCGGCGGGCGCCATCGGCGACAGCTTGTACGCCCACTTGTAGAGGTCCATCCCGGCGTGCAGGCAGCCCGGCTGCTCCTGCCGCTGCTGGCCGGTGCGCGTGGGACGGACGGAGTTTCGCGGTCGCGCCGGCTCGGTGAAGAACCGGAACGCGTCGAAGTGCGTGCAGGTGAGGCGGTGCTGCTCCACCACCGCGTCGGTGCCGTCGCTGCCCAACCTCAGCGGCCACGACCTGTGCCGGACCTGACCGGGCGACGTGCGGTAGACCATCGCCCACTCGTGCAGCCCCAGGCAGCCGAACGACGGCGCGCGACGGGCGGTGGCGGCCAGCAGGTCGCGGATCCAGCGCACCCGGTCGTGCTGCGCGTGCACGTACGCGGGGTCGAGGCCCACGCCCGCGTCGAAGGCCCGGTAGCCCCGGTGGTCCCGCAGCCGCGACCCGCCGGCGAGCAGCACGTCGGGGCCGGGGTGCCAGCGCCGCAGTGCCGTCGGCCGGAAGGAGTAGTAGGTGAACATGAAGTCCTCGACCGGGTGGCTCCGGCCGGTGCGGCGGCGCGCCAGGTGGCTCGCGACCATGGCGTCGACCCGGGCCGCGTGTGCCGCGCTGCGTTGCTGCCACTGCGCGCGGTCCAGCACGAGCGGTGCGGCGACGGTCGACCGGTGCTCCACAGCCGCGAGGGTAGTGCGGTTGCGGCCGCCACGGCGCCGGTAGGCTGCCCCATCATGCGCATCGCCAGGTTCACCACCGGGGACGAGCCGCAGTTCGGAGTCGTCGGAACCGGCGACGAGGAGGGGCTCATCGCCGCACTCGTCGGAGACCCGCTGTACCAGGGTGTCGAGCCGACCGGGGAGCGGGTGGCGCTCGACGACGTGCGGCTGCTGGCGCCGGTGATCCCACGCAGCAAGGTCGTGTGTGTCGGGCTCAACTACTCCGACCACGCGGCCGAGATCGGTATGGAGGTTCCGGACGAGCCGCTGATCTTCCTCAAGCCCAACACCTCGGTGGTCGGGCCCGGTGACCCGATCAGCTACCCCCGGCAGAGCCACGACGTGCACTACGAAGGCGAGCTCGCGATCGTGATCCGGCGCATCTGCCGCGACGTGCCCGCCGAGCGTGCCGCTGACGTGATCCTCGGCTACACGATCGGGAACGACGTGACAGCGCGCGACCTGCAGAAGAAGGACGTGCAGTTCACCCGCGCCAAGGGCTTCGACTCGTTCTGCCCTCTGGGGCCGTGGGTCGAGACCGACATCGACGTGCGCGACCTCGAGCTGACGACCACGCTGAACGGCGAGGTGCAGCAGCGCAGCCGCACCAGCCAGTTCATCTTCGACGTGCCCACGATGATCTCGCACATCACCTCGGTGATGACGCTGCTGCCCGGCGACGTGGTGCTCACCGGCACTCCCTCCGGTGTCGGGCCGATGGAGGTCGGCGACAACGTCGCAGTACACGTGCAGGGCATCGGAACCCTGACCAACAAGGTGGTCTCTCGTGACTGACCCCGTCCTGGGCGACCTGGCACCGGCCGACGTGCGCGTGAGGTTCCCGCCGTCGCCGACCGGCAACCTCCACGTCGGCAACGTCCGCAGCGCCCTGTTCAACTGGGTGTTCGCCCGGCACTACGGCGGAAGGCTCGTGCTGCGCATCGAGGACACCGACCTCGCGCGACACAGCGAGGAGGCCGTCGACTACCTCATGCGCTCGCTGGAGTGGCTCGGCATCGACTGGGACGAGGGCCCCGGGGTCGGCGGACCCTACGCGCCCTACCGGCAGTCGGAGCGCTTCGACGTCTACGCCGACATCGCGCGCCACCTGCACGAGGCCGGCCACGCCTACTACTGCTACTGCTCGCAGGAGGAGCTCGACGAGCGACGCGAGCAGGCGCGCGCCCAGGGTCGCACCCCCGGCTACGACGGCCACTGCCGCGAGCTGACCGAGGACGAGGCCGCGCGGTTCCGTGCCGAGGAGCGCAAGCCCGTGCTGCGGCTGCGCATGCCCGACCACACCATCACCTTCCACGACCTGGTGCGCGGCGAGATCAGCTTCGAGCCCGAGCACGTGCCCGACTTCGTGCTGGTGCGCGGCAACGGCCACCCGCTGTACACGCTGGTCAACCCGGTCGACGACGCGCTGATGCATATCAGCCACGTGCTGCGCGGCGAGGACCTGCTCTCGTCGACGCCACGGCAGATCGCGCTGTACGACGCGCTCCGCGACATCGGCGTCGGTGACGGTCCGCCCCGGTTCGGCCACCTGCCTTTCGTGATGGGCGAGGGCAACCGCAAGCTGTCCAAGCGCGACCCGAGCTCGGGCCTCGACGAGTACCGCCGGCGCGGCTTCCTGCCCGAGGGACTGCTGAACTACCTGGCCCTGCTCGGCTGGGCGATCGCCGAGGACCGCGACATCTTCACCATGCAGGAGATGATCGAGGTGTTCGACATCGGCCGGGTCAACCCCAACGCCGCGCGCTTCGACCCGAAGAAGTGCGAGGCGATCAACGCGGCGCACCTGCGCATGCTGCCGGTCGACGACCTCGCCGAGCGCATGGTGCCCTACCTGCAGCAGGCCGGGCTGCTCGGTGACCCCGTCAGCGACGCCGACCGAGCGACCCTGGGGGCGGCCGCCCCGCTGGTCAGCGAGCGCATGACCGTGCTCGGGGAGGCCGTCGACATGCTCGGCTTCCTGTTCGTGGGCGAGGACCGGTTCGAGATCGACCCGGCCGACGGCGCCAAGGTTCTCAACGAGGACGGTGTCGCGGTGGTGAAGGCGTCGAAGGCGGCGCTGGAGCCGCTGACCGACTGGACGACGACGGCGATCGAGACGGCGCTGCGCGAGGCACTCGTCGAGCAGATGGGGCTCAAGCCGCGGCACGCGTTCGGCCCGGTGCGGGTGGCGGTGACCGGTCGCCGTGTCTCCCCGCCGCTGTTCGAGTCGATGGAGCTGCTCGGCCGGGAGCGCTCGCTGCGACGCCTCGAGTCCGCGAGCGCGCGAACCGAATGAGCCGGCCGCCAGAGTCGTCGCCGGGGCAGCCGTACGGGGAGGATCCCGGACAGCCCGGGCACGGGCAGGTCTGGCCGCCGGCGTACGGCTACGGCTACCCGCAGGGCGGACCGCCCTACCAGCCGCCGGTGTACGCACCACCTCGCGTGCCGCCGCCCTACCCGCCGTACCCCCACGCGCGACGCGAGCCCTACCACCGCATCCTGCACACGTGGAGCTACCACATGTGGCGTGTCCTGGTGGGCATCCCGCTGACGGTGTTCGCCGCGTTCCTCGCATCGATCCCGGTCGCGGTCCTGGTCGGGCTCGTGCTGCAGATGCTCGGTCACGGGTCGGTCGCCGAGGTGTTCAGCAGCATGGCCCTGCAGGGCAGGATCGAGCCGCAGACGCTGCTGGTCGTCAACCTCTCGCTCGCGCTGCTGATCCCGATCACCTGGCTCGCGGTCCGGTTCCTGCACAACCTGCGTCCGCGCTGGCTGGGGTCGGTCCGCCCCCATCTGCGCTGGCGGCTGGTCGGCTGGTTCCTCGCGGCCTCGGCGGTGTCCACCGTCTTCGCGTACGGGGTGCTGGCAGCACTGCTGCCGCATGAGCTTCCCGCCGCCGCCGGCGGCGGGGGTGGCACCAGTGCCGCCACCGGAGCGACCACCGCAGCGTTCTTCGTGATCATCGCGCTGACCCAGCCGTTGCAGGCGGCGGGCGAGGAGTACTTCTTCCGCGGCTACCTGCTGCAGGCGTTCGGGGCGCTGGTGCGTGCACCGTGGTTCACCGTGACCGCTACGTCGCTGCTGTTCGCGACCGCGCACGGCTCGCAGAACCTGCCGCTGTTCATCGACCGGTTCGCATTCGGGGTGACGGCCGGTGGCCTGGTGATCTTCACCGGCGGCATCGAGGCGGGCCTTGCGATGCACGTCGTCAACAACGTCGTGGTCCTGGGTGCGGCGGCTGCGACCGGGACGATCACGCAGACTCTGGGCACCAGCGAGGCCAGCTGGTCCCTGGTGGTGATCGACCTCGCTCAGTTCGTCGTGTACGCCGGGCTCGTCGTCCTGATGTGCCGCCGGATGCGTCCGCAGAGGCTGACCGCGGGTCCGCCGGAGGATGCGCAGGCAGCGCCCCCGGCGGAGCCTCCGGCGGCGCCGACCACGGCGACGTGACCGCGCGGACGTGTCCCGCGCACGTCCACGCCTGCCCAGGTCGTTCCGGGGGCCGCTCCAGGGCCGGTCCAGGCCGGCCGATTTGGGCGGGAGGGCCGTTTTGGCGCGGCGAACACGCTCGGGTATCCTCGACCGGCGGCTTTCGCGGAGACATCGCGGAGTTTCCACGAGGCCGCGCAACTCCATGGGGTATGGGGTAATTGGCAGCCCGACTGGTTCTGGTCCAGTTAGTCTAGGTTCGAGTCCTAGTACCCCAGCGATTGGTCGCTGCTGGATTCCGTCCGGTAGTGTCCGGTCCTCGAGGCCCCGTTGTGTAGTGGCCTAGCACGCCGCCCTCTCAAGGCGGTAGCGCGGGTTCGAATCCCGTCGGGGCTACACCCGTCGACAGGTCCCTCCGCCATGATGCGCGAAGGGACCTGTCGCGTTTCGGGGAAAGGATGCCGGCCCCACGACGGTGGTGTCTGATTCCCGCGAGAATGTGGGGGGTGGCATGGGTCAGGATGGGTCTGTGACCACGACCACGAGCCCCGCGCGAAGCGCAGCGACCGGCACCGTGGGCAGCCCTGCGAACAGCTCCGCGACCAGCAGGCTCCACGACCTCGACCGTGAACGCTGCTACCGCGCGGTGCGCAGCCGCGACCGGCGCTTCGACGGCGTGTTCTACACCGCGGTGACGACCACCGGGATCTACTGCCGTCCCTCCTGCCCGGCCGTCACACCGCGCCGGCGCAACGTCGAGTTCTTCGTCACCGCGGCGGGCGCCCAGGCGGCCGGCTACCGCGCGTGCCGGCGCTGCCTGCCTGACGCCACGCCGGGGTCGCCGGAGTGGGACCTGCACGCCGACCTGGTGGGTCGCGCGATGCGGCTGATCAACGACGGCGTGGTCGAACGTCACGGCGTCGAGGGGCTCGCGTCGCGGCTCGGCTACACCAGCCGGCACCTGGGACGTGTCCTCGGCCGCCAGGTCGGCGCCGGCCCGCTCGCGCTGGCGCGGGCCCGCCGCGCGCAGACCGCCAGGATCCTGATCGAGACGACGGAGATGACGCTGGCCGACGTCGCGTTCGCCGCCGGCTTCTCCAGCGTGCGGCAGTTCAACGACACGGTGCGCGAGGTCTACGCGGCGACGCCCACGCAGCTGCGCAACGGCGTACGCGGCAGCGGAACGTCGACCGGGCCGCTGCTGCTGCGGCTGGCCGTGCGCGAGCCGTTCGACCCTGCCGCGCTGCTGGCCTTCCTGTCCGCGCGGGCGGTGACCGGTGTCGAGCACGTCGAGGACGGCGTCTACACCCGCTCGCTGCGCCTGCCGCACGGAGAGGGTGTCGTCGCGCTCGAGCCGACCCCGACGGTCGTGCACACGCGGCTGTGGCTGCGCGACATGCGTGACGTGACGGCGGCGGTCGAGCGGTGCCGGCGCCTGCTCGACCTCGACGCCGACCCTCAGGCGGTGCAGGCCGTACTCGCCGGCGACGCGCTGCTGGGGTCGCACGTGCGAGCCCGGCCGGGGCTGCGCGTACCCGGGCACGTCGACGGCGCGGAGCTGGCGGTGCGGGCAGTGCTCGGACAGCAGATCTCGGTGACCCGTGCGCGCGCGCTCGCGGGCCGGCTGACCGAGGACTACGGCGAGACGCTGAGCCATCCGGTCGGGCCGGTCGTGCGGATGTTCCCCGACCCGGCGCGGCTGGCGTCGGTCGACCCGGGCGCGCTGCCGATGCCCCGCACCCGGGGACGGGCGCTGGTGGCGCTGTGCGCGGCCGTGGCCGACGGGTCGCTGCCGCTGGACCGCTCGGGCGACCGCGACGAGGTGCGCGCGGCGCTGCTCGCGCTGCCCGGTATCGGGCCGTGGACGGCCGACTACGTCGCGATGCGCGCGCTCGGCGACCCCGACGTGATGCTGGAGACCGATGTAGGCGTACGCCGCGCGTGCGCCGTGCTCGGCGTGGAGCCCGGCCAGGTCGCGCAGGTCGCGCGGCGATGGCGGCCGTGGCGCTCGTACGCACTGATGTACCTGTGGAACCTGGACGTGGAGGAGTCATGACCGTGTGGACCGAGATGGAAAGCCCCGTCGGAGTGCTCCGGCTGGTCAGCGACGGGCAGGCTCTGACGTCGTTGATGTTCGACCCGCAGGACGAGCCGGTGGGGGAGCGCGACGACGCGCACCCGGTGCTGGCGGAGGCCCGCGCCCAGCTCGAGGCGTACTTCGCCGGCGACCGCAAGGACTTCGACCTGCCGCTGGCCGCGGAGGGCACGCCGTTCCAGCAGCGGGTGTGGGCCGCGCTGCGCGAGATCGGCTACGGCGAGACGGCCTCGTACGGCGACATCGCACGCCGTCTCGGGCTGCCTCCGGGCGCCTCGCGTGCGGTGGGAGCGGCCAACGGCCGGAACCCGATCGCGATCGTGGTGCCGTGCCACCGCGTGATCGGCAGCAACGGCAAGCTGACCGGCTACGCCGGCGGGGTCGAGCGCAAGGAGCGGCTGCTCAGCCTCGAGCAGGCCGCGTTGTTCTGACGCGACGGCGCGCCAGCCGTCGGCTGGAGAGGTCCTCGTGGGCCAGGCGACGCAGCGCGAGCAGCACCGGCTCGAACAGGACGGTGCCGACGACGGCGTGCTCCACCGCGTGCTCGAGGGTCTCGGTGGGCACGCTGTCGACGTCGACCCGGGCGACCGCCACCGCCGCGTCCGCGTAGGCGTCGAGGGTCGAGTCCTCCAGCGGGAAGCCGACGCGGTCGAGCGCGTCGAAGGCGGTGGCAAGGGCCCGGCGGTTGGCGTTGCCTGTCTCGACGCGCCAGCGACGCCGGCGCACCAACCGGTCGACCGCGGCCATCGCCTCCGGTGACGGGTCGCCAGCGGGCGCCAGCGCGGTGTGCGCGGCACCGATGGTGTGGTGCAGGTTGGCGCCGTCCTCGTCGACGGCGGTGAGGATCTCGCGCACGGCGTCGAGCCGGAGGTGCCCGACCTCGACGAGTGCGCGGATGAGCCTCAGGCGCCGCAGGTGGGTCTCGTCGTACGTCGCCCTGGTGGCGCTGGTGGGGGTGCCCGGAGGGAGCAGGCCCTCGCGCAGGTAGTACTTCACCGTCGCCACAGGTACGCCGCTCGTCCGCGACAGGTCCGACATCTGCATGGAACCACCTTGACATTGGATAGTGCTACTCTCCAATATTGGAGAGTAGCACTATCCAATAGGAGTGGAGCCATGACACGAGACATCAACCGCGGCCGGTACACCGCCGCACACGACGGCGACATCGTGGTCTTCCTGATCGGCATGCGTGTCAACAAGCCGTGGCGCCTGCGGGCGTGGTGGCCGGTGTTCACCGCGATGCCGAAGATGCTCAGAGAGCTGTCGCAGGACCCCAACAGCGGGCTGCTGGGGTTCCGCAGCTTCTTCGGGCCCCGAACCGCGACGCTGGTGCAGTACTGGGAGTCGACGGAGAAGCTGCATGCCTTCGCCGGCGACCCCGCACGCAGCCACCGGCCCGCCTGGCTGGCGTACTTCCGGCAGTCGTTCGCCTCTGGCGCGGTCGGGATCTGGCACGAGACCTACGTCGTGCCCGCCGGTGCGCACGAGTCGATCTACGGCAACATGCCGGACGTCGGCCTCGCCGCGGTGAAGGGTGTCGTCCCCGTGTCCCAGCGCGGCGAGAGCGCGTCCGACCGCCTGGCCGCCTCCTGAACCCACCATTCGTGACGCGTCAGTCCATCTCGCGCGCCTGCGGGGCAGCTCCAGTCATGGGCGTGACGCGTCAACCTGTCTCCCGCTCCTGGGCGTGAGGCGTCATTTCATCAACGCCTGACGCATCAGGGCCTGTTGGTGCCTGTCGACGGATTGACGCGTCACCAAGGGGGTGGCGCGTGGGTGGTGCAATGGATTGACGCGTCACCAGAGGTCAGAGGGTGGAGCTCTCCAGCTGGTGCCGGAGGACGGCCAGGCGCGGCGCGACGCGGTGGTCGAGCGCCCTCGTCCAGGCGTGCATCAGCAGCGTGAACTGGTGGTAGGTCTCCCAAGCGGTCAGGCGTGCCTTCGAGACCGGGGCGTGTTCCTGGTAGGCCGCCAGGAAGTGGTCGCAGAGGTCGTCGGTCAGCCGGAGCATCACGTCGAGCTCCTCTCCCGCGACCGGCCGTCCGCTGCGGGCCAGCGTCTGCACGCCGATGTCGCGGAGCTTGGCGCTGAACCGTCCGACGTCCATCGCGGGCTCGGCCATGCGGGCGTTGTCGAAGTCGATGAGGCCGATGGCGCCGTGGTGGAGGAGCACCTGCCCGGGGTTGAAGTCGTTGTGCGCGGCCACCAGCGGGTCCGGCGACGCAGAGTGCGCGAGCTCTTCGACCAGACGCAGGAGCGTCTCGCTCGCCGCGGCCACCTTCGGCACCGACCGGGAAAGCTGCTCGCCCTGCTCACGCATGTCGGCCAGCGACTCCTCGAACGTCGTGCTGCAGGGGTAGTAGGCGCCGCACCAGTGGACGGCGGCCAGCGCCCGTGCGGTCCCGGCCAGATCGTCGCGCAGCCGCGAGAGCAGCGCTGGACTCTGCCCGGTGAAGGCCGCTCGGGCGAGCTCCTTCAAGGTGCATTCGCCGGGCACCGGACCTTGGACGAGGATGCGCTCCTGCGGGAGGTACGCAACCGGCTCGGCCAGCGTCACCACCTCGTGCAGCGCGGGCGACTGCTGCCACAACGTGTTCATCACCTCCCATGCCTGCCGGCCCTTGTCGCTGCCATGAGTCTTGAGCACGAGCCGGTCGGGGAGAGGGCGTCCATCCGTCCCGAGGGACCCGTCGGCGTAGGTGATGTCAGCCACGACCGTGCAACGGCTGCCGGGGTTGTACCGAAGCACATGGGGCACACACGAGGCGACCTGCACGCCGCGACGACCTGACATGCGCAGCGCGGTCTCGACGACCTCGGCGGCGCGATGCGGCGTCAGCAGTGCCGGCAGCGCGGGGAGGCACTCGTCCTCGGACTGCACCCGCAGCTCGAGCCCCACCTCCGGAAGCCACGTCTGCCAGCCGTGCTCACCGAACCGCCGGCCGGCCGAGCCGGTGTCGACGGTCGGGGCCGGCCGGCTCGACGGGTGCCAGAGTCGACCCACCAGCACGAGGTCGCGAAGCTCCCCGTCGGAGTCACGCACGGTCAGCTCGTACCTGCCGTACCACCTCTCGCCAACGGCACGCACGCGCTCGGCCCGGCACGACACCAGGGCGATCTGCTGCTCGGCCAGCTCCGGCTCGTGCCGGCGCCGAAGGCACGCGCCCACGTGCTCGCCGTCGACTGCTGTCCTGAGCCAGGCGGGCAGCGCGGTGAAGGCCGACAGCGACGCGGCCACCAGCTCGTGGGCAAGTCCGATCATCCAGACCCTTCCTCTTCGGGCTCTAGCAGAGCCACGGCACGCGCGAAGCGGTCGTCCTTGAGCTGGCGACATGCGTGCAGGGCACTGCGCGCCAGACTGATGCGGCGGTAGAAGAGGAGGGGTGTGGAGGGGTGGGGGATCTTCGTGCCGGGGGTTGCGGAACCGGTGCGGTAGCCGTCGAGGAACGCGGCGGCCAGGTCATGTCTCAATGACGCGTCGGCCGGCCGTCCTTTCGCGGCCAGCAGGTCGAGCGAGGCCAGGAAGCGACCGACGTCGAGGGCGGGGTCGGCCCAGCACAGGTCGTCGAGGTCGGTGACCCCGCAGGTTCCGGCCGACAGCAGCACCTGTGCGGGCGTGTAGTCGCCGTGGCACAGCGCGGGCTGCTGCCGGTGCTCGTGGGGCGGTTCGGGAATGCACTGCCGCACCCGCTCCGCGCGGCCGGGCCACACGGCCGCGACCAGCCTGAGCTCGCGAAGCAGGTTCGTCATCTCGACATCGGCGCCACGCGTGGGGGCCGTGACGCCGCGGTGCGAGTGAAGTGCGGCCAGTGCGCGGCCGCAGCGGCGCACAGCATCGGTCACGGCCACCGGCGTGGTGTCGCCGGACGCGAGCGCGTCCGCGAGCAGTCGGGGTACGGCGGGGGAGCCTGGCAGCTCCCGCATCAGCAGCAGGCGCAGGGCCCGGTCGTACGTGACAGGCGACGGGAACCGCACAAGCGGTCGAGGTGCCGCGACTGAGGCGTCGGGGGCGAGTGCGCTCAGCCGCCGCTCGACGACGGACCCGGAGTCGTCGCCGTACACCTTGCCGTAGAGCCCGAGGTTGCGCTGGTCACCCACCGTGGTGCCGCGGCCGGTGACGTCGTACCGGAGCACGCACGCACCCCGGCGGGGATGGTGCACGACCCGCGCCCGGACTTCCTCGCCCCGTGGGAGGAGGTCCGGGAGCAGCCGCTGCAGCAGCAGCGGGTCGATCGCCTGCCGGATGCCCGGCAGGTCCGGGTCGACCGGGAACGGGTGCAGTGCGATGCCTGTGCCGGCGACGACGACCGCCCATGCACGCCAGGTCGAGCCGGAAGGCGGCGGGTCTCCGGCCAGCGGAAGGACGCGCGCACGGACGTACTCGGCGGCGGCGTTCTCGTCAGTGTGTACCCGGCACAGGACCGTACGCCGGCCGGACTCGGCGGCATCGCGTCCGAGACGCACGTCGTATCGCAGCGTGCACGTCCCGTCGGTGCGCAGCCACGCCTTGCCCGCCGACACACCGTGCACGTCCGTTCCCCGTGGCAGCAGGGACCTCACGTGCTCGGCGGCCTGGTCCTCGTCGAGTGCGGCCGCCAGGTCGGGCAGTCGACGCCTCAATGTGTCGGCCAGGGAGGTGGAGTCGGGGCGGCTCAGCAGGGACGTCATCGCGGCCCCACCAGGTCGGCGTAGATCCCGCCGGCGTGCAGCAGGCTCTCGTGGCAGCCCGCCTCCACGATCCGGCCGCCGGACATGACGAGGATGCGGTCGGCGCCGCGGATCAGCCCAGGGTCGTGGGAGATCAGGATGGTCGTCCGTCCGCGCATCAGGCTGCGCAGCGCGCTCACCACGGTGACGGCCGACTCCGCGTCCAGTCCGGTCGTCGGCTCGTCGAGTATCAGGATCGGGGCGTGCCGGATGAACGCGCGCGCGATCGCGATCCGTTGCCGCTGCCCGCCGGACAGCGTCGACCCGCGCTCGCCCAGCATGGTCGCGTAGCCCTCTGGCAGTGCGCCGATGAACCCGTGTGCGTTCGCCATCCGGGCGGCGTCGTGGATGTCGGGCAGGGTCGCGCCGGCGATGCCGTAGCCGATGTTCTCCGCGACGGTGCCGCTGAGCAGCACCGTGTCCTGCAGTACCAGACTCACCTGCCGCCGCAGCGAGGCGAGGGTGAGGCCGCGGATGTCGTGACCGTCGACCAGGACCGCGCCGTCGTCGGGGTCGTACAGGCGCGGCACGAGCTGCGCAGCGGTGCTCTTGCCGGCCCCGCTGAACCCGACGAGGGCCACGACCTCCCCGGGCGCGATGTCGAAGTCGACGTCCTCGAGCACCAGTGTCCGCCGCGTCGCCACGGAGCCGTCGTCGACGGCCTGGGTGGGGTACGCGAAGCGGACGTGCCGGAACCGGAGGGCCCCTTTCAGCGTTCCGGCCTCCACCGCGCCCGGCAGGTCCCGAACGACGACCTCGCGGCGCATCAGGTCGTCGACGCGCTCGACGCTGGCGAAGACCCGGCCGACCTTGTACCACTCGCTGACGATCCTGCGGGCCGGCTTGAACATGTTCTGCAACAGCAGAATGAACAGCACGAGGGTGCCGATCGTGATCGCGTTGCGGTCCACCAGCCATACACCCAGCCAGACGACGGCGGAGATGGCCAGCGCCTCGGCGATGGCGATGACGAAGCTGAACTGTGCCTGGATGTTCGCCGACCGCAGCGACGCGTGCATGCTCTGCTCGGTCTGCTCGGAGAATCGCTGCAGGTCGACGGTGCCGCGGCCGTAGCTCTGCACCAGCCTGATCGCGCCCAGCATCTCCTGCGTCGTCGACGCGAGCTCTCCCTCGCGGCTGCGCTGGGCCTTCGAGGCTGCCTTGATGCGACGGGAGTAGTGGTTGGAGACCAGGGCCAGCATCGGCACGACCACCAGCGCGACCATCGCCACCCGCCACGACTGGTAGAGGATCAACGCGAAGCTGCCCACCAGGACGAGCATGCTGCCGAAGATGATGCTGACCGACTTGACGATGAAGTCCTCGAGCACGAGCACGTCACCCGTGACCCGGGTCAGCACGTCGCCGGTCCGCTTGGTGTCGTGGTAGGCGAGGGGGAGCCGTTGCAGATGCGAGTACATCGCGACCCGCAGCGCGTACCCGAACGAGCGCCCACCGCGCGCCATGTACACCTCGGACAGCGAGTCGGCCGCGCTGTTCACCCCGGCGATCAGCAGGATCGCGATGGTGAGCACCAGGATCGTCCCGATGTTCTCGGAGCGCACGAGAATGGGGAACCCGAGCTTGTCCAGGCTCGGTTTCGCGCCCTGCAGGAAGTCGACGAGGTAGGCGATCGGATAGGGCTCGACCACCGCTGAGATCGCCTCCAGCACGAGCAGCAGCATCCCGATGACATAGACCTTGGGCCTGCCCATGTACCGCCGGAACAGCCGAGTGGTGCGGCGCAGGTCCTCGGCCCGAGCGCGCCGGGCGAGGTCAGAGTCCCGCACCGTCATCCGACCGCCACCTCCGCGCCGTGTGCGACGGTCCGGGGGAACAGGGCCTCGAGGGCGCCGGCCGCGGCGTTCAGGTCGAAGTCGCGCTCGACGCCGCGGCGGGCGGTTGTCGCGAGGCGGAGCCGCAGTGCGTCACTCTCGAGCACCGCGCGAAGCGCGCCGGCGATCGCCTCGACGTCGCCGGGCGCGACCACCAGCCCCGACTCGTCGTGCCGGACCAGCTCGGTGATGCCGCCGGCCGACGTCGTGACGACGGGCAGGCCGCACGCCATCGCCTCGACCAGGACGTTCGGGATGCCGTCGCGGTCACCGTCGCTGGTCGTGACGGGCGTGAGCACGAAGACGTCTGCACTGCCGAGCGCGGCGCGTATGCCCTCACGGTCCGCCGCGCCCGCCATGGTCACGCGGTCGCTCAGCCCGAGCCCGTCCCGCAGGGCCACGAGGCTCGTGTGCAGCGGGCCGTCCCCGTAGAGGCGGCAGTGGAACGGGACACCCGCCGCGGCCAGCAGCGCCAGCGCCTCGAGCAGGTCGGCGTAGCCCTTCTTCTCCACCAGCCGCCCCACCGACAGCAGCACCGGGACCCCCGGGTCCGCGCGGTGTGGCACCGGAAGGAACCGCCCGAGGTCCACTCCGTGGTGCACCACGAGCACCGGCGGACACTGCCGGGCCGGGACGACCGCGGCGATGTAGTCGGCGTTGGCCTGGCAGCACGTCACCAGTGCCGATGCCTCGGCCGCCCGCGTCCGCAGGCTGCGCGGAGGGATCTGCAGCAGGTCTCGCGCGTGCGCGGTGAAGGTGAAGGGCAGACCGGTGAGCCGCGCCACCAGCAGTGCGACCAGGGTGGGGTCGTGCGCGAAGTGCGCGTGCACGTGCACGGGTTCGTGCCCGGCGCGTCGCATCTCGCGCAGGGTGCGGGCCACCTCCACGGCGTGCGAGAGACAACCCGCGACCGAGCAGCCGTGGTAGCCGTCGGCCAGGCGCGGCCGTCGAAGGCAGAACAGCAGCGTGCGGCAGTACCTCCACGGGTGCTCTGCCAGAACGGCCAGGTGCCTGCGCACCCGTTGGTGCACACGCCGGCCGCGGTCCGACAGGAAGGTGACCGGCGACTTGACGTCACAGACCTCGGGCTGCACGACCTCCTCGCCGGAGTGGACGAGGCTGAACAGGGCCAGGTCCACGTGTCGCCGTTCGAGGGCGAGCACCTCGTCGAGCACGAACGTCTGCGACAGCCGCGGCCAGCTGCGCACGATGTAGATCACGCGGCCAGCCATCGCTCCGCCTCGGCCAGGGCACGATCCGTGCCGTTGAGCCGCTGCGTCGGTGAGGCGCCCCGGCATGGTCCGCTGGCGGTCGCCCACTGGCGCGCGATCTTCAGGGACGTGTAGCCGCGGAAGACCGCGTACGCGCCGTGGTCGAGCCAACCCGTCGTCTCGGCGTACTCGCGCATGAAGAGGTCCAGCAGACCCGTGGTGTCCATGCGGTCGGAGTCGACCAGCTGCAGGTACTCGCAGAAGTGCGCGACGTCGAACGCGGCGTCCCCCTCACGCGCCTCGTCGAGGTCGACGACGCATATCCCGGTGCCGACGAGCACGTGCGCGGGGTGGAAGTCCTTGTGGATCGGCACCCACGTGTCGGTGTCGATGCTGCGCACCGACTCCTCCCACGCATCCGCGAGCCGGTCGGCACGGTCCGCGAGGTCCGGGCACACCCGCCCGATCACCGCCGCCCACGTGCGGCATGTCCGGACCTCGTCGTCGAGGGAGAGGCGACGAGGCAGGTGCACGCCGCAGGAGTGCAGCCGCGCCAGCCAGCGAGCCGCTCCGGTGATGCCGTCGGTGAGCAGCTGCGGGGGAAGACGGTCGAGCGGCACACCATCGCAGCCGCGATAGAGCACCATGCGCTGCTCCGGGAGCAGCGCGACGGGCTCGGGTACGCGCAGTGCGCCGTCGTGGAAGGGCCCGTAGTGCAACAGGCACATATGGTCGTAGAGCAGCCTGGCTCTGCGCGGCTCGGTGAACACCTTGCCGAAGACCGTGACGTGGTGACCGCGGTCGCCCGCACCATCACCGGTGACGTCGATCTCGTAGCCGATGACACGGCGGCGTCCCGGTGCACTCGGCAGTGCGGTCGCGGCGTGCACCTCCAGTCCGCCGTGGTCGTCGGTCAGCAGCGGCACCTGCTCGTGCAGCACCTCCGACATCTGCGGCGCGCTCATCGGATCCGCCGGGCGAGGTACGTCCCCGGTCCTGTGCATCCCCTCGACCGCGCCCTCGGCGGAGTCGGCGAGCCAGTGCACGAGCGGCCAGTGCGTGCTTTCGAGCCGCCGGTACCGACGTGCCGCCACCTGGACCACCGCGGCGGCCCGCCACCAGCGCAGTGCCTGCGCGTCCACCGGCCCCGCCCGGCACTGGTAGCCGCACAGCAGCGCTCGTTCGGCCGCCGTGATGGCCGACGCGTTCTCCGGCTGCAGCAGGCACTGCCAGGTGAGGTGGGCGAGCACGTTGCCGAGGTCTCGTGCCGCACCGCAGCGGCAGGCACCGTCGAGGTCAACCATCACCAGGGCGCCTTCCGGGGTGACCATCACCTGCCCGGGCCGCACCGAGCCGTGGCACAGCACCTCGGGCTCCGCGTCGGTGACAAGACCGCGGAGGTCCCCCAGGATCTGACGAAGCCGGCTGCCGAGATCGGGGTCGACCAGCTGTGCTGCCGGAAGCAGGTGCTCCAGCTGGTCCATCTGGTCCTGCCTCGTCCATCGTGCCGTGGCGACGTCGGGCTGTGCGTGGAACGAGGCCAGCAGGCCACCGAGCGCGAACGCGCAGGCGTCGCGTTCGGCGGCCGACAGGTCGACGTCAGCGAGTGCGTGCCCGAGAGTGCGGCCCGGTACCGCCCGGGTCACCAGGGCCTGGGCGTCGGCCCATACGCCCACGACCTCGGGAACATGGCCGCGGACCGGTGACGACGCCAGGCCGGTGGCGACCCGGCACTGCGGGGCGAACAGGTCGGGACGCACCACCTTCGCGTACATGGTCGTCACCGACGCGCCGGTGCCGACGTCGTACCGCAGCACGCATCGCTCGCCCGGCCGGTACCGCACCGGCTCGACCCGGCAGCCATGGATCGCGTGACCTGTCGACTGCTCCAGCCACGCGGCCGCCCGGACCGGGTCGCTGGCGGCCGCGAGGCCGGGCAGCCCCGGGTCGTGGCGGTAGCCGTGACGCCGCCAGCCGTCGGGCATCAGTTCCACCGCGAGGAACGCGAACGACGAGGACGGCGACGACGCAAGCCGGTAGGCCAGGCGGCACCGCTGCCCGGGGTCCCAGCAGGCGTCGTGCAGGTGTGGTTCGGTCGCCGCCGGCGGCAGCGCCCGCGGCAGCACGGCCAGCATCGGGTCGACACGGGCCAGCCACGGCGCCGGTAGCAGCTCGTGAGAGAGGCCGGTCATCGCAGCCCCCGCTCTCGGGCAGAGCCGAGGGCCGCGGCGACTCCGGCGCGCACCTTGGGCTCCCACTCGGGGTCGTGCACGGCACACCGTCGCGCGGCGAACCGGAGCTGGAACAGCGTGGCCAGCGTCTCGGCACGCGTCCACCGCGCTGCCTCGCACCGGCCGTACCCCGCACGCAGCGCGAGGGCGAACGCGCCTGCCTGGTCGGGGTACCACCAGCGCAGGTCGGCCATGAGAGCACCCAGGTCCAGTGCCGGGTCACCGCAGCCGGCACGGTCGAGGTCGATCAGGCGGAGCCGGTTGCCGTCGACGAAGATGTGGTCGCACTTGAGGTCGCCGTGAGCGAGTGCGGACGAACCGTCCCGCATACGGTCGAGCCGTTCCGCGAGGCGGCCGGCCAGGTCGTCGTAGGTCCTGCCGACCGCCGGCAGTAGTGCACGCACGGGCTCGCCCGCGCGAAGAGTGAGCGCGACGTGCTCCTCTGCGTCGCGGCAGCGCGGGAGCCCGGCGCCGTCGTCTCCTGCGTTGGCGGAGGCGTGCGACTGGTCGCTGTCGTGCAGCACCCGCAGGGCGCCGCCGACACGCGCGACCACATGCAGCGCGCTCGCGGCCAGCACCCGCCACAGGGGTCTTCCCGCCACCTCGTGCCACAAGGAAGCGCCGTCGGTGACGCTGACTCCGATCGGTCGCGCGACCCCCGCCCCTGGACAGCGACGCGCGAGTCCGGGTCCATGCAGCTGGGCGATCCGGACGGCTCGCGCGCCGGAGCCGTGCCGCTCGGTCTTGACGACCAGCGCACGGCCAGCGGCGGGGTCACGGGCGTGCAGCACGTGGCGATGTCCCGGGCGGTACCGGAGCACCCGGACCTGCAGCGGACCTGCTGCGGCATCCGCGGTACCGCCCGGTGACGCTCCCGGTGAACCGCCCAACGACGCGGCAAGCGACGCGAGGTAGGCGCCGTCGCTCAGCCGCGTCAGGGCGGGCATGGTCGGGTCGGACGGGTAGGCGAGGACCGTCACGGGCGCGTACGACCTCGGCGCCCCGGGGGCGAGCTCCGCTCCGTTGCCATGCCAGGTGACTGCGAGATGTCGTTCGCCGGGCGCGTGCTGCGTCGTGACGGCGTAGTACGCCGTCAGGTCGCGACCTGGCTTGTACTTGCTGCGGACGAGCCGCAGGTGCCAGGCATGTCCACGTGGCAGGTGTGGCAGGTGCTCGTCGAGCAGCGGTGCCAACCCGTAATGGACGGGATGCAGCACGACGCCGCGTACCGCGCGGGCGCCGAGATGCCCCGACAGCACCTCGTCGAGCTGATCCATCCCGGGGAGGGTGTGCACGGCTGGACCAACGGCCACGTCTCACCCCCGCACCGGGGACGAGCCGGGAACGGCGACCAGTGCCGGCCGCTGCTCGCCGTCGGCCACCGCGAGCACGTGCTGCGCGGCCCGCAGCCGTCCCGACAGGTCCGGGGGAACTGACACCGACACAGCCCCGTTGGCCAGCGCGGTGGTCATCTCGTGGGCAAGCGTCTCGGGAGACAGCGACGCCGGAGGCAGCCACCGCACCCAGCCGCGGGCGGCGAACCTGCTCGCCCGCATCTGCTGCTCCGCGCTGGGTCCGGCCCGTGGCACCAGCAGCGCCGGGCAACCGACGCTGAGGATCTCGGCCGTCGTGTTGTACCCGGCCATGGCAACGACGAGGTCTGCGGCCGCCAGACAACCCAACGAGTCGTCGACGGTCCGGAGCAGGCGCACCGGAAGTCCGTCTGCGCGGCTCTTCAGGTCCTGCCACTGGTGCTCGGGCAGGAACGGGCCGGTGACCACCACCACGGTGCAGCGACGTTCGGACAGCACCGCTGGAACGGCCCGCAGCAGCATGTCGAAGAGCCGGTATGCGTCTGCACCACCCCCGGCCATGGCGACGACGAGCGCCCCCGTCCCGTCACCGTCGAGGCGCGCGCGCAGGCCCGGCGCGCTCGCGGCGGGTCGCGGCGCGCAGATGTAGCCGCAGTAGCGAAGCCGGCGGGTGAGCTCCTCCGGCCACCCGTACTGGCCCGCGACGTCGAACACGTCGCGCGACCCGTAGACCAGCACGTCGTCGTAGTGACGCGTGACCGCCTCGAACGCGCCCTCGAGCCGCCAGCGCCGCCGGATGGTCGCGGGCGCGTCCAGGATGTCGCGCAGACCCAGCACCATGCGCACCGGCTTGAGCTCCAGGGCGCGCAGCGTCGGTACCAGCTCGCCCATCGCGCCGTGCGGCATGTGGTCGACGAGGAACACGTCGGGCGCGAAGCTCAACGCGGCCGTGCGGATGATCTGCCGCCGGAGTGCGAGCACGTCGTCGAACGGCATCGGCAGCCGCACCGGGGACCACTCACCGGGACGCACCTTCCGGATCGAGGGCAGCTTCAGGTAGTCGTGCCCCGGCGCCGGCGAGAAGAACTCACCGAGCGGCGAGTCCGAGATCGTCAGCACCGTCGCCCCGGGCCGGGCACGGAGCACCTCCGTCGCCAGCAGCGTCGTACGCCGAAGGTGCCCCAGCCCAAGCCCGTCCTGAGAGTAGATCAGTAGTCGCGGTCCGCCGCCGTTCGCGCTCATCGCCGGACTCCCGCATCCGCGGCGAGCGCCGCTCCCGCGCCCGAGCCCGCCGTCGTCGTGCGCCGCTGCTGCCGGTGCCAGCCGACCTGGTGCCTGAGGCCGCTGGTGAGGTCGGTGGCAGGCGACCAGCCGAGCCACTTCTGCGTCGCGCGGATCCTGCCCGCGGTCCGGGCCACGTCACCGGGGCGCTCCGCCCGCCACCGCACGGACGCGTCGCCGGTTCCGACGGCCTCGCGCAGGTGATGGATCAGTGTGTTCACGTCCACCGGCCATCCGCTCGCGACGTCGAGCGTCAGACCGGGCGGTAGGTCCGCGAACGTCGCCCGTACCGTCGCGTCGACGACATCGGCGACGTAGGTGAAGTCGCGTTCCTGCCCGCCGTCCCCGAACACGGTGATCGGTCGCTCGTCGAGCATGGCCTCGATGAACCGGTGTGCCGCCATGTCCGGACGCTGACGCGGGCCGTAGACGGAGAAGTACCGCAGCGAGACGGCGCTCAGGCCACGGGTGTGCGCGTAGGCGCCGACGAGGGCCTCGGCGGCGAGCTTGCTGACGCCGTACGGACTCGTGGGCCGCAGGGTCCTGTCGCCGTCGGTCGCGTACAGCGCGGTCCCGTACACCGACGAGCTCGACGCGTACACGAACCTCGCGACACCCGCCGAGCACGCGGCCTCGAGCATGCGCTGCGTCGCCAGGACGTTGCGATGGAGGTAGCGCTCGAAGGCCGTGCCCCAGGAGCCGGGAACACCGGGCTCTCCGGCCAGGTGCGCGACCGCGTCCACACCGTCGAGCAGCTCAGGCAGTGACAGGGTGAGCAGGTCGTGTTCGACCATCTCGAACGAGGGGTGTGCGAGGGGTCCCGCGAGGTTCCGGCGCTTGCGTTCGGGGGCATACGAACCTGTGAACGCGTCGACTGCGCGTACGACGCATCCCCGCTTCAACAGCGCCTCGCACAGATGGCTGCCGATGAAGCCCCCGGCTCCCGTTACTAAAATCCGTACCATCGCGTGACCCCGATCGGACACGCGGTCGTTGGGGTCCTCCCCCCTCTGGTGGACCCCGCTGCGGACGCGTTTTCAGCCCCCTCCGCAGGAAGACGATGCGCTAAACCCGGTCCAAGCAGCTCCCGAATACTCTTGAGCGCTCACCCTTTGAGCACTCACACTTTGAGGACTCAACCTTTCGCCCTCATCTCCATTGGTACGCCCCAGGGCGGGGGTTACGGCATGGCACGGCCGACCCATTGACGCCGACCCGTTTGACGCAGCCCGTGTGTGCCGGGGTCGGGTCGGGCGAGGGCGAGAAGGCGTCAGTCTCCGGATCGGCGCAGGGACTCGCTGAGCCGCTCGGCGGCGGCCATGACCGCAGGAGCGTGCATGCGACCGGGCTGGCGGCTCAGCCGCTCGAGCGGGCCGGACACCGACACGGCCGCGATCACCTTGCCGGAGGGGGAGCGCACGGGCGCCGACACCGACGCGACGCCGGCCTCGCGTTCCCCGACGCTCTGCGCCCAACCGCGGCGGCGGATCGCCGACAGCGCGGCGGCGGAGAACGCGGCGTCCTGCAGGCCCCGGTGCAGCCGGTCGGGGTCCTCCCACGCCAGCAGGATCTGCGCCGCCGACCCGGCCTGCATGGTCAGCTGGCTGCCGACCGGGATGGTGTCGCGCAGCCCCGACGGCCGTTCTGCGGCGGCGACGCAGACCCGCGCCTCGCCCTGACGACGGAACAGCTGTGCTGACTCGCCGGTGATGTCGCGAAGCCGTGCGAGCACCGGGCCGGCGGCGGCCAGCAGGCGGTCCTCTCCGGCTGCGGAGGCGAGCTCGCCCAGGCGCGGACCCAGCATGAACCGGCCCTGCATGTCGCGCGCGACCAAGCGGTGGTGCTCCAGCGCGACCGCCAGCCGGTGCGCGGTCGGACGTGCCAGCCCGGTCGACTGGACCAGCGACGCGAGGGTGGCCGGGCCCGACTCCAGAGCGGCCAGGACGACCGCGGCCTTGTCAAGAACGCCGACTCCGCTAGAGTTGTCCATGACCTGATACTGCCGTCTCGCATCGCGAGATGCAAGTCTTAGCCAACTGAGCCGGAGGGTCAGATGGGCCGCACGCTCGCCGAGAAGGTGTGGGACGAGCACGTCGTACGACGTGCCGAGGGAGAGCCTGACCTGCTCTTCATCGACCTCCATCTCATCCATGAGGTGACCAGTCCGCAAGCCTTCGAGGGCCTGCGGCTCGCCGGTCGCGCCGTGCGGCGCCCGGATCTCACGCTGGCCACCGAGGACCACAACGTCCCGACCGTCGACCTCGACAAGCCGATCGCCGACCCGGTGTCGCGCACCCAGGTGGAGACGCTGCGCCGCAACTGTGAGGAGTTCGGCGTCCGCCTGCACCCCCTCGGCGACGCCGAGCAGGGCATCGTGCACGTCGTCGGTCCACAGCTCGGCCTCACCCAGCCCGGCACCACCGTGGTCTGCGGTGACTCGCACACCTCGACCCACGGCGCCTTCGGCGCGATCGCGTTCGGCATCGGCACCAGCGAGGTCGAGCACGTGCTGGCCACCCAGACGCTCCCGCAGGCGCGTCCGAGGACGATGGCCGTGACCGTCGACGGAACGCTTCCCGAGGGCGTCACCGCCAAGGACCTCGTGCTGACACTCATCGCCAAGGTCGGAACCGGCGGTGGGCAGGGCTTCATCGTCGAGTACCGTGGTGAGGCGATCCGCGCGCTGTCGATGGAGGCGCGGATGACGATCTGCAACATGTCGATCGAGTGGGGCGCGAAGGCGGGGATGATCGCTCCCGACGAGGTGACGTTCGACTACCTGCGCGGACGCCCGCATGCGCCGCAGGGTGAGGAGTGGGACGCCGCCGTCGAGCACTGGCGCAGCCTGGTCACCGACGCCGACGCGACGTTCGACAGGGAGGTCGTGCTCGACGCGGCCGAGGTCACGCCGTTCGTCACCTGGGGCACCAACCCCGGCCAGGGCGTCCCGTTGGGCGCAGCGGTGCCGGACCCGGCCGACTTCGAGGACGCCGGTGACCGCGTCGCCGCCGAGAAGGCGCTGGCCTACATGGACCTGCGGGCCGGTACGCCGATGCGCGACATCGCCATCGACACGGTCTTCGTGGGCTCGTGCACCAACGGACGCATCGAGGACCTGCGGGCCGCCGCCGAGGTCGTGAAGGGCCGTACCGTCGCCGGCTCCACCCGCATGCTCGTCGTGCCCGGCTCGGCGCGGGTGCGGCTGCAGGCCGAGGAGGAGGGCCTCGACGTGGTGTTCAAGGAGGCCGGAGCCGAGTGGCGTGGCGCCGGCTGCTCGATGTGCCTGGGCATGAACCCCGACCAGCTGCAGCCCGGCGAACGCAGCGCGTCGACGTCGAACCGCAACTTCGAGGGGCGCCAGGGCAAGGGCGGACGCACCCACCTGGTCTCGCCGCTGGTCGCCGCCGCCACCGCCGTCACCGGGCGCCTGGCCGCGCCGGCCGACCTGCCGAACCTGGACTGAGGAGCGACATGGAGAAGATCACCGTTCACCAGGGTCGCGCCGTCCCGCTGCGTCGCAGCTACGTCGACACCGACCAGATCATCCCGGCGGTGTACCTCAAGCGGGTGACCCGCACGGGGTTCGAGGACGGCCTGTTCGCGGCCTGGCGCAACAACGACCCCGACTTCGTGCTGAACCAGAAGCAGTACGACGGGGCGACGGTGCTCGTCGCCGGCCCCGACTTCGGCACCGGGTCATCGCGTGAGCACGCGGTCTGGGCGCTTCTCGACTACGGCTTCAAGGTCGTGCTGTCGTCCCGTTTCGGGGACATCTTCCGCGGTAACTCCGGCAAGAACGGCCTGCTGACGGCCCAGGTGGAGCCGGAGACCATCGACCGGCTGTGGTCGCTGGTGGAGCAGGATCCGAGCCTCGATGTGACCGTTGACCTGCAGGCACGCGAGGTACGCGCCGGTGACCTCGTGGCGCCGTTCGAGATCGACGACTACACCCGGTGGCGGCTGCTCGAGGGCCTCGACGATGTGGACATCACGCTGTCGCACGAGGACCAGATCGTCGCCTATGAAGGGAAGCGGCCGTCATGGAAACCGGCGACGCTCCCCGCCCGGGTGCCGTCCTGACCGCGTAACGACATCCCGGGACCTGACCCGGACAACGTCGATTTCTCTGCGCCACAAGGGTTTTGTGGGCGTGGGTGATTGTGCGTCACCTGCGAATTCCCTAACGTTCAACCGGAGGTCGGGCGTGTGCTCGACGGTTCGTTCACGAAAGGGAAGCAAGTGAACAAGACTCAGCTGATCGAGGCGCTCTCAGCACACTTCGACGGCAACCGCCGACAGGCTCAGCATGCACTCGAGTCTGTCGTCGATACGGTCACGCGAGAGGTCGCGAAAGGTAACAAGGTCGCCATCACCGGGTTCGGGGCCTTCGAGAGGGTCACCCGTCCCGCGCGCATGGTGCGCAACCCCCGTACGGGTGAGCGCACCCGCGCCAAGAAGACCAACGTGCCGAAGTTCCGCGCCGGCTCGGACCTGAAGGCGGTCGTCTCCGGCGCCAAGAAGCTGCCGAAGGTCGCAGTGTCCACGGCGGGCCGCGCGGCCGGCACCGCCACCGGTGCCGCCAAGAAGGCCACCGGCACCAGGAGCACGGCGAAGAAGACGCCTGCCAAGAAGACCACCACTGCAAGGAAGTCCACGGCGAAGAAGGCGCCGGCCAAGAAGAGCACGGCGAAGAAGGCGCCGGCCAAGAAGTCCACGGCCAAGAAGTCCACGGCCAGGAAGTCGACGACGGCCAGGAAGACGACGGCGCGCAAGAGCCCGGCGAAGCGGACAGCCAAGAAGAGCTGACTCCGTCACGGCAGCGAGAGGGCCGGAACCCGTTGGGAACCGGCCCTCTCGCTGTGTCGTGTCGCTGTGTCGTGGGTGCTGGCTCGTGCGTACCTGTGCCTAGCCGTGCAGGGTGAGGATCTGCAGCGACGTCACCACGTCCTCCTCGACCGCGACCCTGACCCGCTGACCGCGGCGCAGCAGCCGCAGCCGGGTGGCGGCCAGCGCCTCCGGCCCGAACGGCAGCCGGACGCCGTCGTCGAGAAGCACAGCGCCGCTGTGCGTCTGCGGGTCGTAGTCGGAAACCGTGGCCTGCACCCGCACGAGGCTAGTGCAGCGCGGCGAACGAGAGCCGGTGTCGCTCCAGTACCGCGGCCGTGTGCGCACCGACGCCCAGCCGTACAGCGGCTGTCAGGTCGGCCGGGGTGTCGACGTCGCGACGCAGGCTGTCCAGGCCGTGCTCGGGCAGCCGGTGCGCCCCGGTGGACACGTGCGCGTCGCTCGAGCCGACGCCGAACCTGGGCTGCAGGTCGGCACCGGGCGTGGCGGTGAGCAGCGTGGTGCCGGCACCGTCGGCGTCGGCCAGATGGGCGCGGTCCAGATGCCGTGCACGCTGCAACGCGACGCCCAGCTCGCCCGTCCGCAGCGCGGGCAGGTCACCGCTCAGCACGGCGATGGGCGCGTCGCCGAACGTCGAGCGCACGAACGCCTGCGCGTGCCGCAGGGCCGGGTTCAGCCCCGCGTCCGGCTCGTCGGGGATGACCTGCGCGCCCAGGCCGCGCAGCTGCTCGGCCGCGACCTCGTCGTCGGTCACCGCGACCACGGCCCCTACCTCCGCACAGGCGAGTGCGGCCGCGACACAGTCGGCGGGAAAAGCCCGGGCCAGCTCCACCCGCTGCTCGGTGGTGACGCCCGTGAGCCGCGACTTGGCGATACCGGCGCGTTTGACGGGTACGACTACCACCCAGGCGTTCGTCGAGGCGGTCATGAGGCATGATCCTGCCAGGCTCGACACGTCGGGCGATGGGCGGAGAGACTGAGGGGTCGCGCAGGACCGCGTGACACCGACGCGATAGGAGAAGGTGTGGCCCGGCAGAAGCTCGGATGGGCGTTCGCGTTCTGTGTCGCGGTGCTCCGGCCCCTGTTGATGATGCTGACCAAGCAGGACTGGAAGAACACGGACAAGCTGCCCAAGAGCGGCGGGCTCGTGCTGGTGGCCAACCACATCTCCCACCTCGACCCCCTCACCTACGCCCACTTCGTCTACGACAACGGGCGGCTTCCGCGCTATCTCGCCAAGGCCGAGATCATGGACCTGCCGGTGCTGCGCATCATCCTCAAGAGCGCGGGGCAGATCCCGGTCTACCGTCAGTCGCGCACCGCCTCGGAGGCCTTCCGCGCGGCCGTCGCTGCGGTCGAGAAGGGCGAGTGCGTGGTGGTCTACCCCGAGGGGACCATCACCCGCGACCCGACCCTGTGGCCGATGGTGGGCAAGACCGGAGCGGCCCGTATCGCGCTTTCCACCGGCCGGCCGGTCATCCCCACCGCGCAGTGGGGTGCCCAGCACATCCTCGCGCCGTACGCCAAGAAGGCCTCCCTTTTCCCGCGCAAGACCATCCACGTGCGGGTGGGCGACCCCGTCGACCTCGACGACCTGCGGGAGCAGCAGCTGACACCGAAGGTGCTCCGCGAGGCCACCGACCGGATCATGGCCGCCGTCACCGAGCTGCTGGCGGAGATCCGCGACGAGCCCGCGCCGACCGAGCGGTTCGACCCGGCCGCACGCCACGTACCGCTCACCGGCAACCCGAACCGGAGCGGCGAGAAGACCCAGCGTCGACGCTTCGGGAAGGGAGCACGATGAGCAAGGTCGCGGTGTTCGGTGCCGGCTCGTGGGGCACGGCGTTCTCCATCATCCTGGCCGACGCCGGCAACGACGTGGCGATCTGGGGACGCCGTGAGCAGGTGTGCGAGGCGATCTCGTCAGACCACGAGAACCCCGACTACCTGCCCGGAATCCCGCTGCCCGTGTCGGTGAACGCCAGCCACGACCCCGAAACGGTGCTGGCGGGGGCGGAGGTCGTCGTTCTCGCGGTCCCGTCCCAGTCGCTGCGCGAGAACCTGGTCCAGTGGGCACCTCTCATCGACGACAGCATGGTGCTGCTCAGCCTGATGAAGGGCGTCGAGCTCAAGACCACCAAGCGGATGAGCGAGGTGGTCGAGGAGGTCACCGGGGCCTCGCGCGACCGCATCGCCGTGCTGACCGGGCCCAACCTGGCCCGCGAGATCGCCAACCGCCAGCCCACCACCAGCGTCGTCGCCAGCAGTGACGAGTCGCTCGCCGAGCGGCTGCAGAAGATCTGCCACACGGCTGCGTTCCGGCCCTACACCAACACCGACGTGGTGGGCTGCGAGCTGGGCGGTGCCACCAAGAACGTCATCGCCCTCGCCGTGGGCATGGCCGCCGGCCTGGGCTTCGGCGACAACGCCCGCGCCTCGGTCATCACCCGCGGGCTGGCCGAGACCGCTCGGCTGGGCGCCGCGATGGGCGCCGACCCGATGACGTTCTCCGGGCTGGCCGGGCTGGGTGACCTGGTCGCCACCTGCTCCTCGCCGCTGTCGCGCAACCGCTCGTTCGGCGAGAAGCTCGGGCGCGGCATGTCGGTCGAGGAGGTCGTGGCGTCCACCCGGCAGGTGGCCGAGGGCGTGAAGTCGTGCCAGTCGATCGTCGACCTGGCGCATGCGCACGACGTGGAGATGCCGATCGTCGAGCATGTGGCGGCGCTGGTGCGCAACGAGACCACGCCGCGCGAGATGCTGATCAGTCTGGTTTCCCGGGCGGCCAAGCCTGAGCGCGACTAGGCCGACCGCGACCAGACCCAGCGCGACCAGACCCAGCGCGACCAGACCCAGCGCGACCAGACCCAGCACGACCAGACCCAGCACGACCAGACCCAGCGCGACTGGCTGGCGGCGGGTGTCGTCCAGGCCCTGAAGAACCTCGGTTGCTCTGGGGTTGCGCTGGTCTCTGGCTGCGGTTCGTGAGGGCGTCTGGGGGAAGGGCTGGGTCGGTGGTTCTGTTGAGCCTTCTGGCTTGCGCGGCGCTGTCGTGAAGGACGGCAGTGAAGAAGGACGGCGCTCACGTCAGCGTGTCGGCTGCGGCGGGCTTGTGGTTGAGCCGTGGGTGTGCTCGCGTCTTGCTCGTACGCGGGGTTTTGGCTCGGTCGTGGCTGCGTCTTTCACGGATGCGTGGAAGACGTACGCGGATTTGCGCTCGGAGGTGCGCGTCTCCACGCAAGCGTGAAAGACGATCTGACGCAGCTCTCGCCCTGCCGTTCTCCACGAACTGGTGGCAGACGGTGCCTCGCTGGGGCGTCTCGGTGCCGTCTTCCACGATGTGTTGGGAAACGTCCGCAGCGACGGGTGCCGTTGTCGTCTCGTGCCGCAGCGCGCGAAATGGTTCCCGGCCGGCCATGAACAGGGAGAAACCCGCTACCTGACCAGCAACGGAGGATCGTCCCCAACGGAACCCACACAACCTTCCGCCGCCTCCATGCTGACAACCAAAGGACGACGTCAAGGGTTGCCTGCCACCCACGCGCCGCACCCCCGGCTGCCAGGCCGCGTCGAAGGTCCTTCCAACCCGCCTTCACCGGCACAACAACTCGAGCGCAAGCCCGGCAGGTAACCCCGCCACCCACGTGCCGCACCAGCCACGCCCACCGTGAGCGGCGCCTCTCTTCGCTGCCGTCTTTCCCCCGAGCGGCAACCGCCGGCTCATCGCAGAGGCAACCGACGATCTTGCCTGCGGGGGCATGGAAGCTCACACCAGCCGGTCGAGCGCGCCGCTCAGGTCGCGCCACAGGTCGTCCGCGTCCTCGATGCCGACCGACAGCCGCACCAGGCCCTCCGGGATCGTGTCGGGCTCGCCGGCCCAGCGGCGGCGGCGTTCCATGGTCGACTCGACGCCGCCGAGGCTGGTCGCGTTCACCCACAGCGACGTCGTGCGCGTCAGCGCGTCGGCGGCTTCGGCTCCGCCGCGCACCACGACCGACAGCATGCCGCCGAACCCGGGGTAGCGGACCTCCTCCACGACCGGGTGCGGACGCAGCCGCTCGGCGAGGTCGCGTGCGTTCTGCTGGGCGCGCTCGACGCGCAGTGCCAGAGTGCGCATCCCGCGCAGCGCCAGCCACGCCTCGAACGGTCCGGGGATCGCGCCGTAGCCGCGGCGCCGCTGGTCGAATGCCTGGTAGGTCGACTCGTCGCGGGTGACCAGGGCTCCGAGCACCACGTCGCTGTGCCCGGCGAGGTACTTGGTCACCGAGTGCGCCACCACGTCGGCGCCGAGGTCCAGAGGCCGTTGCAGGATCGGGGTCGCGAACGTGTTGTCCACGACGACGGTCGCGCCGGCGTCGTGCGCGCCCTTGCAGATGGCCTCGATGTCGGCCACCTCCATGGCCGGGTTGGTGGGCGACTCCAGCCACAGCACGGCGGCGTCGTCGCAGGCCTGCACGACACCGTCGGTGTCGGTCACGTCGACCAGCCTGACCCCGAGCCGGTCGCGCTGCTCCATGTCGGCCAGCTGGGCCAGCGTCCCGAGGTAGCAGTGCTTCGGGGCGACCACGGTCTCGCCGATCGCGACCAGGTCGAGCACGGTGTTGACCGCCGCCAGCCCGGAGGAGAACGCCAGCGCCCGGCCGCCCTCGAGCCGGCCGAGCACGTCCTCGAACGCCTGCCAGGTCGGGTTGCCGTACCTGCCGTACTCGGTCTCGCCACCGGCGACGTAGGTCGAGGCCATCACCAGCGGCGGGTTGAGGGGACTGTCGGGAACGTGCTCGGGACGTCCGGCGGTGACCGCGAGCGTGGCCGGGCTGACAGCGGTGTCGCTGCCCTTGCCGGGTGCCCGGTCTGGGGTGCGGTCGGGTGGGGAGGGCGGGGTCGGCGCGGTCATGACGCCGAGTGTCGCAGCGCGTGAGGG
>CBFGZI010000008.1:0-50245 GCA_965653225.1 uncultured Propionibacteriales bacterium | reverse complement strand
GACGCTGACCGACGAGTAGACCGCCGAGGGCCTGCAGGTCATCGGTGACGCGATCGCGGCGGCTCAGGACGACGTGTCCTCCTGAGCCGCTGAGCTCCTTGCTGGGCCCCCCTGATGGGCTCCCTGATGGGCTGGAGCCTCTCAGCCGCGGCCGGAGCTCTGCTGCTGCGCCTCGGCCGGCTCCTTGGCGGGGGCCAGCCCGCCGGCACGACGCTCACGCCACACACCGATGCCCAGCACCACCGCGGCCACCAGCGTCGACAGCGCGACCTGCGACCGCGCGTCCGGGTCGAACAGCATCATCAGCAGCACCGAGCACATCGCCGCGATGGCGAGCCAGGTGAGCCACGGGTACGCCCACATGCGGAGCTTGAGCCGCTCCGGCTCGTCGCGCTCCAAGCGGCGGCGCATGCGCAGCTGGGAGATCGCGACGACGAGGTATACGAACAGCGCGACCGCGCCGGAGCCGTTGACCAGGAAGAGGAACACCGTGTCCGGCGACGTGTAGTTGAACACCACGGCGACGTAGCCGAACGCCACCGACGCCAGGATCGCTGCGCGCGGCACTCCGCGCTCGGACGTGCGCATGAACGCACGCGGGCCGTCACCCCGCTCGGCGAGTGAGAACGCCATCCGCGACGCGGTGTACAGACCCGAGTTCAGGCACGACAGCACCGCGGTCAGGACGATCACGTCCATGATCCCGGCGGCGCCGGGGACGCCGATCCGTTCGAGGGCCGCGACGTAGGGGCTCTTGCCGACCTGGCTGGAGTCCCACGGCAACAGTGTGATCACCACCGCGATCGAGCCGAGGTAGAACACGATGATGCGCCACACGACGCTGTTCACGGCCTTGGTCACGGCGCGCTCGGGCTGGGGGTTCTCGGCGGCTGCGATCGTGACGATCTCGGCGCCGACGAAGGAGAACATCACTACCAGGATTCCGGCGAAGATCGCCTCCGGGCCCTGTGGGAAGAACCCGCCGTTGTGCAGCAGGTTGGAGGTTCCGACCGGGTCGGTCCCGGGCAGCAGGCCGAAGACCGCGAGGATGCCGACGGCGATGAAGGCGATGATGGCCACCACCTTGATCAGCGCGAACCAGAACTCGAACTCGCCGTACGAGCCCACCGAGTACAGGTTGGTCGCCGTCAGCAGCACCATGAACAGCAGGGCCCAGCCCCACTGCGGGACACCGGGGATCCAGCCGCTCGCGATTGTGGCGCCGGCCGTCGCCTCGACCGCCAGCACCACGACCCAGAAGAACCAGTAGAGCCAGCCGATGGTGAAGCCGGCCCAGCGGCCGATCGCGCGGTCGGCGTACGCGGAGAACGAGCCGGTGTCGGGATGCGCTGCCGCCATCTCGCCGAGCATGCGCATCACGAGCACGACGAGGGCGCCGGTGAGCGCGTACGACACGATCACGCCCGGGCCGGCCTCGTTGATCGCCGCGCCCGAGCCGACGAAAAGCCCCGCTCCGATGACCCCGCCGATGGCGATCATGGACAGGTGCCGGTTCTTGAGGCCCTTCTCCAGTCCCTTGCCGGTCTGTTGCGCTCCGTCTGATGCCATTGGGCCTCCTCGTCGCTGCCCTCGGGTCGGCGGGTACTCGGGGGAACGTACAAGCCGCGCGGGCCGGGGGACAATGCGCCACTCTGTCCCGTCGAGTGCCGTTCGAAGTCGGCCGGGACTCCGGTCTGGTCTAGCCTCTCTGCCCATGCTGGTGACCGTCGTGCCCGGGCAGTACTGATGCTTGCCGGGCGCTATCGCCTCGAGGAGCGCATCGCCGCAGGTGGCATGGGCTCGGTCCACGCCGCGGTCGACACGCGTCTCGACCGCCGGGTGGCGGTGAAGCTGCTGAAGGAGGACCTGGCGGCCGAGGCCGACTTCGTGGAGCGGTTCCGGCGCGAGGCGCACTCGGCGGCGGCGCTGAGCCATCCGAACATCGCCCAGGTCTACGACTACGGCCAGGACGGCCAGCAGCACTTCATCGTCATGGAGCTGGTGCCTGGCGCCGACCTGTCGCGGCTGCTGAGGGAGCGTGGTCGCCTCTCGCCCGACGACGCCGTGCACGTCACCACCCAGGTGTGCGAGGCCCTGTCGGCGGCACACACCGCAGGCATCGTGCATCGCGACGTCAAGCCCGCCAACGTGATAGTCGACCAGCGCGGTCAGGTCAAGGTGACCGACTTCGGCATCGCGCGGACGCTGGGTCAGGCATCGCTGACCCACACCGGCGCGCTGCTGGGCACGGCGCAGTACCTGTCGCCGGAGCAGGCACGCGGCGAGCCGGCGGGCCCCAGGTCTGACCTGTACTCGCTAGGAGTGGTGCTGTTCCAGATGCTCACCGGCGAGCTCCCGTTCACCGGGGAGTCGCCGGTAGCGGTCGCGTTGCGGCACCTGCACGAGCGTGTCCCACCGCCGAGCGCGTCGACCCCAGGCGTGCCGCCCGCGCTGGACGAGGTCGTGGCACGAGCCACCGCCAAGGAACCCGAGGAGCGGTTCCGCGACGCCGGCGAGATGGCCGATGCGCTCGTGAAGTCGCTGAACGCGCCGGCCACAGCCCCGCTGTACCCGCCCGGCGGCACGGGGCCGGCAGTCGGAACAGCAGGGAGTGCACCGGGACGTCGGCGCATGCTGGCCTGGGTCGCCGGCCTCGCGGCACTGGCGGCAGTCGCAGCGCTGCTCGTCATGACGACGAGATCGGATCAGCAGCCGTCGGCCGGGCCGTCCTCAGGCGGGTCCGGACAGACCGCTCCCGTACGCCGGCAACGGTCCCCGTCGACGTCGCACCCGGCGTCGACCCCCTCTGAGCGGAGTAGCCCGGACCAAGACAGCTCCAAGCCCGACAACAAACCCTCCGGTCCGGTAGTGCCCAACGGCGTCATCGGCGGGGACGCCAAGACGGTCGAGGAGCGGCTCAAGGCCCGCGGCTACGAGGTGACGAAGGCCGACGTCGAGTCCTCGTCGCCCAAGGAGTCCGTGGTGGCGTCACTGCCCCGTCCAGGGCAGCCGCTGACACCGGGGGAGACCGTCGTGCTCCTTGTCAGCAACGGAAAACCCTCCGAAGAGGGCGGGTCCTACCGAGTCCCCAGCGACGTCGTCGGCGCGGACGCGCACGACGTGGAGGAACGGCTGAAGGCCCAGGAGGTGCACGTCAAGAAGGTCCCCGTCGACTCCGCTGCGAGCAAGGACACCGTGCTCGGCAGCTACCCGGCGCCGGGCGCGACGGCGGACGGTTCGGAGCTCGTCCTCCTGGTTTCGTCCGGACACACAGCGAAGTAGGACCGGGCCGGGTCGGCGCTCAAGTCGCTGCTGTGCCGGCTGACCGCGGACGCGTGCGGCCTGCCGGTGCTCGCCGGGCCCGTCGAGGCGACCGCGCTGGGCAACGTGCTGGTGCAGGCCCGGTCGCTTGGCGCGCGCTGCCGGACCTGGGGGCGATGCGCGACCTGGTGGGGCGTACGCACCGCCTGCGGCGGTACGAACCCAGCCCCGCGGACCACGGCTGGGACGAGGCGGAGAGCATGAAAAAGGCGGCCGTGCCACAGTGACACCCATGCGGGTCGCAGTCATGGTCACGTGTATCAACGACACCTTGTTCCCCGACACCGGGAAGGCGGTGGTGCGGCTGCTGCGCCGGCTGGGCGTCGACGTGGACTTCCCGGTCGGGCAGACGTGCTGCGGGCAGCCGATGGTCAACACCGGCTACCTCGACGAGGCCGTGCCGCTGGTGCGCAACCACGTCGAGGCGTTCGCCGGGTACGACGCCGTCGTCACGCCGTCGGGGTCGTGCGCCGGGTCGGTGCGGCACCAGCACCGGCTGGTGGCGCAGCGCAGCGGCGACGACGCCCTCGCCGACGCGGTGGCGGCCGTGTCGCCACGGACGTACGAGCTGTCGGAGTTCCTCGTGGACGTGCTGGGCGTCGTCGACGTCGGTGCGTACTTCCCGCACCGGGTCACCTACCACCCGACCTGCCACTCGCTGCGGATGCTGCACGTCGGTGACCGGCCGACCCGGCTGCTGCAGGCGGTGCGCGGGCTGCGCCTCGAGCCGCTGCCCGCGGCGGAGGAGTGCTGCGGCTTCGGCGGCACGTTCGCCGTCAAGAACGCCGACGTCTCGGTGGCCATGGGTGCCGACAAGGCACGGCACGTACGCGACACCGGTGCCGAGGTGCTGGTCGCCGGCGACAACTCGTGCCTGATGCACATCGGCGGTGTGCTGTCGCGGCAGCGCTCGGGCATGCGGGTGATGCATCTCGCCGAAGTCTTAGCGAGCACCGAGGAGTCACCCGCATCGGACACGGAAGAGGTGGTGAGCGCATGACCGCGACGTTCGTGGGGATGCCCGCGTTCCCGACCGCGGCGCGCAGCGCGCTGGCCGACTCCCAGCTCCGGCAGAACCTGGCGCACGCCACCTCGACCATCCGGGCCAAGCGCGCGTCCGTCGTCGGGGAGGTCGAGGCGTGGGAGGAGCTGCGGCTGGCCGGCGCGGCGGTCAAGGACAACACCCTCGCGCGGCTCGACGAGCGACTCCTGCAGCTCGAGGCGTCCCTGACGGAGCGCGGCGTCGTGGTGCACTGGGCCCGTGACGCCGCGGAGGCGTGCGCGGTCGTCGCCGACGTCGCACGCCAGCACCACATCGACGAGGTCGTGAAGGTCAAGTCGATGGCGACCCAGGAGATCGGCCTCAACGAGGCGCTCGCCGAGCACGGGGTGGCCGCGTGGGAGACCGACCTCGCCGAGCTGATCGTGCAGCTCGGCGACGACCTGCCCAGCCACATCCTGGTGCCCGCGATCCACCGCAACCGCGCCGAGATCCGCGAGATATTCCGCGACCGGATGCGGCAGGTCGGGCGCCCCGCACCGGACGACCTGTCCGACGAGCCGGCCGAGCTCACCGCTGCCGCGCGCTCGCACCTGCGGCAGAAGTTCCTCGACGCGCGGATGGCGGTCTCGGGTGCGAACTTCGCGGTCGCCGAGACGGGCACGCTGGTGGTCGTCGAGTCCGAGGGCAACGGACGGATGTGCCTGACATTGCCGGAGGTGCTCGTGTCGGTCGTGGGCATCGAGAAGGTGGTGCCGACGTGGGCGGACCTCGACGTGTTCCTGCAGCTGCTGCCGCGCTCGTCCACCGGTGAGCGGATGAACCCGTACACCTCGACGTGGTCGGGCGTCACCCCCGGAGACGGTCCGCAGGAGATGCATGTGGTCCTGCTCGACAACGGGCGCACGCGCGCGCTCGCCGACGAGGTCGGTCGCCAGGCGCTGCGCTGCATCCGGTGCTCGGCCTGCCTGAACGTGTGCCCGGTGTACGAGCGCACGGGCGGCCACGCGTACGGGTCGGTCTACCCCGGACCGATCGGCGCGATCCTCAACCCGCTGCTGAAGGGACCCGGTGCCGACCCGCAGACCGACTCGCTGCCGTACGCGTCGTCGCTGTGCGGCGCCTGCTTCGAGGTGTGCCCGGTGCGCATCGACATCCCCGAGGTCTTGGTGCATCTGCGGTCGGAGGTGGTCGACGCCCACCGCGGTGACCGGCCGCCGAAGCCGGAGGCGGTGGCGATGAGGGCCGCCTCATGGGCGCTCGGGGACCACCGGCGGCTCGCGCGGGTCGAACGCGGCGTCGGCGCGGTGGGTCGTGTGCTGCGCCGAACGGGTCGCCGTGCCTCGTCAGGTGGACGACAAGTGCTCAGGCGCCTGCCCTGGCCGGCATCGCTGTGGGGCGACGCCCGGGACGCGCCCGCGCCGCCACCGGAGTCGTTCCGGGCCTGGTGGGCACGCACGCATCGGGAAGGGGGCAGCGATGAGCGCGCGTGAGGAGATCCTGGGCCGGGTACGCGACGCACTCGGGGAGCCGCGCCCGTCGCTGCAGCCGGTCCCGGGGGGCTACCGCGACCGCGCCTCGACACCGTCGGCGGCCGAGCTGGTCGACCTGTTCCTGGAACGCGTCACCGACTACCGCGCGACCGCGCAGCGTTGCACGGAGAGCGACCTCGCGGACCGGCTCGCCTCCGCCCTCGAGGGGATGGAGCGCGTGGTGGTGCCCGACGGCTTCCCCTGGACCGTGGACCGCGGCGTACGCGACAGCGGCCTGTCCACCGCCGAGCTGGACGGCGTCGACGCGGTCGTCACCACCGCGGCCGTCGCGGTCGCGACCACCGGCACCATCGTGCTGGACCACGGACCGGGTCAGGGCCGGCGCGCGCTGAGCCTGGTGCCCGACGTGCACGTCTGCGTGCTACGGGAGGACCAGGTCGTCCACGACGTGCCGCAGGCGGTGTCCGTGCTCGACCCGCATCGGCCGCAGACCTGGGTCAGTGGCCCGTCCGCGACCAGCGACATCGAGCTCGACCGGGTCGAGGGCGTGCACGGGCCGCGCACCCTGCACGTGTTCGTGGTTGTTCCCGGCTAGCCGTCCGACATGTGGTGACGCGTCAAGATTCCGGGTTGGCGTCCGCCGTCGCGATGTGGTGACGCGTCAAGATTCCCGCACATCTTGCAAGAATCTTGGCGCGTCACGAGTGGAGTGTGGCGCGTCACGACGGGGTCCGGCGCTGGCACCAACGGGCTTCCCTCGGCGTGTGGTCCCTTCCCGGGGTTCATACGCCGAGGAAAGGAACCGTAAGCCCCGGTTACATGGCTGGTGGTGGGACCCGAGTCCGGCGGCGCGGAACCCGACAGGAAACGCTCCCCAACCGTCTCCTAGCTGCCCGTCTGAAACGCAGCGTCAGGCGGCCGTGAGCCGACAAGCGGCGGGTGCGGGTTCAGAAGGACCAACTGGCCGCCCCATGCCAGCAACCGGTGCCGACAGGGCGGCTTCCACCACCGGCGCGGAGGGCCCCACCAAGGCGAGTGGGCCGTTCCCGAGGTTCATACGCCACGGGAGGCGCCCACGCGACCCGGTTACATGGCTTGTGGTCCCACGCCGAAGGCTCACGCCGTCGACTGTGCCGCGAGCCGCACGTGCGTGTTGGGGCTGCCGTACGCGTCGTAGCCACCCCGGCGTTCGAGCAGCTCGACGTAGAAGCCGGTCGGCAGCACGTGGGTGTAGGCGTGCAGCAGCTCTCCGCCGCCGCTGCGGTCGTAGAGCAGCTGATGCTCGCGCAGCTCGTCGAGCACGTCGTCGTCCAGGCCGAAGCGCGCGTCGAGGTCGGTGTAGTAGCTGTCCGGCACCGACATCAGCGGCACGTCGCGCGACCGCAGCATGCGTACGACGGCCGCCACGTCGGCGCAGGCGAACGCCACCTGGTTGACGCCGAGCGGTGCGTCGTGGCCGGGTCCGGTGTCGGCGACGTTGAGGACGACGCGCAGGTCGCCCTTGGCCGGTCGCAGCGCACGGCTGCGCAGTCGGCCGTGCGGCTCCATGAACTCCTCGACCGCTCCGGGGGAGAGGTCGAACAGCGTGCGGAAGAACGCGACCTCCTCGTTCAGCTGCTCGGGCCGCACGGCGACACCGACGTGGTCGATCCCGCGCAGGGTGCCGGCCCCGTCCCGGCCCGGGTCGTCGGTGACGAGGAAGTCCTGCTGCCAGTCGTCGCGGCTGCCGCGCACGTCGCTGACGAACACGTGCAGCCCTGAGGGCGACGTGATGCCCGGCAGCGGTGCGTCCTCGGCCGCGCGCATGGCGTCCACCGCCGGCCACAACAGGTCCTTCGCCCGGTCGGCCACCGCACCGACCGGCGGCGCGGTGACGCCGACCGCCGTGGCGAGCGCTCCGGGTGTCGGGTCGGACTCGTTGACCACGACGTGGGCGTCGCCGTTGCGCCACCAGGTGACGGCCTTGGTGCGGTGGCGTCCGACGGGTTCGAAGCCCAGGCCCTGCAGCAGCCGCCCTGTGGTGTCGTCGCCGCGGGGGCTGGCGACCTCCAGGAAGGCCGCGTCGGTCTGCGCGGGTGGCGGTGCCGCGGACACCAGTTCGGCGGCGGGCCCGCGTACGACACCGGCGAGCTGGTCCTCCAGGAACAGCAGCGACCGCATGGCGTCGCGGGCGGTGGTTCCCGGCTCGACCTCGCGAACCACGTCGCTGAACACCTCCAGCGACAGCGGGCCGCGGTAGCCGGCGCGGAGGACGGCCGCCACGACACCGGTGACGTCAAGGGCGCCCTGTCCCGGGAAACAGCGGAAGTGCCGGCTCCACTCCAGCACGCTCATCTCCAGCAGTGGGGCGTCTGCCACCTGCAGGAAGCCGATGCGCTCGCCCGGCACGCCGGCGAGTGCGGACCCGCCGTCACCGCGGGCGAGCATGTGGAAGGTGTCGACCGCGAGCGTGACCGCCGGATGGTCGGCGCGTACGACCGCATCCCAGGCCTGGCCGACCCGGTTGACATGTCGGCCCCACGCGAGCGCCTCGTAGGCGACCGTCACGCCGTGCTCGGCGGCCAACTCGCCGACCGCGTGCAGCTGTGCCGCCGCGAGGTCGCGGTCGGCCACCGCGTCCGGCCGTACGTTGGAACAGGCCAGCACCGTCGACACCCCGAGCTGTTCCATCACCGCCAGCTTGACCCGCATCCGGTGGAGCGCCTCCTCGAACAGCTCTGGAGGCAGCGACTCGATGTCGCGCAGCGGCTGGAACAGCTCGACCGTGAGGCCGAGGTCGGCGCACCGGGCGGCGACCTCTCTCGGTGACAGCGGCGATGCGACCAGGTCGTTGTCGAAGACCTCGACGCCGTCGAACCCGGCCCGCGCGATCGCGGTCAGCTTGTCGGCCAGCAGGCCGCTGAGCGAGACGGTCGCGATGCTCTTGCGCATCAGGCCGTGAGCTCCTCGAAGTGCCGGGTCATGCGCTCGGCGTCGGCCGGCCGTCCGGTGAAGTACTCGAACGCTCCGACCGCCTGCTGCACGGCCATGCTGCCGCCGGGCAGGACCCGGCAGCCCCGTTCGCGGGCGAGTGTGGTCAGCTCGGTCTCCAGCGGGAAGTAGACGACGTCGGACACCCACAGCCCGTCGTGCACCAGGTCGGGAGGGACCGGCATGCCGGGGTGCCCGCGCATGCCGACGGGCGTCGCGTTGACCAGCCCGTGCGACTCCTCGAGAGCCCCGCCCAGGTCCTCGACCACCGACACCCGGCCGTCACCGAACCGCTTCGCCAGCCGTACGGCGCACGCGTCGGCGCGCTCCACGTCGGTGTCCAGGACGGCGACGTGCTCGGCGCCCTGGGCGAGCAGGCCGTACCCCACGGCCACCCCAGCGCCGCCCGCGCCGACGAGGACCGCCCGGTCGTGCACCGCGTCGGGCAGCACCGACCGGAACGCCCGGCCGTACCCCGACCAGTCGGTGTTGCGGCCGAACCGGCGGCCGTCGCGGAACAGCACCGTGTTCACCGCGCCGAGGTCGGCGGCGTCCTGGGACAGCTCGTCCAGCAGCGGCACCACCGCCTGCTTGAACGGGTGGGTGATGTTGAGCCCGTCGAAGCCGAGTCGCTGCGCCCACGTGATGAGGTCCGGCAGGTCCTCGACACCCAGGCCGAGCCGGCCCGCGTCGATGAGGCGGTAGCTCACCGCGAGACCCGCCTCGCGACCCTCGCGGACCTGCATGGCCGGCGTCAGCGACGCGCCGATCCCCACGCCCACAAGGCCGAGGAGGAACGACGTCTGGCCGTCGGCGTGCCCCCCGGAGCCGTCGGCTCTGGTCACGCGGGCTCCGTCACCAGACGAGACCTGCCGCTGGTACGCGAGCCGACCTCGGGGGTGGGGATGCGGTGCGTGCTAGCGGGACCGGTGATCGCCGCGATCGCCGAAATCACGCATGCACCGGCGGTGAAGACCGCGACGTTGACCCAGTTGGCCGTGTCGCCGGCGAGCAGCGCGGCGGCGATGGTGGGGGTGAACCCGGCCAGCGCGAACCCGAACTGCGTGCCGACCGCCATGCCGGACAGCCGGACGCTGGTCGGGAAGTACTCGGCGTACGTCGCGGGCCACACCGCGTTGGGCATGCTGTAGATGAACCCGGCCAGCAGGACGCCGACGATCATGGTCATCGCCTCGTCACTTCGCGAGACCGCGTTGAGGAACGGGAACACCAGGATCGCGCTGCCCACGACGCCGGTCACGAACACCTGCTTGCGCCCGATGCGGTCGGAAAGCCTCGCCCACAACGGGATCACGAACACCGCAACGACGTTCGCGACGATCGCCACCCACAGCATGAACGTGTCGCTCATGCCGACGTCGCTGGAAGTCGCGAACTCGAGCGCGAACACCGCGAACATGGTGTTGACGGTGGCGATGAACGCGGCGAAGAAGACGCGCAGCACGCCCTGCCAGTGGTGGCGGAAGAGCACACCCAGCGGGGCGCGAGGCACGGCGGCGTCCTCGGCCTCGGCCCGGAACTCCGGCGTCTCGTCGAGCGAACGCCGGATGATGAAACCGACGACGACCATGATGGCGCTGATCCAGAACGGCACCCGCCAGCCCCACGACAGCAGCGCGTCGTCGGGGAGCACCGCGGCCAGGGGCAGGAAGACGGCCGGTGCGATGACCTGGCCGCCCTGGGTGCCGCTGAGGGTGAAGCTGGTGAAGAATCCGCGGCGGTTGTCGGGAGCATGCTCGAACGACATCGAGTTCGCGCCGGCCTGCTCCCCGGCGGCGGAGAGGCCCTGCAGGATCCGCAGGGCGACCAGCAGGATGGGCGCCAGCAGCCCGACCTGGGGGTAGGTGGGCAGGCAGCCGACGAGGAATGTCGAGGCGCCCATCAGCAGCAGGGTCGCGATCAGCACCTTCTTGCGACCGAGCCGGTCGCCCACGTGACCCATCAGGAAGGAGCCGATGGGCCGGGCGACGTAGGCCACCCCGAACGTGGCGAAGGCGCCCACGGTCGCGGCGGTGTCGTTGCCCTCCGGGAAGAAGATCTGGGGGAAGACCAGCGCCGAGGCGGTCCCGTAGATCGCGAAGTCGTAATACTCGAGGGCGCTGCCGGTCCAGGCCGCGATCGCGGCCTTCCGGGGTGTCCGTGCCACTTCCCTGGCGCCTGCCATGTGTCGGTCCTCCTTGCGGGACGTACGGGTCTCCGTCGCGGGGTCGGGGACCGTGTCCTGGGTCACTGAGTGGTCGGTGACGCTAGAAGCGGCCCGAAGGGGTGGCAAGCGTTTGCCATAATTTGCCAGACTGCCCGCATGCCCCCACGAGGACCGCGCCGGAGAGCCACGATCGTCGACGTCGCGGCGGCGGCGGGCGTCGCGCCCTCCACCGTCTCCCGGGCGTTCTCCCGGCCGGGGCGGGTCAACGCGCACACCCGCGAGCACGTCCTCGCGGTGGCCGACGAGCTCGGGTACGCGCCGAACCCCGCCGCCCAGGCGCTCGAGTCCGGCCGTACGAGGACCATCGCGCTGCTGGTCCCCGACATCACCAACCCCTTCTTCGCCGGCGTGATCAAGGGCGCCGAGCGTGCTGCCGCGGCCGCCGGGCTCACCCTCGTGCTCGGCGACACCGAAGAGAACCCCGCGCGGGAGGAGGAGCTCGTCTCGCGCCTGGGCCGGACGGTCGACGGGTTCGTCCTCAGCGCCTCTCGTCTGCCCGACGATAAACTCCACCGTGCCGCGGACCTGAACCCGATCGCGCTGGTCAACCGGGCGACGCCGGGCCTCGCCTGCGTTGTCAGCGACTTCGACACCGGCACCGAGCAGATCGTCGACCACCTGGCGTCGTACGGCCACCGGTCGTTCGTGTTCGCCGGCGGTCCGGCGGAGTCGTGGTCGGGCGCACGCAGGTGGGCCGGCCTCCGCCGCGCGGCCGAGAACCGCGGGCTCTCCGCCAGCCGGTTCGGGCCCTACCTGCCGACGCTGGCGGGCGGTCCCGCCGCGGCGGACGCGGTGCTCACCTCGGGCGCCACCGCGGTCGTGTGCCACAACGACATGCTCGCCATCGGCGTGCTCCGCCGGCTGGCGCATCGGGGCGTGGTCGTGCCCGGCGACCTGAGCGTGGTGGGGTTCGACGACATCTTCGGCGCCAGCTTCTGCAACCCGCCGCTGACCACTCTCTGCGAGCGCACCGAGGACACCGGTGCCCGTGCGGTCGAGGCGGTCGTCCGGCAGATCCCCCAGCGCTCGGTCGACCCGCCGACGCTGGTGCTGCCCACGCAGCTGACCGTGCGTGCCTCGACCGGGCCGCCCGCGAACCTGGGGTCGAGCTGATCCGGCTGCGCGGTGGCGCGTGTCGAGTGGCGCGTTCCATAGGGACAAACCGGACGGCAGGTCTACGCAACGCGCCAACCGGGGTAGGACACGGGGATGCGAGTACACCCACGGGGGCGTCGCGCCATGGCTCGCCGGGCCCTGGCGCTCGCGACCGGCGCCTGTCTGGTCGTGGCCTGCAGCGGCCAGCAGGCTCCCGAGCACACGGCCGCACCGCAGCGCACGACCGGTGCGCCCTCGTCGGCGCAGCCGCAACCGCCTGCCCGGCAGCGCACTCCGGCCCCACGTGCCGGTGCCGCCGAGCCACCGCTGCCGACGATGCCTGCCATGCACGACGCCGCCGCGCTGGCCGCCCAGCTCGAGCGGGTCGCCACCACCCTGCGCGACCCGAAGGCCGACGCCGTCGAGGTGCGGAAGGCGGGGGAGCTGCAGCAGCTCGCCGTGCACAGCCTCGCCACCGCCCCCGACGCCTTCCGGCACCGGGTGCAGGCACACCTGCGGCCGCAGACGGCCATGGTCACCGCGAACGCCGTCCGCGCGACCCAGCTGCTGCGCAAGCTCACCGACCCGCAGCCGAAGATGCCGCCCTGGCACATCCTCGCGCCACCGCCGCCGAAGGAGCTGCTCGGCTACTACAAGCAGGCGCAGCGCCGCACGGGCGTGCCGTGGACCTACCTGGCCGCGGTCCACCTCGTCGAGTCCCGCATGGGCCGCATCCGCGGACCCAGCACGGCCGGCGCGCTCGGCCCGATGCAGTTCCTCCCCTCGACCTGGGACGTGTACGGCGCCGGCGGCGACATCAACGACCCGCACGACGCGATCCTCGCCGCTGCGCGCCTTCTCGTGGCCAACGGCGCACCCGGCGACATGGCCGGCGCCCTGTACCACTACAACCCGTCGAACTACTACGTGCGAGCGGTCAGCGCGTTCGCCCGCACCATGCAGCGCGCGCCGTTCGCCTACCGCGGGTACTGGCAATGGCGGGTCCTGTACCGCCACAAGCGGGGGACCTACATCCTGCCGGTCGGCTACCCCCGCGTGCGGCCGGTCCCGCTGAGCGGCGGGTAGGACGGCGCCCGGGTCGTCGGCGCTAGGTTGTGGGCGCACCGCCGCCGAGCGAGAGGACCGTTCCCGTGAGCACATCCGGCGAGGACCTCTTCCGCTCCCGGTGGCGCGGACAGCCGGGACGCCTGGAGGTCTGGTACACGACGGTCACCGACCCGGCGACCGGGACCGGTGTGTGGGTGCACCACGAGCTGGTGGCTCCCAGCGACGGCACCTATGCGCACGCGCACGGCTGGGCCGCGGTGTTCCCGCCCGGTGAGACGCCGGTGCTCGCGCGGTTCGGGCCGCAGCCCTGGTCGTCGCCCGTCTCGGGGTTCTCCTGCGCCGCGGCCGACGTGACAGCGGCCGGGCTGCGTGGTGAGGCGGGAGAGCTGTCGTGGGACCTCACGCCCACCGGCGCGACTTCTCCGCCAGGCGCGTCGCAGCGTCCGCTGTACACGTTCCCGCGGTGGGCGTGGCACCGCGAGCTGCTGCCCGCCGCGCAGATCGTCCCCCACCCGGCCGAGCGGTTCCGCGGAACCGTGCGACACGGTGACCGCGTCCTCGAGCTGACGGGGGCACCGGGTGCGACGGCGCGGATCTACGGGCACGGCAACGCCCGGCGGTGGGCGTGGCTGCACGCTGACCTCGGCGACGGCGACGTGTGCGAGATCGTCGCCGCGGTGTCGACCCGCCCAGGCCTGGACAGGCTGCGGCCGCTCCCGTTCGTCCGGCTCAGGGTCGGCGGTGAGGACTGGCCGCGCGCAAGCCTGCGAGCGGCCCTGAGCCTGCGCGCCACCGTCGACCTGCCCGCCTGGACCGTGCACGGGCGCGTGGGCGACCGCGCACTTCACGTCGAGGTGACAATGCCGGCCGACGAGACCGTCGCCGTGGACTACGCCGACCCGGATGGCGCTGCGCTGGTGTGCCACAACAGCGAGAGGGCCGTCGCGGACGTGAGCCTCTCCCGCCGTACGGCCAAGCAGTGGCGGCCGGAGCACCGGTGGCACCTCGACGGCACCGCGCACGCGGAGGTCGGCCTGCGCTGAACGTCCGACAGCGGCGGGTGCTTACCCCTGCCGCTGCTCGCGACCGCTGCGTTCGTCGGTCACCCGCGCGAAGCACTCGATCGCCGCAGCGACCTCCCGCGACACTCGCGCGAAGATGTCCTTGCCCAGAGCCTCGGTGGCGTCCGTTGCCGGGTCGGAGTAGCCACGCACTCTCGGCCACTCGCCCGGCATCTGCACCTCCAGCCCGTCGGGCAGCGGACGGTGCCACACCGGAGGCGGGCCGTGCTGCTGCACGGGCGCGCGCTCCATGTCCACGAGGTCGGGACGCACGGCCAGCATCAGGCTGGTCTCGAACATGCCTGAGTGTCCTGGCAGGTCGTCGGCCTCGATGCCGAGGTCGGACAGCCGGCCGGTGACGGTGTTCCAGTAGGAGCAGACGGCCACGCTGACGTCGAGGTCGAGCGGAGCGGTCTTCGCCACGACGCCGAGGCTGTCGTGGTTGCCTCCGTGGCCGTTGAGCAGGAAGAACCGCGAGAATCCCGACTCCGACATCGAGCCGAGCAGGTCGAGCAGCACCTGCTGGTACGTCGCCGGCCGCAGCGAGGCCGCACCGGCGAACACGTGGTGACCGGAGATGCCGTACGGCAGCGGCGGCCCGACCACCAGGTCGAGGCGCTCACCCGCCTGCGCGGCGGCGCTCTCCGCGACGCTGTGGGCCATGGTCGTGTCGGTGCCCATGGGCAGGTGCGTCGTGTGCTGCTCGGTCGACCCGAGCGGCAGCAGCAGTATGGCCTGCGTTCGCTGCGCCATCTGCTCGACCGTGATCTCTGCGAGATGTCGTACGGACATCGCCTGGCCCTCCTCTGCACGGCACCCGTTCCGGGGGAACGGGTCGACAGTATCGGCGACTCCGCGACCCGCGACGACGCGATGGCGCACGCGGGTGACAGGGAGGGTAGGCGCGGCACGACGGCTTGTGGTCGGGCGCGCGTTCCCGGCGCGCGTCAGACCAGCCCGTGGCGAGGCGGCGCGACGCCGTTGAGGACGTACTGGCCGATGTGCTGGTACTTCCACCGCACCGGGTCGTGCAGCGTGTGCGTGCGGGCGTTGCGCCAGTGCCGGTTCAGGTTGAGCTCGGCGAGCACGGAGCGCGTGCCGGCGACCTCGAACAGCGCGTCGCCGACGGCGGTCGAGGCCCGCTCGCTCACGGCCCGTGCGGTGGCCACGGCGACCGAGGCCGCGGCGGCGTTGTCGTCGGTCTGGTGCTCGAAGGCCAAGTCGACCGCCTCGGCGGCGGTCTTGAGCACCGCCTCGCACGTGGTGACCTCGACGGCGAGCGTCCCGAAGCGCTGCACCAGCAGCGGGTCGTCGGCGGCGCGGTCGACCTTCGCCTCGAACCACGGCCGGCTCCTGGTGTTCACGAACGTCACGGCGTCGTCGAGCGCGCCGCGTGCGATCCCGACGTCGATCGCGGCGTGCAGCAGCTGCGCGAACGCGCCGTAGCTGTGCGGACGGGAGAACGCCGGGGACCGGGGCACCACCCACGACGGGTCCACCTCGACGTCGCGCAGGCGCACCGTCCCGCTCGCGGTGACCCGCTGTCCCATGCCCGCCCAGTCGTCCTCGACGGTGACACCGGCTGTGTCGGCCGGTACGTACGTGACGTACTCGCCCTCGGCCAGACCCGACTCGCCGTGCGGGTCGTCGAGGCGTGCGAGCACCGGGATCCACTGGGCGAACAGGGCCCCGGTGCAGTAGAACTTCTCGCCGTCGAGCAGGAACGCGTGCGCACCGCGCGGCCGAAGCGTCGTCTGGATCGCGGTGACGGTACGGCTGTTCCGCTCCGACTGCGCGTTCGCCATCCGGCGGCCGCGCAGGATCTCGCCGAACAGCAGCTTCTGCTGGGCGGCGGAGGCGGCGACCTTGAGCAGGTTGACGTACACGAAGTGGCTGTGCGGGATCTGCGCGATGTTGGGGTCGGCGGTCGCCAGCAGGCGCACCACCTCAGCCACGGTCGACGGCGGCACATCGGCGCCGCCGTACTCGCGCGGGATCGTGATGCCGTACAGGCCGGCCGCGGACAGCTGCTCGATCTCTCGGTCCGGCAGGCGGCGCTGCAGGTCACGCTCGGCGGCCTCGACCGAGAACGTGGCCGCGAGGTCGGTGGCCGCGCGCACGGCCCCGGCCGAGTCGCGGATGACGATGGCGGACGCCGGCGCGTCGATGGTCCGGGTGCTCACTGAGGGGTCGTCCTCTCCGTTGGGGGCCTTGCAGTCAGGCGGGGACCTCGCGAGGCGAGCGGCTGCGGGCCGACTGCACGGCGAGCGGCGCCTGGGTGTCCGCCCAGAGCCGTACGGGGTCCGGGCCGCCGTCGGTGAGCTGCTCCTCCAGCAGGGCGACCGCCCGTGTGGGTACGGCGGCGCCGAGCTCGACGAGCAGCGGACGCAGGTGCACGTCCACCGCGAGCAGGTGGTCGGGCGCGCGCTGCACGGTCACCGGGACCGCCGTCACCCCGTCGAGAGCGCGGTGGGGAAGCTCGTCGAGGAACAGCTTGAGCAGGCCGGTGTAGGCGCCCTTGTAGACCGGGGTCGCCACCACCAGCAGGTCGCTGGACCGCACGGTCACCAGCGCCTCACCCACCGGGATTGCCGACGGGTCGAGCACGCCGTTGCCGAGCGAGGCCAGGTCGATGGTCGTCCGTGCCGAGTCCACGTGCTCCGCGGCCACCGCGTCGGCGAGGGTGTCGGCGACGCGTTCGGCGACCGCGAGCGTGCGCGAGCCGCGGCGGGGGTTGCCGCACAGGACTGTGATCTGCAGGGAGCTAGTACCGCTGGGCATGGCGCAACAGTACTAAGTGAATTAACTTAGTCAAGAATTGCAGGTCGTGTCCCGGCTCACACCGCCGAGGTACGTTGCCGCGCTATCGGTGGCAGTACGAGTCGGACGAGGCGTCGCCGCCCTGCAGTCGCACCTGGTGGGCCCGGCGCCCGCGGAAGTCGTCGCCCTCCAGGAAGAACCTCTCGTCGACGCGAAGTCCGCCGCCGGCGTCGGGGTCGGTGTCGATCTTGGCCATCCAGGCACCGACGCCGTCGGGGTAGAACTGGTCGTCCCAGGCGCCGTACAGCGAGTTGGTCAGGTAGATCCGCCGGCCGTCGCGGCTCACCTCGACCATCTGCGGCGCTCCCGCGAGCCGCTGGTCGGGGCGTGCCGGGTGTGCCGCCCGGTCGACGACGCCCCCGAGCCGGACGGAGCCGGTCTCGCGCGGTCGGGCCGGGTCGGACACGTCGTACTGCTTGAGCTCGCCGGTTCCCCAGCACGAGACGTACAGGTAGCGGTCGTCGACCGACAGGTTGATGTCGGTGACCAGCGGGGGCACCGCGCCGAACGGCTGCAGCGCCGGCGGGAGCTGGTCCCTCTCGGCAGGCTCCGCGGGGATGGTAATGACCTTGTCGGCGCTCCACTGGCCGTCGTCGCGGTGCCAGCGCCAGACCGACGCCGACAGGTCCTCGGTGCTGACCACTACGCCCACGAACCCCCAGGTTGCCTCCGGGTCGTGCGAGGGCCGCAGCTCCAGCACCATCTGGTGCTCGGCGCCGAGGTCGACCTGCTGGACGTGTCTGCCCTCGGCGAGGTCCCAGAAGTGCAGGCAGTGCCCGTAGTGGTTGCCGAGCAGCAGTGCCGGGTCTACGCCGTTCTCGATCATCGAGGGTGTGCCCCACTCGCTGCTCACCAGCGTGTTCTGGTTCAGGTGCCACCAGGCGTCGTACGCCAGGTACTGCGGTCCGCGTTCCTTCTCCCAGCGGCCGACGACGTCGAAGCTGTCGTGGTCGAGCACCGCGATCCCGCCCGGTCCCTCTGCGCCGTCGGCTCCGCCCAGGCAGGTGAGGTACACGCCGTCCGGCCCGCAGTGCAGCGTGTGCGGGCGCGAGTAGCCCGCCTTCGCCGCGAGCTCGGCTGCCTCGATCGTCTTGTGCAGCGTGGGGTTCGCGGGGTCGGGTTGCGTGTCGAAGACATGCACGTTCGACGAACGCAGGCCCGGCAGCAGCAGGAACCTGCGCTGCAGGCCGTCCATCGAGTGGCCCTCGTGTGCCAGCGCGCTGCTGCACGCGTTCCAGCCGAAGTGGTGCAGCTCGTCGCCGCGCGTCGGCAGGTCACCCCAGCCGACAACCTGGCCGTACGTGCCCGACGCCGGGTCGACGTCGACGGTGACGAGTGCGTCGGAGCTCTCACCCGCCCGGTCGAACGCGACCACGTAGGCGAGCCGCTCCGGCGGTGCGTCGATCGCCTCCGCGGCGTTGCGGTAGAAGGTCGGGTCGACTGCTGACTGCGCCTGTTCGCTCATGGAACCCTCCCTGTGCGCGTGCGGCGATCGTACGCCCGAACGACCGGCTGATGCGGCTGGGGAAACTCTCCTCCCGTCTTCTGGGGGGTCCATTTCCCCAGCCACAACACCGTGACCAGGTGGCTAGGGCGTGGGCGCACCCACGGCCACGTCGTCTACGTGGGCGCCGTCCCAGCCGTCGGGCGAGGAGCAGATCGGCCCGCCGGCCCCCGAGCACAGCGAGTCTGACGTGAACTCGAAGCGGAACCGCAGATCACCGCCGGGGGAGTCGAACGGCACCGCGAAGCGTTCCCAGCCGGGTGCGGCGCCGTTCTTCCCGGAGTAGGCGCCCAGGCTGTGCCAGTTCGTGCCGTCGGCGCTCCACTGCACGTTGACGAAGTCGAACCCGCCCTCGGTGTCGAGGCGCATCCACCACTGCAGCAGCGACGGGCCGGAGGGCGTCGTGACCGCCGGGGAGTCGAGCGTGGCGTCCATGTTGTCGACGTAGCCGAGCGGCCCGGTCACGGCGTACGCGGACCCGGCCGGGTCATCGGCGGCGTCGGTGCCGTGGCCCGGTGAGCTCCGCTGCCAGGTGGGCACGCCCGACGTCGTCCAGCCCTGCGCGCCGGCGTCGAAGTCGTACGACTGGTACGTCGTGCCCATCGTGGGTGTGGTGGTCGCCGGGGGCTCGGTGGGCACCGGGAGCTTCGACTTGAAGCCGTAGGTCCACACGCCCCGGCCGAAGACCGCGAGCACCGCGGTGTTCGGGTCGCCTGGCTTGAGCGCGATGCTCGAGACGGGCGCGGCGGGGATGTCCTTCAGCGGCGCGAAGGTCGGCTGGCCGTACGCACCGCCGGTCTGGGACGCGAACGCGCCCACGTCGGTGCCGACCAGCAGCTGGTCGCCGCGCAGCTCCACCGACGTCGCCGGTGCGTCGGGCAGGTTGCCGGAGACGTCGGTGAAGCTCTGGCCACCGTCGGTCGAGCGGAACACGTGTCCGGTGCCCAGCTGCGCGTTGGTGTCGCCGACCGCACCCGGCGGGGCCCAGCGGCGGGTGTAGCCGCCGAGAGTCACGAACACGTTGTCCGGGTTGCGCGGGTCGATCGCCACCGAGGTGATGTAGCGGTTGGGCAGGCCGTCGGCGGAGACGATGTGCCAGCCCTTGCTCGTGCCCTTCTCCGGGGCCTGGTCGCCGCCAACGTTGGTGGCCAGGCCGTTCTGGAACAGGTTGGGGTACGGGCCGAGCTTGTTGAGGGTGTCGCACTGGCCGCAGAACCCGACGTACGCCGCGTCACCCTGGACGTCGACCGCCGACATCGAGTTGTCGGGGTCGGTCGCCGTAGACGTCGCGGACGCGTCGCCGGGGTGTGAGCGCGTGCCCAGGTCGTAGACCGTGCGCCACGTCGTCGTACCCGGCGACGCCTCGTCGGCGGGGGTCTGCCCGGACTCGGTGTTGGGTCCCGACAACGTCTCCACGACCTCACGGCCGGCGGTGAGAATGTGCTTGGAGTCGGTGGGGTCCATCGCGAACGGGTTCGCGAACTTGGGCGCGGTCAGGCCAGGGTCGATGTCCGTCCACGACGTGCCGCCGTCGGTCGTCACCGCGATGTCGCCGTAGGTGTACTCCTCGTAGGAGGTGTCGGACTTGTTCGGGTCGACGGCGGAGAAGAAGCCGTCGCCGCCGAAGGTCTCATACTGCTTACCCGTAGACGGGTCGATACGCATGTTGCCGTTGTCCTGCAACCCTGCCCACACCGTGCCGTCCTTGGCCATCGCGGCGTAGTAGGGCATCAGGGTGGAGAAGCCGTCCTGGTCGCCGGGACCCCAGTGCGAGTTGTCGAGCTCGCTGTCGGGGTCGGTGTCGAACCGGTAGCGGTAGGCGCCGCCGTCGTTGCCGACGAACAGCTGCACGCCGCCCTTGACCAGCGGGTCCTCGACCCAGATGCCGTCCTGCTGGTCGGGGTGGGTGGTGAGGTTGTCGTCCGTCGGCTCCCGGTCGGTCGGGCACACGGGCAGGCCGGCGTTGAGCAGCTGGCAGGACTCGCCGGCGAAGTACTTGCCCACGACGTGGAACTTCACCGGAACCGTGCCGTCGAGCGGCACCGGTGCGGGCGCGGCCTCGTTGGCCCAGATCTCCTCCAGCCCGAACGCCAGGCGGGTTGGGGCACCCGAAGCCGTCTGTCGGGTCGGGTCGGGCTGGACCCACAGGTTGTACCAGCCCTGCACGCCGGGCTGGTAGCCCACGGCGGTGCCGTAGCCGAACAGCGCGGACCCGGTCGTCGGGTCGGCGGCGAGCTCGGTGCCGCTGGCCAGCTCCGTCCAGGTGGCGCCGAAGTCACGCGACACGTACAGGCCGTTCAGCACCGTGGTCCCCACCGGCGGCTTGGCGCCCTCCGGGGCGTCGATGCCGGCCACACCGCCGTTGTTCAGCAGCTTCGCGTCCTGCACGATCGCGTACAGCACGTCGTGGTCCTGCGCCGTGCCGACGGCGTTGCCCAGCTCGACGCGGCCGATGTGGTCTTGGGGCGCGAAGCCCGACGCGTCGAGCCGGGTGAACGTGTTCGGCGTGCCCGAGACGGACCGGTAGACGCCGTTGTTCGGCGACTGGACGCTGCCGTCGGGGTTGGTCTTGTCGCCCCCGCGCCAGCCGACCGTGGCGACCACGGTGCCGGGCTTGGTCGTGGTGCCGACACCACCGCCCTTGGACACCACGACATCGGTGACCACGTTGGCGAACGCGCACTCCGGGCGGCTCTGCACGTCGGTGACGCCGGAGCACTCACCGGTGGGCAGGTTGGTGTTGCTGTAGGTCTGGCCGCCGTCGGTCGACTCGAACAGTCCCAGCTGGGTGGCCGCGTAGACCTTCGACGGGTTGCCGGGGTCGACCGCCAGCGCGAAGCCCAGACCGCCGTCGGGCACGCCCGAGGACCGGGTCCACGTCTTGCCGAGGTCGGTGGAGTAGTACGCGCCCATCCCGGTGTAGGCCGACGACCCGAAGGTGGGCTCACCGGTCAGTGCCAGCAGCGTGCCGCCGTTGGCCGGTGTCCACGCCACCGCGCCCGTGATCGACGTGGGCAGGTTGCCGGTGGCGTTGGTCCAGGTCTTGGCCAGGTCGTCGGACCGCCAGATCCCGCCGTTGCCGACGGCCGCGAACAGCCGGTCGTGCGAGGCGTCCCAGGCGAAGCTGTCGACCCGACCGCTGTTGTTCACCAGCCCGAGCCCGTTGACCTCGGGGTAGCGGGGGTCGTTGACGATGAGCGGCCCGTGGCCGTACTGGCGGCCGGTCCCGTCGGTGCCCTTCACGCTTCCGGCGCTCATCGCGGCGCGGTCGCGGGCGGCGGCCAGGCCTGCGCCCGGCGCGTACTCGCCGTACGGCGCGAGCCGCGGGATCGCACGCGCACCGAACAGCGCGAGCAGCTCCTTCAGCGACTCGGGACGCTTGCTGCGCACGCACTTCTGCGACCACTCGTCCGCGGGCACCGACGCCAGCATGGGGAGCTCGCGGACGGCCTCACGGGCGAGCTCCGCGTCGGGCTCCCCGCCATCCTCGGCGGCCGCCTCGGCCTCCGCGCCGGCATCGGTCACGGCTTCGGCGTCGGCATCGGGGTCGCCGTCTGCCGCCACCTGCTCACCCTCACCGGCCATCTCGCGTCGGATCTCGTTCAGCACCTGCTCGACAGGGATGAAGCCAGGAGCACACGTCGCGGCGGACGCCTCCTCGGCGGAGTTCAGGGCCGTGTAGCCGACCACTGCGCCGGCCACCACGACCAGGGCCACGGGAACTACGAGCAGGCGCTGCCGCAGGCTGAGTCGCATCGATCCCCCTAGAACGATCCGGCCGGTACGCCGGCCAGCGAGCGGTCGACCCCACTGCCGAGCGCCACGAGAGAGAACGAGCAAGTCTTCCGCAGGTCACGTGACGTGGCGGCGGTAGGCTGGCACATGGTGCGCCGGGAAGTCTGGTCGGCATACGACAAGCGTGTGCTGATTGGGGCTCATCGATGACTTCTCCGCCCGGCCGCCCGTTCTGGACGCTGGGCCGCGGGTCCTGGCCGGAGACGCGCCGGATCGCGGAGATCGTCCGCAAGGAGACCGTCGGCGGTGCGCTGTTGCTCGCCGCCACCGTGGTGGCCCTGGTGTGGGCGAACTCGCCGTGGTCGCAGTCCTACGCAGCGGTTCGCGACGCCGTGCTCGGTCCCGCGGCGCTGCATCTCGACCTCACCATCGGCGCGTGGGCGGCCGACGGGCTGCTGGCGATCTTCTTCTTCGTCGCGGGCCTGGAGCTCAAGCGCGAGTTCGTCGCCGGCGACCTCCGTGACCCGCGCCGGGCGGCGCTGCCGGTGGTGGCCGCCGTGGTGGGCATGCTGGTGCCGGGGGCGATCTACGTCCTGGTCACCGCCGACGCCGGGGGAGACGCGCTGCGCGGCTGGGCCATCCCCACCGCGACCGACATCGCGTTCGCCCTGGCCGTGCTCGCGGTAGTGGGCACGCACCTGCCCGCCGCCATGCGGACGTTCCTGCTGACGCTGGCCGTGGTGGACGACCTGCTGGCGATCACCGTCATCGCGTTCTTCTACACCGACGACCTGCACCTGCCGGCACTGCTGGGCGCGCTGGTGCCGCTGGGTCTGTTCACGCTGGCCGTGCAGCGCGGGGTCTTCAGATGGTGGGTGCTGCTGCCGCTGGCGGCGTGCACGTGGGTGCTGGTCCACGAGTCCGGCGTGCACGCCACCATCGCCGGGGTGCTGCTCGGGTTCGCAGTGCCGGTCAGGTCCTCGGGGAGCCCGGAGGAGGACGGACCCGGCCCCGCGGAGCGGCTCGAGCACCGCCTCCGGCCGGTCTCGGCGGGCATCGCGGTGCCGGTCTTCGCGCTGTTCTCCGCGGGCGTCACGGTCCACGGCCTGAGCGGCCTGACCGACGCTCTGCGCGACCCGGTCGCGGTCGGCGTGGTGCTGAGCCTGGTCGTGGGCAAGACCGTCGGTATCACCGCGGCCACCTACCTGGTGTGCCGGTTCACCCACGCCAGGCTCGACCCCGATCTCGCCTGGGTGGACGTGCTGGGCCTGTCGGTGCTCGGGGGCATCGGGTTCACCGTGTCGCTGCTGATCGGGGAGCTCGCGTTCGGACCGGTCAGTACGACCACCGAGCACGTGAAGGTCGCGGTGCTCGCGGGGTCGCTGCTCGCCGCGCTGCTGGCCACGGCGCTCCTGCGGGCACGCAACCGGACCTACCGGCGCCTGTACGAACAGGAGTCCGTGGACGCCAACGCCGACGGCATCCCCGACGTCTTCGAGGAGCCGGACTGAGCCGTTCACGGCCAGTTACGGCCAATCGCCGCCGTTCGCGCCGGTATGACGAGAACCACGTCCGGTTCGGGACCTCCGTCACTGACAGGCACGATGCGGCGGGAGCACGATGAGATCGGCCCGCGCAGGACCCGAGTACCGGAGGGGAAAGGGAGCGCCGACGAACCGGCCCGCAGGGGTTGGAGGGTTCGACTCCCTCCTGGGCCACTACGCAACAACCACGCGACGTCTCTGCCAGTTCGGTGATGTCGGCCCGCGCTGTGGGCGTCTGTCCCTGCTTCGCAAGGGGTGGTTGCCGCTGTCCCGGGAGAGTGCCGTGGGGGGCACCGGGAGACTGCGTAACGCCCACAGGCGGGCCAACGGCACAGATGCCGCACTCACCCGTGACGGTCCGCGTCTCGGCTCGACGACGCTTTCCGCACCACCACTGTGCTTCGGCGCCGTTCGGCGCACGAGGGCCGATGGTCCCGACGAGAAGGGCCGGAAGTCGCTGCGGCCTCAACCTTGAACCTTCCGCCCCGGGTCCCTCCCCGACCCGACCGTCCGGGGTTAGCGTGCGGAGAGGTCTCGGTTCGGCTGAGAAGGAGCGCACATGTCCAACAGCGAGACCCTGGACCGGGGGGCCTGCCTGGAGCTGATGCGGACCGTCGGGCTGGGCCGGGTGGCGTGGACGGCCGAGGACGGGCGCGTGGTCGTCGAGCCGGTCAACTTCGTCATCGACGACGACGGTGTCGTGTTCCGTACGGGCGAGGGGGACAAGCTGGATGCCGTCCGCAGTGGGCGCTCGTTCTCCTTCGAGGTCGACGAGGTCGAGCCCGCGCTGCGCGTCGGCTGGAGCGTTCTCGTCAGCGGGAGGGCCGAGGTCGTGTCCGACGTCGTGTCCGAGGCTGGGCAGGAGGGCGGGCGGCTGCCGTTGCCCTGGGACCGGTCCACGGCCAGGCCGTTCCTCGTGCGCATCCGCACCGAGCAGGTGAGCGGTCGCCGTCTTCCCCTGCACCCCGGCGGTGTCAGCTTCGTCGACCGGTGAAGGCAGGGCGAGCCACCCCCTTTTTGCGAGGGAATGCCTAGCGGTGGTCGGTTTGCCAGAGCACGATGTGATGGGCCGGCCGGTCATCCGGGGCCGTGCGGGAGGGCAGTCTCCGCGCCATCGGGCACAGTGTTCAGGTGGACTGCGTATCGATCCGATCGGAGGTGCCGGCGTGACGGCGGCTATCGGACCTGTAGCGCGCGTCTCCCACGTGGCGACGACTCGCATCCCCACCCGTCATGCCGACTTCGTCGCCCACGCCTATCGCGACGAGCAGACCGGCGACGACCATGTGGTCCTCGCCCTCGGTGACCTCGCCGACGTGGAAGCCGGACCGCCGCTGGTACGGCTGCACTCGGAGTGCCTCACCGGCGACGCGCTGGGCTCACGCCGCTGCGACTGCGGTGACCAGCTCGACGCCGCGCAGGAGGCCATCGCCGCGGAGGGGCGAGGCGCCGTGGTCTACCTGCGCGGTCACGAGGGCCGGGGGATCGGCCTGTCCGACAAGCTGCGGGCGTACGCGCTGCAGGACCGCGGACTCGACACGCTGGAGGCCAACCTGGCGCTCGGCCTGCCGGTCGACGCCCGCGAGTACAGCGCAGCGGTGGCGATGCTGGCCGACCTCGGCGTGTCCGCCGTGCGGCTGCTGTCGTCCAACCCGGCCAAGGAGGCTGGCCTGCGGGCGCTGGGCATGGAGGTGTCGCGCACCGGCCTTCGCGTGCCTGCGCATCCGGACAACATCGCCTACCTGCGCACCAAGCACGAGCGCATGGGACACGACGCCGCCACCACCGACCACGGCTGGTCCGAGCTGGTCGCGGGCCGGGTGCCGGCCAGCGGCGAGCTCGCCGTCCGTTACGGCCCGCTCGTCGCGGCCGGACCGCGGCTCGTGCTCGCCCAGCTCGGGCAGAGCCTGGACGGCTTCATCGCCTCGCGCACCGGCGACGCGTGCTTCGTCACGGGGTCGGCCGACCGCACGCACCTGCACTGCCTGCGCGCGCTGGTCGACGCCGTGGTCGTCGGTGTCGGCACGGTGGCCGCCGACGACTGCCGGCTCACCGTGCGCGCGGTCGCGGGCCCCAACCCGGTGCGCGTGGTCCTGGACCCGCAGGCCCGGGCGCCGCGAGAGGCCCACGTGCTCGCCGTCCCCGACGCACCGACGCTGTGGGTGCTCGCCGACGACGCTCCGGACGTGACGCCGCCGGGCCCGCACGTCGAGGTGCTGCGCCTCCGGTGCGGCGGCAGCGACGGGACCTTCGCCCCGGCCGACGTGCTGGCCGCGCTGGCCGCGCGCGACCTGGGCAGGGTGCTGGTCGAGGGCGGCGGGGTCACCGTCTCGCGGTTCCTGCAGGCCGGCGTGCTCGACCGGCTACTCGTCACCACCGCGCCGCTGCTGGTCGGCGACGGCGTCCCCGGTCTGCGGTTCGACGGCCGGGACCGGCTCTCGGACGCCCTGCGGGTGCCCTCCCGGCACTTCGTCCTGGGCGACGACGTCTGCGTCGAGCTGGACCTCGCCGCCGTCGCCGGCGACAGCATGGGAGTGCGACGTCCGTAGGCTGCTGAGCCCGCTGCCACCGAGCAGGAGGAAGCCGGGCAGCACCGACACGGTCGCGAGCAGGCCGTAGCCGGCCGCGAACGCCACCCCGACCGACGCCGAGGACCCGACCAGCGCGGCGGCGAGCGCGCCGGCGGCCTCCCGAGGGCCCCAGCCGCCGAGGTTCAGCGGAACCGCCATCCCGGCCAGCAGTGCGAGCCCGATGGCCGCCACGACACCGGGGTCGCGGGACACCCCGAGCGACAGCGCGACGACGCCGGTCATGGCGACCATGGCCGCGAGCGCGAGCGCCGACCAGCCCCAGACCGCGGCCTGGTCGCGCAGGCTGAGCTGTCGCATGGAGGGCCGGGCCACCGCCCACGCCACGACCGCACCGACCCCCGCGGCCGCGGCGAGCGGGGGCGACACCGTGACGGCGAGCACCGCGCCGGCGGCGGCGAGCAGCAGGCACACCCCGGCGGCGCGCTCGGCCAGCACCGCGCCCGCACCGGGTCGCCAGCCCTGCGGCGCGCCGGTCCGCTGCCGCCATGCCCTCAGCACGTCGCCGGCCACACCTCCGGGCATCACCACGTTGAGCGCGCTCGACCGGTAGCACTCGGCCAGCGCCAGCCGGTACCGAAGCGGCAGGTCGACCCCGTGCATGACCACACGCCACCGCGCCGCCTGGGACGCCACGATCACCGCGCCGAGAACGAGCGATGCCAGCAGGGGCAGGGGAGACACGACGCGCAGCGCGGGCCGGAAGGCGTCGAACCCGAACCGGTAGGCGATGACGCCCAGCGCGACCAGGGGTACGAGCACGCGCAGGCTGAGAAGAAGCCCACGCGGTAGACGCTTTGTGAGGCCCCTTGTGAGGCCCCGTTCGTCGCGTTGCTGTCCGGGGGGTACGCGGTGGGTGTCCCCGCGTGCGTCGGGGCTCACGGGGACCTCGCCGGGCGTGGAGGCAGGCCGAGGACGTCGACATGGCCGACGACGGCGGTGAGCTCGCCGTGGCGCGCCTGCCGGTCGCGGCTCTCGTGCCAGTCGCGCACCCGTTCGCGCAGGTCCGGCTCCTGCTCGCCGGCGGCCTCGGCCCGTCCCTGCAGCCACGCACGCAGCAGGTCGGTGTCATCTGCGCCGAGGCGCCACGGGGTGGTCGCCACGGTGACCGTATACCCCTGCCGGCGCAGGCCATGCGCGGCGTACGCACCGCCGTCCGGGCCGAGCCGGCCCGCCCGGCGCTGGTGCGCGTCGAAGGCCGCCGCGACCATCTCGTCGTCGTGGTGCAAAGGCGACAACACGACCTCACCGGTGACGCTGAGTGCGAGCAGCACCGCCGCGTCGGAGCCCACCGCGGGCGCGAGCATTGCGTCGACCTCGTTCGCGGTCAGCACGTCGACGAGCGCCTGACAGGTGATGACGTCGGCGGGCTCCTCGTCCAGCAGCTTCGGAAGGTCGTCCACGGTCGCGACGACCCCGCGCGCCCAGCCGTCGGCGGCGGGAGCGGCGGAGACCAGTAGGTCGGAGTCGTGGTCGACCAGCCGCCAGTGCTGCCGGACGCCGGGACCGTCGGGGACCCGGTCCGTAAGCCTGGCTGCGAACCTGTCCGCGAGCCGGTCGCGCAGCCACTGAGCACCGGAACCTGTGCCCGCGCCGACGTCGACCAGCCGGACCGCCTCGGGCCCGTCGTCCCTCACGGTGCGCCGGCGGGCGAGCCCGGCGACCAGGTGGTCGGCCAGAGCGTCGACCAGCCCTGACCCAAAGGAGCTCCGCGCCCGTGCGTCCGCGGGGTTGCGCAGCCGCAACCAGGCCGGGTCGACGCCGTCGGCCGGTGCCTGCCTCAGTCGGCGGTCAGAGCGGTTCGCACCTTCTGGGCGGTCACATCCCACCGGTCCAGTGTGGCGCGTCTGTCCAAGGCCGCTCGGCGAAGAGCGTCACGGTATGCCCCGTCTGTCAGCCACCGACGCAGCGCGCCCGCGAGCGCATCGGGGTTGCCCGCAGGTACGACCGAGCCGGGCACGGCGCCCGTCGGCGTGGTGCCGAGCGCCTCGACGGCGCCGCCCTCGGAGACCACGACGGGGACGCCGCGCGCGAGCGCCTCGGTCACGACCATGCCGAAGCTCTCCACGCGCGACGGGAGCAGCGCCAGGTCAGCGCCCGCCCAGGCGGCATCGCGGGGCATGGCTCCCGTGACCCGGACCCGGTCGGACAGCCCCGCGTCGTGCACCGCGTGACGCACCTTCAAGGCGTACACGGGGTCGCGGTCCGTGGGTCCGGCCAGGCGCGCCTGCCAGGGGATGTCCGCAACCTTCGCGAGCGCGGCGACCACACCGAGCTGGTCCTTGTTCGGCAGCAGCGCCGCCAGGTGCAGCAGCAGCGGAGGGTCCGAGCCGGCGCTCACCGGCGCCGGGTCGACACCGGGCGTCGCCACCGTGACGCGCTCGACCCCGTGGTGCTCGCGCACGTAGCGCGCGCACCAGTGGCTCGTGGTCACCACCCACCGCGCCGCGCGCAGCGCGTCTCCCTCCAGCCGGTCGAGCTCGGCCGCCCGGCCGCGCGGCAGCCCGGTCTCCAGCGCAAGCGGCATGTGCGCCAGCACACCTACCCCCGCGACACCGACCACCCCCGGCTGCGTGCAGGCGAGCAGGCCGTCCACCAGCATCGGTCCGTCCCAGCTCTGCGCCAGCGACGTCTCCAGTCTGTCCGGCTCGCACCGGACCACCACGACCTCGTCGCCGCCGGCTCGCAGCGCATCGGCCAGCGCCAGGTCGTAGGCGTTGCCCCCCGTCGGCCTGTCGACGTCGGCCGGGACGACGAGCCACAGCCGCAGCGGTGGCCGGCTCACCGGTCTCGCACGTAGGACACCCAGGCGTCCGGTGACTCGCGCAGCACGACCTCGATGCGGTCGAGCGCGGCGGTGACCGGTGCCTGCGCGAGCCGGTCGGTGACCCAGCGCGCCAGCACCTCCGTTGACGTCACCACACCGGTGAACTCGGGATGTTCGTCGAGGTTGCGGTAGCGCAGCACGTCGAGGGTCTCCGACAGCGCTGACAGGGCCGCGCCGATGTCGACGACGATGCCGTCGTCGTCGAGCTCGCTGCGCCCGAAGGACGCCTCGACGACGTACGTCGCGCCGTGCAGCCCCTGGGCCGGTCCGAACACGGGGCGGGGCAGGCTGTGGGCGACCATCACGTGGTCGCGGACGGTCACGGTGTAGATGGCGGCTCCTCAGTAGTCGACGACGTGGAACAGTGCGGGCAGCTCCCCGGCGGCCAGCCGGCGCATCGTCTCCGGCAGCTCAGCGAAGGGGCTCGACCCGGCGATAAGGGCCTCGAATGCGTCGTCGCGGAGCAGCCGCAGCGCCAGGGCCGTCCGGTCCGCGTGCGTACGCCGGGCACGGCGCGCTGCGGCGACCTCGCTCACCTGGCTGGCGCGGATCGCCAGCCGGCGGGGGTGGAACGCCGACCCCAGCGGCACCGTCACCTCGCGGGTGCCGTACCAGGACAGCTCGACCACCTCGCCCTCGTCGCCGAGCAGCTCCAGGCTCCGGCGCAGCCCGGGCTGGGTGGCGGAGGCGTGCACCACGACGTCGCACCCGCCGGCCGCGTCGTCCGGTGCGACCAGCTCGACGCCCAGTGCCGAGGCGAGTGCCTGACGGGACGGGTCGACGTCGACCAGCTGGAGGCGCTCGAGGGGGAACGTCCGCAGCAACGCGGCGACCGCGCCGCCGACCACTCCGGCGCCGACGACGGCGACCCGGTCGCCCAGCCGGGGCGCGGCGTCCCAGAGCGCGTTGACCGCGGTCTCCACCACGCCGGCCAGTGCGGCGCGGCGCGGGGGCACGCCCTCGGGCAGCGGGGTCAGCGCATCGACCGGCACCACGTAGCGGGTCTGGTGCGGGAACAGGCAGAACACGTCGCGCCCGACGAGGTCGTCCGGGCCCTGCTCGACCACACCGACCGACAGGTAGCCGTACTTGACCGGACCGGGCAGGTCGCCCTCCTGGAAGGGCGCGCGCATCCGCGGCGCAATCTCTTCGGGCACTTTGCCCGTATACACCAGAAGCTCGGTGCCCCGGCTTATCCCGGAGTGCCGGGAACGCACCACTGCCTCGCCGGGGCCGGGCTCGCGAAGCTTCTCCTCGCGCAGCGCGCCCTGGCCGGGGGCGAGGGTCCAGAAAGCAGTCGCCTGGAGGAAGTCGCCCATGTCAGCCGGACGCTACAGCACCGTGGCCGGGGTACCGGTCCGACGGGCGGAGCGTGACGCGGCCGCCACCGCACTCGCCGGTGTGCTCGTCGCGGCTGCGGCCACGGCGGTGCCGGCGCTGGTCTACTCCGCGACGACGAGGGCCGTGGTCCTGGCCGTGGTGCTCGGGTCGCTGCCGGCGGTGCTGTCGGCTGCCGCGTTGCTGCGCCGGCGCCCGCTCGTGACCACGGTCGCGGACCGGGTGACCCTCGTCCGCGCCCTGCTGGTCAGCGGATGCGCGGCGGTGACGGTGCTGGTGCTGGCCGGTGACATGCCCGCACGCACGTGGTGGCTGCTGCTGTTCACCGTCCCGGCACTGCTGCTCGACGCCGCCGACGGGATGGTCGCCCGCGGGACGGGCACCGTCAGCGAGGACGGCGCGCGTCTCGACTACCAGCTCGACTCCGGGACCCTGGTCGTGCTCTCGCTGGCCGTGGTCCCGACGCTGGGCCTCTGGGTCGTGCTCATCGGCGCCATGCGCTACCTGTTCGTGGCGGGCTCGTGGGTGCGGCCGTCGTGGCGGCTGCCGCTTCCCGGCAGCGACTTCCGGCGGTTCGTGGCGGGTCTGCAGGGAGCGACGCTGGCGGTGGCGATCGCGCCGGTGGTGCCGGTGTGGCTGGCCGCGGCCGGTGTGCTCGTTGCGCTCGCGCTGCTGCTGGTGTCGTTCGGTGGCGCCATCGTCACGCTGGAGAAGGTCCACCGGCACGGCCGGTAGGTCACACCGTCTCGTGCAGCTCGCGGTGCGCGATCTTCCCGCTGGGGGTCAGCGGCAGCGCGTCGAGGAAGTGCACGCGGCAGGGCAGCTTGTACTCGGCGATCCGCTGCCGCAGGAACGCGACGAGGTCGTCCGCGGTGAGCGCGGACCCGGGGCGCGGCACGACGAAGGCGACCGGCACCTGGCCCTCGTCCTGGTCGGGCGCGGCCACGACCGCCGACCCGAGGACGTCGGGATGCTGGTTGAGGGCGGACTCGACCTCCCCGGGCGTGATCTTGGAGGTACGCCGCACGATCAGGTCCTTGATGCGTCCCTCGAACCACCAGGTCCCGTCCTCGTCGCGCCGGCCGAGGTCGCCGGTGTGGAACCACCCGTCGCGCAGCGCCTCCCGGGTGAGCGGCTCGTCCTCCCAGTAGCGGCTCATCACCATCGGACCGCGCACCAGCAGCTCGCCGGTCTGCTCGTCGGCACGGATCTCCGCGCCGCCGACCGTGCGGCCGATGCAGCCGTCCCGTTCCATCCCTGGAACGCGGTCGACCGTCAGCCAGATGGCCTCGGTCATGCCGTAGCCCACGGCGATCGGTTTGCCCATCAGCTCGGTGAACTCCCGCTGCAGCGTGGCCGGCACGGTGTCGCCGCCGGTGTAGACGCCGCGTAGGGACTCCATCCACTCGCGCCGGGCACGCGGGTCGCGGGCGAGCCGGGCGAGGACGTCGATGTGGGTGCACAGCAGCGTGGGGCGGTGCTCGAGCATGCCGGCGACGTAGGTATCGAGGTCGAACCCGTCGTAGAGCAGGACGGTCCCGCCCCGCAGCAGCGTGGTCATGGTCTCGATGAACCCGCTGACGTGCACCAGCGGGTCGCAGACCTGCATCACGTCGTCGGCGCCGACGTCGCCCATGGCCTCGCCGGTGCTGGTGAGCATCGCCGACACCGAGCGGCGACTGTGCACCACCCCCTTCGGCGTGCCGGTCGAGCCGGAGGTGAGGAACAGCAGCGCCGGCTGCTCCGGTTCCGCCGCTGGTGGCGCGGGTCGGACGGGTGACGTCAGCAGCGGAGCGAGCGGCTCACACCGCGGTCTGGCGCGCGACCCGCCTGCTCCGACGGTCAGCACGCGAACACCGTCGACGACCGCCGCGTCGACGTGGTCGAGGCGGTCGAGCCGGCTCTCGTGGACCACCAGCCACCGTGGGCGCACCCGGCGCAGGGCCTGTTCGACCTCCGGCGCCGCGTACCGCATGTTCAGCGGTGTCGCGACCGCGCCGGAACGGAAGCAGGCCAGATAGGTCGCGACCGCCTCGGGGCCGTTCGGCAGCATGAACGCCACCCGCTCGCCGGTGAGGTCTGCCATGGCCCCGGCCAGGGCACCGGACATCGCCGCGATCTCCGCGTACGTCCACGACCGCCCGTCGAACACCAGCGCCGTCGACGCGGCGTCGTGCGGCTCGAGGAGGTCGAGAGGGGTCGTGGGGGTGGGAGCGCTCTCGGAGACGGCCATATCTGGAGTCTGCTGCCACCGGCGACGCTCCGATAGGTGCCGGGAGGCGCCGCTACGCCCGGTCGCCGGATGGCACCGGCAGCGTTAGGTCGACGCTGACGAGAAGGTGGTCGGAGGCGTCGGTGGGCACCACGCGGGCCGCCTTCACGGAGATGCCGGGGGAGGCCAGGACGTAGTCGATGCGCCGGTGTGGCGCCCTGGCGCTGAACGTGTGGCCGCCGGCGCCGCCGCCGACGGTCCAGGTGTCGACGAGGTGCCGGGTGACCGCCGCGACCTCGGGGCTGCCCGGTCTGGCGTTCAGGTCGCCGAGCAGCACGGTGGGCACGGCCTGCTCGACCACGGTCGCGTTGATCGCGTCCACCTGGGCCAGCCGCTCCGTACGCGACCGGTGGTGCAGGTGGGTGGCCAGGCAGCGCAGGGTGAGGCCGCCGACCACGACGTCGGCTTCGAGCAGCGCGCGCTGCTCACCACCGCGCGGCCGGGGCAGCAGCGTGTTGCGCGTACGGGCGATCGGATGGCGGCTCAGCACCGCGGTGCCGTACTCGCGGGGGCCGTCCTCACTCGGGCTCAGGGCCAGGCACGGGCCGAAGGCCATGTACATCCCGAGCAGCTCGGCGAGGACGCCGGCCTGGTCGACGAAACTGCTGCGTGCCGACCACCGGCGGTCGACCTCCTGCAGCGCGACGACGTCGAGGACGGCGTCCTCGAGCGTCTCCGCGGTGCGCTCGAGGTCGAGCCGGCCGTGTGCGCCCACGCCGTGGTGGATGTTGAACGTCCCGACCGTGACGTGCACGTCCTGACCCGGTCCGTCGTCGGGGGACCCTGTCACGTCGCCCACTTCCGATGCTCGGTGCCTGCTGACCCCCCCGACCACGTATACCCCTTGCCGTTTCCCCGCGTACCCCGGTGCGAGGTGCCCGGAGTGTCCGGGTCACCCGGCACGGGTGAGCCCGCGGGCGCTCGTCGCGGTGACGATGGGTGCAGGGCCGCGACGAGGATGGAGGCGGCATCCATGGCACAGGTTCATCACCCGAGCGCTGCGACGTCGGGATGGGAGGGCCACGAGGCCTTCGGCGGGATCATGCTGGTCCTGGCGGGCGGTTTCCACGTGCTTGCCGGGTTCGTCGCGATCTTCAACGACGCCTACTGGCAGGTGCCCAGCTCGGGCCTGGTGGTGTCGGTCAACTACACCGCGTGGGGATGGCTGCACCTCGTGGTGGGCGCGGTCGCGCTGTTGACGGGGTTCAGCGTGCTACGGGGCCAGGCGTGGGCACGCATGGTCGGCGTCGGGCTGGCCGTGCTGAGCGCCCTGGTCAACCTGGCCTTCATGGCCGCCTTCCCGATCTGGGCGTTCCTCGTCATCGGGCTGGACATCCTGGTGATCCACTCGCTGCTGGTGCGCAGCGACGAGTACAGCCTGACCCGCTGACCCGTCCCGCATCCGCGCTCGGCCTCGTCCGCTCTCGCTGCCGCTGGCGCCGCGTCCCGTCGAGCCGTCCCGTAACGCTGGTTGTCCTGGCGCCCCGCTCCCATGGCGTGTGGTCGCTTCCCGGCTGTCATGCGCCGTGGGAAGCGACCAGCAGGCCCGGTTACATGGCGTGCGGCGCCCGCGCCCAACCGGCGTCAGTCGCCGTCAGTCGTTGTTCGCGTGGTTCGAGTGGTGATGGTGGATGAACCGGCTCGGGTTGCCCGCGGCGCGGGCACCCGAGGCCAGCCAGGCGGCCAGCCCCATCGCGTTGCGGCGCTCGAGCTCGTCGAGGTAGGCCTGCCGTACCTGTACGACGTGCAGGCGCGTCGCCGAGGTGCGCGTGTGCTGCAGCACGACGTAGCTGCGCCGCCAGGCCCAGCAGAGGGCGTCGTCGTCGAGGCTCTCCGGCGCCATCGGGAGCGAGAGCTCGATGGTGACCCTGTCGGGTGCCGGCCAGTTGTCGCCGACCAGGTCGTCCAACGGCCGCTCGACGGTCTCCGTCTCCTGCTCAGCGGGCGGTTTCGGCCGCTTTGCGGCGAGCCGCTCGCGCAGCAGCCGCACCAGCGGGGGCGCGGACAGCGTGGCCGCCAGCAGGAGCACCAGCGCGCCGGCCCTCAGCACCACCACCAGGCCGGCGACCGAGACCACGCCGACGCCGGAAGCCAGAGCCCCCAGGGCGGCTCGCCGCCACGGCCTGGAGAGGTCCTCCGGCGCGAGCGCCGCGGTCATGGCGCCGCCCATGACGCCGCCCGCGATGAATGCGCCCGTAACCCCCGCGACCGACCACGTCAGAACGGCGATGCACACACCCACGGTGGCGGTGACGGCGGTGAGCGTCACCCATACGTCCCTGTACCTGGGCACGTCCGTCCCTGCTCCTTCTCCCCCGGCACCGGGGGACAGCCGACTGGTTACGCCCGCCCGAGAAGGACAACTCCACTGTGCTGCACGGGACGGCGTCGCGGTATCACCCGAAGGGGGCTAGTTCTGCGTGCGTCCCGTAGCGGGGAAGGGTGGTCTGGGCTAGTTCACCCGAGTCGGGTGATGCAGCGGCGCGGGCCCGGCAGCAGCCTGAAGGAGGACCTGGTCACAGGCCCAGATTCGGGCTTGATCCCGGGAAAGGATGTTCAGCATGTCATTCCTCGAAGTGATGGCGTCCATCTTCTGGTTCATGCTGCTCGTGGCGTGGTTCTGGCTGATGATCGTCGTCATCACCGACCTGTTCCGCGACCAGGACCTCTCTGGATGGGCGAAGGCGCTGTGGTGCCTGTTCGTCATCGTGCTTCCGTGGCTCGGCGTCCTGCTGTACCTGATCGTTCGCGGACGGTCGATGAACGAACGTGCCGTGCGTGCCAGCCAGGAGAGCGAGAAGGCGTTCCGGAGCTACGTGCGAGACGCAGCGGGTAGCGGAGCGAGCGTGGCTGACGAGCTGACCAAGCTGGCGGACCTGCGCGACCGCGGGGTCATCACGGCGGCCGAGTACGACTCCGCCAAGGCCAAGCTGCTCGCCGGCCCCAGCCCGGCTCCGGTGACCGGCCCTCCGCAGCCCACCAGCGGGGCCGCGTAGGCAGACGACCGCTCCCTGACCCGTCGGGGGGTGCGTCATGACCGACCCCAGCCCCACCGCCGCCGGCCCTGATCCGGTCGACGTGGCGGTGGGGCTGTCCGTGGCGGTCGTCGCGGCCGCTACGGCGGTCGCCCGTCGTACGCGTCCGCTGCTCGAACCGGTCGTGGGGGCGGCGCTGCGGCCACCCGGAGTCCCGCACAGGCTGCAGCCCGGACACTGGCTGTCACGGCTGGGGAGCCGGGGGGCCGCGTACCGCGTCACCGCCCGCAACGACCTGGCCGAGCTCAACGACCGGCTGGTGCCGCTCGTCGCCGCGGAGGTGCTGCGGCGGGTCGACGTCGCGACGCTGCTCACCGAGCAGGTCGACCTCGACGAAGTGGTCTCTGCGGTGGACCTCGACGCCGCCGCCGAACGGATAGACCTCGACAGGATCGTGAAGCGGCTCGACCTGACCGCGATCGTCCTCGAGCGGGTCGACCTCGACGCCGTGGTCGACGCCGTCCTCAGCCGCATCGACCTCGTCGGGCTGGCCGAGGGCGTGATCGACGAGATCGACCTGCCCGACCTCATCCGGGAGTCGACCGGGTCCATGGCCTCGGAGACGGTACGGAACACGCGCATGCAGGGCATCGCGGCGGACGAGGCCGTCGGGCACGCCGTCGACCGGCTGCTGCGGCGGCGGCGGAGGTCGTCGCGGACCCAGACGCCGACCCAACCGCCGATCCAGCCGCCCACTGGGACGCCCACGCAGCCACCGGGTGCACTGCCGGGCCCGCAGCTACCGGTCCGGCCATGATGGAGGGCGGGATCAGCCCGGTCCCGCGCGAGGCACGGCCCTACCAGGGCCAGGCGGCCGGCGTGGTCACGCGGGTCGCCGCCTCGGCGATCGACGCCGGCGTCGTGGCAGCGGTCCTGCTCCTGAGCTACTGCGGCCTGGCGGTCTTCGTGTTCCTTCTCGACCCACGGCACTTCACCTTCCCGGACTCCTCGCTGCTGCGCAGCCTCACCGCCGCGTTCTTCGTGCTCGTCGTGTACCTCACGGCGGCTTGGTGGTTCAGCGGCCGCACGTACGGCGACCTGGTGCTCGGGCTGCGCGTGCTCAACCACAACGGCGAACGGCTCCGGCTGCCCGGTGCGCTGCTGCGCGCCGTGTTCTGCGGGCTCGTGCCGATCGGGCTGCTGTGGTGCGCGGTGAGCCGCGAGAAGCGTTCGCTGCAGGACGTGTTCCTACGTACCCGCGTCGTCTACGACTGGGCACCCCGCCGCCGTCTCCTGCACAGCAGCGCATGAGCCGTGCGGGGTTACCACCCAGGGACTTTCACCCGCATCGGGTGATGCCCGCAGCGGCGCCGGCGGCGTTCCATCGACGCAAGACACCACGTCCTCGCCGGGGTGCTGTCGGCGGTATGCGGGTAGGGAGTGAGTCAGGTGAGCAGTGATCAGTCCACCGGTCCCGGTCCGGATCTGAGCCCCGACGAGCGCCAGGAGCTGCAGCGGCTGCGAGCCGAGGTCGCCGCGCTGAGGTCGGCGCCACCGACCGAGGAGGCAGGTGCCGTCGGTGCCGTCGCATCCGACCGACCCTCGCGCGGGCGTCGCAACACGGTCGCTGCCGTGCTCGTGCTGATCCTGGCCTGCCTGCTGGCGCCGGTCTCCGTCGTCGCGGTATGGGCCAAGAGCCAGGTGTTCGACACCAACCGCTACGTCGAGACGGTGGCGCCGCTGGCCAACGACCCGGCGGTGCAGGCGATGGTGACCACGCGGATCACCAACGAGATCTTCTCCCGCGTCGACGTCCAGGGGCTCACCTCAGACGCGATCAGCGCCCTGCAGAGCAGGCTGCCCAACGACGTCGGGCAGAACCTCCAGGCGCTCTCTGGTGTCATGGCCAACGGCATCCAGAACGCCGTGCAGGACCAGATCGGCAACGTCGTCGCGAGCAGCGAGTTCGCCAACGCCTGGGCTGAGGCCAACCGCGCGGCACACGGCGCGCTGGTGGCCACGCTCAGCGGCCAGAGCTCGGCGCTGAAGGTGCAGGGCACAACGGTCAGCGTGCAGCTGGCCCCGTTCGTCAGTGCGGTGAAGCAGCGTCTCACCGCGAGGGGGTTCGGGCTCGCTCAGAACATCCCCGATATCAACGCCTCGTTCGTCATCCTGCGCTCAAACGACCTGCCGAGGCTGCAGCGCGGGTTCGACCTGCTCAACACGCTGGGACTGTGGCTGCCGTTCGTCACGCTGTTCCTTCTCGGGCTGGGCGTGTACCTCGCCCGTGACCACCGTCTCGCGCTCATCGGTGCGGGTCTCGGTGTGGCGGCGAGCATGCTGCTCGTCGGCATCGGACTGGCGGTTGCGCGACTGGCGTACCTGGACGCCATACCAGCGAGCGTGATGCCGCAAGACGCGGCGGCGGACATCTTCGACACGATCGTGCGCTTCCTGCGCGAGGGCGTCCGCGCCGTCGGTTTGGGCGCGCTGGTGATCGCGGCGGGCGCCTTCCTGCTCGGGGGGTCGCGGACCGCCACCACCGTTCGCCAGGCGTCGACCAGCGGCGCTGCGGCTGCCAGCCGGGGCCTGTCGTCGCTCGGGGTGCGGATGCTGCCGGTCTCGCAGCGCGTGGCACCGCACACGCATGCCGTCCGCATCGGCCTCGTGATCGTCGCGTTCATGGCGTTCCTGCTGCCGGCGTACCCCACACCCACCCTGGTGGTGTGGATCGCCGTCGGCCTGCTGGCCGCGCTGCTGGTCCTGCAGGTGCTGTCGAGCCCCGGCAGGCCGGTGGGGCCGGCGGGGCCGACCGGGCCGGCGGTGTCCACCTAGGGCTTTCGTGACCGTCCCGCGTCGTCGGCGGTACGGCGGCCGGAGACCGAGATGATCAAGCACATCGACGACTACCAGCGGCGGCACACCTGGCTGGGGTTCCCGCTCGGGATCGTCTACAAGTTCTTCGACGACCAGGGGGGCTACCTCGCGGCACTGGTCACCTACTACGCGTTCCTGTCGATCTTCCCGCTGCTGCTGCTCGGCTCTTCGATCCTCGGCTTCGTGCTCGAGGGCAACCCCGAGCTGCGCCAGGACATCCTCGACTCCGCAGTTGCTCAGTTCCCCGTCATCGGCGACGAGCTAGGCGCGGCCCGGGTGGGGCTCACCGGCAGCACCGTGGCGATCGTGGTCGGCCTGCTCGGTGCGATCTACGGCGCGCTGGGCATCGCCCAGGCCACACAGCACGCGATGAACGTCGCCTGGGGGGTGCCGCGCAACCGCAGGCCCAACCCGCTGTTCAGTCGGCTGCGCAGCATGCTGCTCCTCATCGTTGCGGCGCTGTCGGTTCTCGGGATCACCTTGATCTCGATGGCCGCGTCGGAGATGGACGCCCTCCTCGGTGGGCTGGCGCCCTGGACGCAGGTGATCGTCGCGCTGCTGTCCCTCGGGCTCAACACGTTCGTGTTCTCCCTGATCTTCTGGCTCGCGACCAGCGACGACCACGCGTTCCGCGACGTCGTGCCCGGGGGTCTGGCGGCAGCCTTGTCGCTGCACGTCATGCAGATCGCCGGCGCCGCCTACGTCAACGGCGTGGTGAGCAACACCAACCTCACCTACGGCGTGTTCGCGGTAGTGCTCGGGCTGATGGCGTGGATCTACATCTGCGCAGTGCTGATGGTGATGTGCGTCGAGCTGAACGTCGTGCGTGAGCGGCAGCTGTACCCGCGCGCGCTGCTGACACCTTTCACCGACAACGTCGACCTGACCGACGCAGACCGGCGCGCTTACGCGTCGTACGCCGGTGCTCAGCAGAACAAGGGCTTCGAGACGATCGAGGTCTCCTTCGAGCCGCGGCGTCGACGCCATCACCTGGGCCGGCACCCGCACGGAAACTGATGGGGAAGGGTGAGCGCGCGTGAACCCGTATCTGAACAGCGGGCCCGAGGGCATGGCGCCGTCGCGTAACCGACGTGTGCCGAGAACCCGAGTGGCATCATGAGTCACATGGGGCTTCCGGCCGACCAGCTTTCCGCGGGCGAGCGGATCGTGCTGGAGATGCACGAGCACTGGAAGCACCTCATCGGGACATGGATGATCTGCGTCGGCGCCCTGGTCTGCCTGGTCGCGGTGCTCGCCATCACTCCCAGCGAAGGATTCTTCGCCTGGCTGGCCACGTTGGGGTGGGTCGCGTTCGCCGGGGTCGTGCTGGTATTCGGGGTGTGGCCGACGATGGCCTGGTGGCACCGCACGTACACGCTCACCAACGAGCGGCTGGCCACCCGCAGGGGTGTGCTGCGGCGCTCGGGCCGGGACATCCCGCTCACCCGGGTCAACGACGTGGCGTTCGACCAGGGGGTCCTCGACCGGATGGTGGGTGCGGGCACGCTCCGGGTGTCCGCGGCCAGCGAGGAGGGCACGATCGAGTGGGTGGATATTCCCGACATCCACCAGGTGGCGCTCCGACTGAACGAGCTGGCGCGCGCGGCACGTGAGGGCCGGGCCGTCGACGGCACGTGACCGCGGCACCTGGGCACCCGGGCACCTGGGCATCTGGGCACCGTGTGGGGCGCCCTGCGGACGTGACACAGTCACCCGATTCGGGTGAGAGGTCCCGAACCGGGTGACTGCGAGCCCCGCGGCTGGTTCAGGTGATGGTCAGGCCGTGATCTCCTTGCCGTGCGCGACGAGGGCGTAGATCACCAGGACGTCGATCGCGATGATCAGCGTCGCCCACAGCGGGAACGCCGCCATGAAGGCAAGGTTCACCAGAGCGCTGATGACTGCCAGGATGACGCCGGTGACGCGTGCCCAGGCCTGCCCGGCCAGGATGCCGGCACCGGCGGCGATCGCGAGTGCGCCGATGATCAGGTGTATCCAGCCCCATGCGGTGTAGTCGATGGTGACCACCAGGTCCGAGCTGGGGACGAGCCAGTAGCTGTCGTTGAAGATGCCCACGAGCCCGGCCATCGCGTGGAACGTGCCGGCGACCATCATCATGACTCCGCCGAACATCGCCATGCCGACCCAGCCCGACGTGGGTGCGTGGTGTACCTGTGCCATGTGTGGCTCCTTCTTCTCAGCGGCCCTGCGAGGGAGGGCCCCCATTCCGTTCTCATGCTCGTGCCGCCGGCGGGCCCGCGCCTCACCCTCACGGTGTGAATGTGGCTCGGAATGTGGCTGTTGGGAACGTGGGGGGCGGCCGAATAGGGCGGGGACCTCGTACGTCCAGGGTGATGCGCGGGTGTCACCGGGCTGCCGAGAATGGGGAGTCAGCGCGGGGAGCGTGCGGGGAGGGAAGACCATGGCGGTTCATGCGGGCGCGACGCCGCGGCCCGGCATCCGCAGGGCGACGGCACAGTGGCTGTCGGAGTCCCACCCGGCGGGCCTCATGCACGGGGCCGTCATCATGGGCGCCGGCCTGGCCCTGGTCTCGGAGGAGGACACCTCACCCGAGGGCATGGTGGGGGCATCCCTGATGGTACTGGTCATCTACTGGTTCACGTTCGCCTACACCGACGCACTGGGGCACCTCTCCGGCGGTGAGCGCGCACATCTCGTGCACCGGCTGCTGCACTACGGCCGCCGCGACCTGGCGATACCGCTCGGGGGCCTGCCGGCGCTGCTGACCGTGATCGTGTGGGTCTCCTTCGGAAGCGGACTCGACGCGGCCGTGAACGCCGCACTGTGGCTGACCCTCGGGCTGCTGGCAGTGGTCGGCTACCTGGCCGCGCACGTGGCCGGCGTGACCGGCTGGCGGCTGCTGGGCGAGACGCTCTTCGCCGCACTGTTCGGCGCCGGGATGATCACGCTGAACACCTGGCTGCACTGAGCTGTACGGAGCGGGGCCGCGCGACGTGCCACAAGCCATGTAACCGGGTCTAGCGGTCGCTTCCCGAGGCGTATGAACCGGGGGAAGCGACCACGTGCCATGTATCCGGGTCTCAGGGCGACGCCGAGCGCCAGGCGCACGCCGAGCGCCAAAGGCCGAACGGCCAGCGACGAACACCGAACCCCCAAGCGCCCCCTACTCCCGCCCGCGCGCAACCCGGAACCGATGCAACCCCTCCCCGAGATCCACGATGGGACCCGGGTACCCGAGCGACCGGCGTACGTCCTCGCCCAGCTTCCACGGCTCATGCACGGCAGGACCGCCGACCGAGGCGAGCTCGGGGACAAACCGACGCACGTACTCGCCGCCCGGGTCGAAGCGACGCGCCTGCGCGATCGGGTTCAGCACCCGGTGCGGCCGCGTGTCGGTGCCCGTGCCGGCGACCCACTGCCAGTTCATCTGGTTGTTGGCGACGTCGCCGTCGACCAGCCAGTCGAGGAAGTGCGCCGCGCCCCAGCGCCAGTCGACGTACAGCGTCTTGGTGAGGAAGCTGCCCACGATGAGCCGCGCGCGGTTGTGCATCCAGCCCTCGGCGCGCAGCTGCCGCATCCCCGCGTCGACGATGGGGTAGCCCGTGCGCCCTTCCTTCCACGCCTCGAAGGCCTCCACGGCCGCCTTGCCGGCGCGCCACCGGTCACCGTGGCCCCGGTAGTCGCGACGGGAGGACTCCGGGCGCGCCGCCAGCACCTGGTGGTGGAAGTCGCGCCAGGCGACCTGCCGGACGAACGATTCCGCACCCTCCGAGGCGGTGCCCACCCGCTGGACCACCTCAGCGGGGGAGAGGCAGCCGAAGTGCAGGTACGGCGACAGCCGCGAGGTGCCGTCCTCGGCCAGCACGTCCTGGCCGTCGGCGTACCGCCCGACCCGCCGGGCCCAGCCGGTCAGGCGCCTGCGTGCCTCCTGCTCGCCGCCGGGCATCCGGCCCGGCGACGTCGGCCCGTCGCACAGCGTGCTCGCCCGGGGGACGCGCCCGGCACGGACCCGGGGCGATAACAGACGTCGCGGCGCCGGCAACGGCCGACGCAGACCCTGCTGGCGCCACTTGCGGAAGTACGGCGTGAAGACCGCGAAGTGGTCGCGGTCGGCGGGCGTGACATCGCCGGGCGCCACCGCCGTGATCGACCCGTCGTGCACCACCAGGTCCCGGCCGTCCTCGCGCAGCGCCTCGGCCAGCCGGTCCTCTCGCGCCTGCGCGTACCGGCTGACGTCGGCGGCCACGTGCACCTGCTGGGCACGGGTCTCGGCGGCGACCCGGCTTACCTCCTCGACGACGTCACCGCGCCGCACCACCAGCTTCGCGCCGCGTCGGCCCAGCTGCTCGGCGAGGTCGTCCAGGCACTCGACGAGGAACGCGGTGCGGTTGGGCCGGAGGAAGTCGCCACAGCCGTCGTCGACCACGAACAGCGGTACGACCCGCTCGGCGCCCGCGGCCGCATGCAGGACGGGGTTGTCGTGTACGCGCAGGTCGCGGGTGAACAGGGCGATCGCGACGCGAGGCACGCACGGCCCCCTCTGCTTCGACGTCAGCTCGTCGTCACATCATGCCCGTCGGGACCCCCGGTGCCGGACGGCCCACCCAGCCTGCTTGGCGAAGGCAAGAATTTTGACAAACGCGTGACGCGCGGCGGGCATTCTGCCACCGTGGGGGAGGTTTCCTCTCGGTCCTGCCGTCCGGCTCCGACCGCGAGGACGAGTGGGGGGTACAAGGCAGCCGTGTCCAGGATCCTTGTCATCGACGACGAGCCCGAAATCGTCCGTTTTATCCGGCGTGCGCTGGAGAACGAGGGGCATCAGGTGACCATCTGCACCGACGGTGCCGAAGGTCTGGGGCGTGCTGTCGCGGACAAGCCGGACCTGGTCGTGCTGGACCTGCTGATGCCCGGTGTCAACGGCCAGGCGGTTCTGGGCGGAGTGCTGGCCCAGAACGCCGACCAGAAGGTCCTCATCCTCTCCGCGGCCGCGGACGTCGACACCCGCGTCGAGTGCCTGGAGCGCGGAGCGGTGGACTTCCTGGCCAAGCCGTTCTCGGTGCGTGAGCTCATCGTCCGGGTCCGGGCCCGGCTGCAGGTCGCGGCCGCCGCGTCCGGCGCCGACGACGTCGTGCGGGTGGGTTCGCTTGCCCTGGACGTGCGCCGGCGGAAGGTGCTGGCCAGCGGGAAGGCGTGCGAGCTGTCGCATCGGGAGTTCCTGCTGCTGCTGTGCCTGATGCGCCGGGCGGGGTCCCCGTGCTCACGCGAAGAGCTGTTGTCGGAGGTCTGGGGCTACGACTTCGACCCGGGTACCAACGTCGTGGATGCCTGCGTGGCGCGGCTGCGCAGCAAGCTTCCCGAGGACGTCGTTCGAACGGTGCGCAATGTCGGTTACAAGATTCAGTCCGCCTGAGGCCGTCGCGGCGCCGCCGCAGCCCCCGGCGGCACCACAGCGCAGCCGGCGATTCGGCACCGGTGCACTCATCGACTCCGCGCTGGCCGCCTTCTCCGTGGTGATGCTCGCAGCCATGGTGGCGATGCCTGGTCAGGAGACCATCCCGTACCACTTCATGTTCCTGGCCTGCACGCTCGTGTACGGGTTCCGGGTGTGGCCGATGCCGCAGACGGTTCTGGTGGTAGTCACCATCACGGTCTCGACGGGCGCGGTGCTGTACCTGCACTACCTCGCCCACCGGATCGACGGGCCGGAGCTCGCCGAGGTGCCGCTCATGCCCATGCTGCTGCTGGCGATGATGTGGCACGCGCGCCGCCGCGCCGCCGCGCAGCGACAGGTCGAGCGGATGGCCGAGGAACGACACCGCAGCCTCGAACGTGAACGCGAGTTCCTCCGCGACGCCTCACACGCCATCAGGACACCGGTCACGATCGCCCGCGGCCACGTGGAGCTGATACAGACGGGCTTGGAGGACGAGACCGCGTACGAGGACAGCGAGGTCGTGCTGCGCCAGCTGGATCGCATGCACGCGTTGTCGTCCCGGCTGCTCGCGCTGGCGCGTCTCGACTCCGCACAGGACCTGCGGCTCGAGCCGCTCGACCTCGACGCGTTCGTGGCGCAGGTGGCCGCGGACTGGACGGGCAGCGCCGACCGTGACTGGGTCGTGGTGGCCGGTGGCGGCCGCGTCAGTGCCGAGCGGGAGTGGCTCGAGCTCGCTGTCGACGCGATCGTCGAGAACGCGGTGCACTTCACCGAGCCCGGCGACCGCATCGAGCTGTCCTGCCGGCGTGAGCAGAACGGCACGTCCACCGTCTCGATCACCGACTCCGGCCCCGGCATTCCCGCCGCGGATCTCCCGCACGTGTTCGAGCGCTTCTGGCATCGCCGGCCCCCGGGCGGCATGCCCGGCAGCGGGCTCGGCCTGGCGATGGCGATGGCTGCGGCGACCGCCATGGGCGGGTCGCTGACGGTCAGCAGCGCGCGCGGGCAGGGCACCAGCTTCAGCCTGTCGCTGTCCAACGCACGCTGACCCTCTGGCCGCCTAGACGCCCGTCCACGCTTTCGTGACGGTGGCGTCATGAACGTTGCAGGCATGTGTGGCCTCCCGCATCTTGGTGATGACATCGAGGCGCCCGACACACGGGCGCCTCGTCTCCGTGATCCTGTGGGGGGATTCCATGTTGTTAACCAAGATGCGAAGTCATCTTTTCGTCATGCTGGCGACAGCTGCCGCGCTGCTGGTCGGGACGACCTTCACGTCGCCGAGCGGGACGCCGGCCGGGCATGTGCACGGCATCGCACCGGTGGCCACCGCGGTGACGCCGGGTGTGACCCGTACCTACTACATCGCCGCCGACAAGGTGCTGTGGGACTACGCGCCCCAGAACACCAACGTCATCACGGGCCAGCCGTTCACCGACGAGGAGAACGTGTTCGTGCAGAACGGGCCCACCCGCATCGGTGACACCTACTACAAGGCGCTGTACCGCGGCTACACCGACGCGACGTTCAAGAAGCTGGCGCCGGTGAAGGACCAGGGCCTGGGCCTGCTCGGCCCGGTCATCCGCGCCGAGGTCGGCGACACGATCAAGGTCGTGTTCAAGAACAACCTCGACTTCCCGGCGTCGATCCACCCGCACGGTGTCTTCTACGCCAAGAACTCCGAGGGCGCGCCGTACAACGACGGCACCTCGGGCGCGGACAAGGCCGATGACGCCGTTCAGCCGGGCCAGACCGTCACCTACACCTGGAACGTGCCCGAGCGCGCCGGCCCCGGCCCGATGGACGGCAGCTCGGTGCTGTGGATGTACCACTCGCACACCAACGAGGTCGCCGACACCAACGCCGGACTGATCGGCCCGATGGTCATCACCCGCAAGGGCTCCGCCAAGCCAGACGGCAGCCCGATCGACGTGGACCGGGAGGTGTTCTCCTACTTCTCCGTGATCAACGAGAACGAGAGCCCCTACCTCGACGAGAACCTGCAGACGCTGGCGCAGGCGCCGCACGAGGTCGCCCCCGACGACGAGGACGCCTTCGAGGAGAGCAACCTGATGCACTCCATCAACGGCTACGTCTACGGCAACGGCCCGACCAACGGCCCGACGATCACGCTGCAGAAGGGCCAGCGGGTGCGCTGGTACGTCTTCACCCTTGGCACCGAGGTCGACCTGCACACCCCGCACTGGCACGGCAACACCTTGCTGTCGATGGGGATGCGCACCGACATGACCCACCTGCTGCCCGGCGACATGATGACGCTGGACATGCAGCCCGACGACGTCGGCACCTGGCTGTTCCACTGCCACGTCAACGACCACATCAAGGCCGGCATGCAGACCCTCTACAAGGTGGTCGGCTGACCGCGGCCTGATGTGATCCGCCTGGTCCGCCAGGGCACTGTGGGGGTGCCCTGGCGGACTCATGTCCGCCGCCGGTTGACCAGGTAGATCCCGGCCACCACCAGCGCCGCGCCGGCCGCCATGGACGGCGTCAGCGTCTCGCCGAACAGCACGACCCCGATGGCCAGCGCGGTGATCGGGACGAAGAAGATGTACGCCGCCGCCCGGCTCGCCTCGCCGGCCCGGATCAGCCGGAACCACAGCGCCCACGCCAGTGCGATGCCGACCAGCCCGGCGTATCCGAGGCTGATCGCCATCTGCGGGGACCACGAGATGTCCCCGGGGTCCTCGACCAGCAGACCCAGACCGGTGAGCACGACTCCGCCGACGAGGAACTGGACGGTGAGCGCACGGGTGTGCGTGAGCACGTCCTCGTGCCGCTTCACGTAGACCGTGCCCAGTGCCCAAGCCACAGCGGCCACCAGCGCGACGAGCACGCCCTGCACCGGGAGATCGGCCTGCACCCCGGCCGCGCTGACCGCGATCACGCCCAGGAACCCGAGCAGCAGCCCGCCGAGCTTCGCGGTGGTGAGCCGCTCACCGAGTATCGGCCAGGCCAGGAGGCCCACGAGCACCGGCTGCAGGTAGAACAGCACCGCGGCCGTCCCGGACGGCAGGTGCACCAGGGCCAGCGACTGCAGCCCGATGAAGACCACCACGTTGAGCGTCGTGGCCACGGCGTAGACGCGCCACGTCTCCCGAAGGCGCAGGGACACCCCCGAACGCCAGGCCAGCGGCGTCAGCGCGGCCGCGCCGACCAGCACGCGCAGCGCGGCGAACAGTACCGGCGGGCAGTGCTCGATGCCGACCTTGAGGGCGGCGAACGTGGACGCCCAGGCCAGCACCAGCACCGTCAACGGGAGCGCGAGCCTCACGTCGTGCTGGCTGGTCGTCCGGGTCGGCTCCACGACGCTCCAATCTCGACCGGGACGGCTTCTTGCCGGGCGGCCCGAATAAAACTAACGTGAGTTGTTGAAAGTGGCGGTGTCGGGGTGGTGAGCGTGGGGGTGGCGATGTCGAGTCGGCTCGAGCAGGCCAAGCGGCCGGTGAGCCCGGTCCTCGCCGGCCCCTACGGTCACCCCTTCCACCCGATCTTCGTGACAGTGCCCATCGGCGCCTGGGTCTGCAGCATCGTCTTCGACATAGCCTCCCGGTTCGTATCCCAGCCCGGCGTGCTGGCACAGGGCTCGGTGTGGCTGATCGGCCTGGGGGTGCTCGGGGCGCTCGCGGCGGCCACGGTGGGATTCCTCGACTTCCTCGGCCTGCCCCGCCGTACGCCGGCCTTCCGCGTGGGGCTGCTGCACATGAGCATCAACCTGGCAGTCACCGCGGCTTACGCAGTGAACTTCGCCTGGCGGATGGGCGACTACGGCAGCGCCGCGTCGGTGGGCATCCCGATGCTGGTGCTGTCGCTGCTGAGCGTCGCGGCCCTGGCGGTCTCGGGATACCTGGGCGGGAAGCTCGCCTACCACTACGGCGTACGGGTGGCGGACGAGGCCACCCAGGCCGAGGGCTACCGAGAAGACTCCTGAGAGGGGAGCGCAATGGCCGTCGCAGCACTGGTCACCTGGTTACTCACCGCCGCGGGCGGGCTGTTCATGCTGAGCATCTGGATCTCCAAGGGAGGTCCGACGCAGCATCGCAACGACACGGCGCTCCCGCCGCCGGTCATCTTCGGTCACTTCGGGCTGGCGGCGCTGGGCCTGGTGCTGTGGATCATCTTCGTGGTCACCGGCAGCGCGGCGCTGGCCTGGATCGCGTTCGTGCTGCTGGTTCCGGTGGCGGCGCTCGGGTTCGTCATGCTGACCCGCTGGCTGCCCGTCTACCGCGGCTCGAAGGTGGCGGCCGCGTCGGCGGCGGGGCCGGGAGCTGGGTCGGCAGTGGCTGCCGCTGACACGCCCGAGCGGCACTTCCCGGTGGCGGGCGTGGCAGGTCACGGTGTGCTGGCGGTCGTGACCGTCGTGCTGGTCCTGCTGGCGGCGCTCGGCGCCTGAGCGGCGGGGGCCGGCTCTCAGTCCCTGGCGGTGCGCACCTGCTGAGCGGCGAGCCAGCTCTCGAAGCGACCCCGAGGCGAGTCGAGGTGCTCGCGCAGCTTGATCTCGAACGCCGCGATCTCGTGCCGCAGGCCGAACATCTGGAACCACAGCCGGCGGTGTGGGTCGCAGGTGTGAGCCTGCGCGGACGCGCGGTCGATCGACTCACCGCAGTCTGCGCACGGCATAAACCGGGACAAGAACACGATCGCACCACATTTCGGCCGCGGTGCTCCGATGCGAGCACCGCCGCGGAGCCTGCCCCGTGCGCGAACGGTCCAAACGGCCTATTGGCGAGCGACGGCGCCGCGACTACGGTGCATCGCGCAGCGGGGGAGCAGGTGCCACAGCGGAGGGTCAGATGGCAGACAACGTATCCCTCGCACGCAGCCTCTACGAGGCGTTCAACGAGCGCGACTTCAACAGGCTGGCCGACAACTCCACCCCGGACACGAAGGTCACCATCGTCGGCTCCGGCGACACGTTCAAGGGGCCGGAGGGCGCACGCAAGTACACCATGATGTGGGCCGAGGCCTTCCCGGACGGGGCGATCACGATCGACAACGTCGTCACCGCCGGCGACGTGGTGGTGGTCGAGCTCACCGGCCGCGGGACCCACACCGGCAGACTGGCGGCGCCGGCCGGCTCCGTCCCCCCGACGGGTCGCTCGGTGACCCTGCAGATGTGCGACGTGCTGGAGTTCTGCGACGGCACGGTGCGCTCACTGCGGACGTACTTCGACAGCTCCTCCCTGCTGTCCCAGCTCGGGGTCACCGTCGAGCAGGCGGCACAGCGGTAGATCCGGTCAGGAGTGGCCGGGCACCCCCTGCCCGGCAGGCCGGGCGCGGGGAGCCGGCGGAGCCGTCGGGGCGGCGTGTCGCCCTGTTCAAAACCGCGCGTCTCGCATGCGAGAGTGGGGCCCGTGAAGGCGACTGAACGCTGGTACTCAGACCGCATGCAGCAGCACATCAGCCTCGCCAGGTGGGGCCATTTCGGCACGCCCGTGCTGGTGTTCCCCACCGCCGGTGGCGACGCCGAGGAGATCGAGCGCAACGGCGTCGTCGACGCCTGCGGCGACCTGATCGAGTCGGGCCGGGTGAAGCTGTACTCCTGCGACAGCGTCGCCGGCCACGCGATGGTGGCCGCGATCGGCTCCCCGGCGTACAGGATGTGGCTGCTCAACCGTTTCCACGACTGCATTCGCCACGAGGTGGTGCCGGCGATCGTCGCCGACCTCGGCGGCCACGACACGCGGCTCGTCACCAGCGGGGCCTCCATCGGCGCGTTCAACGCGCTCGCGGTGTTGTGCCGCTACCCCGACCTCTTCGACGCGGCGATCGGCATGAGCGGCACGTACCGCGTGGAGCGCTTCTACGACGGCCAGTTCAGTGAGGACCTCTACTTCTCCTCGCCCATGCACTTCCTGCCCAGCCTCGACGGGCCCCAGCTGGACCTGCTGCGTGAGCGGTTCGCCATCCTCGCCTCCGGTCAGGGTGCGTGGGAGGACGTGGGGGAGTCGTGGCACGCGGGTGACGTGCTCGGCAAGCAGGGCGTCCCCAACCGGGTCGACGCCTGGGGCCCGGAGTGGCCGCACGAGTGGCCGACGTGGCGCAAGATGCTGCCGCAGTATCTCGAGGAGCTTGTCGCGCAGCCGGTCTGAG
>CBFGZI010000007.1:0-55438 GCA_965653225.1 uncultured Propionibacteriales bacterium | reverse complement strand
GCAGGTCGATCGTGCGGAGGCTGCCGGCGATGGCCATCGACCGGATCCGCGACCTGGGCTCCGCGCGACGGTAGACCCTGCGGTTCTCGCGTCAGCGGCCTCGCGCCTCGCGCTCGGCCAGCCTACGCAGCGGGCCGTGTACCTGCTCCGGGAGCTGCAGCAGGGTGAGGTAGTGGTCGAGCCTGGCGGGGTCGAGGAACTGCTCGGTGGTGGTGTTGCGGGTCTTGCGCGCGGTGTGGAACAGCACGCCGTCGCCTGCCTTCATGAGGTCACGTGCGACGCCGCGGTTTGACACCTCCCAGCGCGCCATGAACTCGTCCAGAAGCGGGCTGGGCAGCGTCAGGGTCGGCCCGGTGGAGGCTACGGCCAGCCGCTTGACCAGTGCACGGTCGACCGGCACCAGGGCCGCCGCCGCCTCGTTCTCCGCGCGGAGGACGTTGAGGATCCGCAGGAACTCCACGGACTCCGCATCCAGGCTCTCGTTCCTGGATCTGACGACCTGGTCGAGGTCCTCGGCCCGGGCGTCGATGCTTACGGCGTCCAGGAAGTCCTGGTAGAGCGACCCGTTCGCGAACCTGTCCCGCTCGAACGGGCGTACGACGAGCTCGTCCGGCTGCACCAGCCGCGTCCAGGTGCGCAGGCGGGCGTAGTAGTCGTAGGTGTGGGACAGGTCGAGCCGCTGGCTCCGCTCGGTCAGTCTCCTGGTCTCACCGACCTTCACCACCTGCTGGTAACGGCTCACCAGATGGTCGTCCTGGCGGCGCAGGTACACGACCACCCGGACGCTGCCCGCGATCCGGCCGGCGAAGCGGCTCAGCCGCCGCAGCGCCCGTTCGGGGCTGCCGAACAGGGCCTCGTCGGAGAACAGGAGGCGAGAAAGCCCGAACTCGTCGATCTCCCGGAACAGGCGACGCCGGAACGTCTTCCGGAACTCCGCCGGCGAGACAGAGGACTCCCTCCGCCAGCTGACCATGTGTTCGAGGTCCTCGTCGGGGCGGATGAACAGCCCGAGCCGGATGTGCCGGGTCCGCCCCGGGGTCTTGGGGTAGAGATGGCCGAGCTCGGCCAGCCGGCTGCGGTTCCGGTGCAGGAAGAGCTGGATCGACGACGTGGCCGTCTTGCCGGTGCCGATATGCAGCACGAGGTCCTGCGGCTCCCGCGGTGGCGCAGTCGCAGGTGGCACGGGCAACCCCCCTCGTCCGGACGGTCATCTGGTCGTGTTCTGGAGCCGGCCGCCTCGTCACGTCGGCGGGTGCGTGTGGGCGGACACCCCGGCAGTGCAGCCCTTCGTGGCTCAACGGCCCCGGAGGATATCGTAGGCGCGTCCCGCAGCCGAGATCGTGAGAGCGCAGATGACGAACGTCCTGATCACAGGTGGCGCAGGCTTCATCGGCCGGCACCTGGCCGACTACCTCACCAGGCAAGACGATGTCGCCGTCACCGTGATCGACAACGAGTCGCTCGGGGACCGCAAGCATCTCGACCTGAGCAAGGTCCGGTTCATCGCGGGTGACCTGCGCAACCGTGATGAGCTGCGCTCGGCGCTGGAGGGCCAGGACGCGGTGGTGCACCTGGCCGCCGACACCCGGGTGATCGAGAGCATCGCCGACCCCGCGCACAACTTCGACTGCAACGTCGTCGGCACCTTCAACCTCCTCGAGCTCAGCCGCGAGCTCGGCGTCAACCGCGTCGTCGCCGCCTCCACCGGCGGCGCGATCCTCGGCGACGTCGAGCCGCCCGTGCACGAGCAGATGGCGCCGCAGCCGACATCGCCGTACGGCGCCTCGAAGCTGATGCTCGAGGGCTACCTGAGTGCCTGGGCGAGCTCGTACGGCATGAGCACCTGTGCCCTGCGCTTCTCCAACATCTACGGCCCGCGCTCCTTCCACAAGGGCTCCGTGGTCGCGCACTTCTACAAGCAGGTCCTCGCGGGCGAGAAGCCGGTCGTCTACGGCGACGGGAGCCAGACCCGCGACTACCTCTACGTCGGTGACCTGGTCGAGGGCATCTGGACCGCCGTGCAGAGCTCGGCCCAGGGGGCCTACCAGCTGGGAAGCGGCACACCGACCACCGTCAACCAGCTGCTGGACCTCATGCGCAGCGTGACCGGTCTCGAGCTCGAGGTCGTCTACCAGGACTTCCGCGCCGGGGAGGTACGCGACACCTGGTGCCAGATCGACAAGGCGCGGGAGAGCTTCGGGTTCGACCCCTCGACCAAGCTCGAGGACGGGCTGCGAGCCACCTGGGACTGGTTCGCCGAGCGGTCGCGCGACTGACGGCGTGGACGCGGATCGGCAGCCGTGAGGCTCGAGCCCTGCGAGGTCAGGACGCCGTAGCCGCGTGCTCCGTCACCTCATGGAGCCTCGCCACTCGTGGGACGCGGAGGTGCTCCGCCGCCGCCTGAACGTTGACGAAGGTGAACGAGAACACGTTGATGGCGTACAGCTGGTAGCCGTGCTCTGACATGTACTTCACCGCGTCGTTCGTCCCGAGCGCCAACATGTCGGGACGGTAGATCTCCATGCACACGACGTCGGGACGGTACTTGTCGAGGTCGAAGGCGAGGATCGCCTCGGGGTCATACCCTTCGATGTCCACCGAGAGGTAGTTGACATGGACCCCCTCGGGCACATGGCGCTCGAACACGGCGTTGAGGCTTAGGGCGGGGACGACCTCCTCGCCGACGGCTTCCTTGCCCTTGCTCAGATCCTTCGCGCGTTCCTCGATGGTCGTGTTGCTGAGCCCACCACGGAACTTGTAGAGCGTGACGCGGTCCGCCTCGTTGTGGATGGCCGCACGCACGTTGATGGCATGCGGCCGGAGCCGCTGGAACGCACGGAACCCTCGCTGCATCGGCTCAACGGTGACGCCCTGCCATCCCCGTATGTGGAAGATCGCGGTGTTGGAGTGCCGCAGAGGATGGTGCGCCCCGACGTCGACGTAGAAACCCGAATCGAGGTTGCGGAAGAGGTTCGCCGCGGTGATGTCCTCCCCGAACTGGGAGTAGCTCAGCTTATGCACTGTCCGCCCTATCCGTAGCCAGCACAGCCGATCAGGTTAGTGCAGAGACGCGTGGAGTGGCACGACCGGTGGCGCGTGGTGAAGAGCCGCCCCGGGAAGGTCGCCGGGCTCACGGCCTGGCCATCCGGCGACGAACTCGGTCGAGAACGGAGAGGCGGCGGCTTGGGGCTTCGGCCCAGGCGTTCCGCGCCACGTCGTAGCGAAGGTCGCGCGCCACGTCGGTGACGGTCAGCGGCGCGCCGCGGAGAGGGATGTTCGCTCCTGCCACCCGGACCGAAAGCTCACCTTCGCTCGCGTAGCGCATCGCGAGCAGCCTCGAGATGTTGAAGCTGAACCCCCGGATGCGCTCGTCACCGGTCAGGTCCGTCCGGTGCAGGGTCGGAGTCCGCGACGCCAGGAGCTCGCCGTCGATGTAGAGCGAGACCCGTTCCCCTGCCCGAACGGCGCGCGGCCGGAACCATCCTGACAGCGACCCCCCTTCAAGGGACTCCAGCTGTCCGTCGACTCCGGCCTCCGCAAGCAGCTCCGACGTCGCGGTGGACCCTGCCGCAACGATGCCGAACACGCCGACCGAGCGCACGAACCCGACGTCCGACTCGGCGCTGTGCCGACTGAGGATCAGCTCCACCCCGCGCGCGACACCGGCGTGCGGTGCGAGCGCCTCGCCCAGGTCGAAGGGCAGCCTGCGCACACCCGGCCCCAGCCGCTCGGCGAGCTGTGCCTGTGGGGGGCCGAGGCGGTCGAGCGGAACCGCGAACAACGTTGTCCCGTGTGCGTAGGCGACCAGCTTCAGGTCCGCCGCAAGCGCGAACTCGTACATCGCCGGAGAGAGCTGCAGGAAGGCACCGGTATCGCACAGGTCCAGCACGGTGATGTCCGGTACCGCCTTGCCGTGCGACGGCAGCGTCGGCGACGACTCGAGCACCTCTTCCCACTGCCTTGCCGTCCATTCGCGGCGGGGCGGGGGCGCTGGCCTGGAGAAGTAGAACCCGCAGCTCACACCGACCCGCTGCTCGGCATCGGCGACCAGACGTCGGTACAAGCCGTTGTAGAACTCGGCCTGTGCGGCCTCCCACGGCTTGATCTTGCCCGAGAAGTGAACAAGGCTCGCGTCGGCGGCTTCGTACTTGCGCGTCGTCAGGTCACCGTCCAGGCAGCGGTCGGAGACGTAGAACTGGGTCATGTAGTTGTACTTGCTGTCGAGCCGGAGCTTCCTTCCGGCGAAGGCGATGTTCATCGCATCCTGGTCGCGCTGCTTGAGGGCGCGACCCTGCGCCACCACAAGCGCCCTGGAGCGCAGGGCGAGTCCCCAGAAGTCGGGGTTGTCCAGGTCGAGAACGAGCACACCGCCGTTGAGGTACTCCAACGGGTCGTCACCGGTGATGCCGACGAGCCGGTTTCGCTGTTCGATCGGCACGCCGTTCGGGTTCGCTGCGAGCCGCAACGCCGCGCTGTCCGGCACCCCCGCCAGGCAGCTCGTGCCCATGTCGAGGTCGAAGAGCTCCGCGAAGTCGCGGGTGGCCAGCACGTCCCCGTCGAGGTAGACGGTCCGCTGCTCGGGCAGGTAGTCGATCAGGTAGATGCGGCCGAACGTCGCCCGCTTGGAGTCCTCGGACCCCACGTCGCGGTCGAGGTCAGCGGTGATGTCGTGGATGACGACCTCGACGTCGTACGCCGTGTGCTCCAGCGTGCGCAGATGCGAGACGTCACCTCCATCGAGCCCGTCGCCGAGGATGACGAAGCGCACACTGCCCTTGTCGCCCAGGTTGGCAAGCACCGACGTCATCGTGGCGAAGGTCGGCCCCACGAACCTCGTGTCGCACACCATCGCGAACTGGTACGTGACCCTGCGCGCGGCCGGCGGAAGACGGACCAGCCCTTCGTCGGCACGAGTCGCGGGTGGTAGGAGCGGGCCGAGCAGGTGCGCGCTCACGTCGACGCGCTCGAGCAACCCGTCGGCCTCGAGCCGGCGCTGCGTCTGCTCACTGAGGGAGAAGAACGCCCGGTAGAAGGCCTCCTGCTGCTGGGGTGACCGGCGCAGCGCGTGGGAGAACAGATGTTGCTGCGCCTGCCGCTGCGGTCCCAGGCCGGCCGCCACCGTGCCCCCTCCGATGCGAGCACTCCACTTCGCGTTCCAGGTGGCAAGGCTGCCGCAGTCGAAGTGCAGCAGTCCGCCGCTGGTGGCCGGCAGCTCCTCGGTCAGCGCCGCTGCGGGCCCCCCACGAGGGTGGTGCACGGAGATGTCGTTGGTCGACATGGGGAGCCGGTAGATCGACTTGCCCGCTACGTGTCCCAGCACTCCGTCGCGGAGGAACTGGGCTCGCCACCCGAACGCCTGGCCCCAGTTGACTGCTCGGGCCGGGCATCCCTGCACCGCCAGCGTGGCCGCGAACGGGTCCGTCGTCTCGTCCGTCTCGGCGTACCACATCTCTCGGACCTGCAAGGTGATCGCCGGCGCGTCGGGGAAGCGGGCGGCGATGTCGGTGAAGGGCTCCGACAGTGCGATCAGCTCGTCGGCGTCGACCATGGCCAGGAAGCTGTGGCCCTCCGCGACTGCCCGACGGGCCATCCAAAGAAATGCACCGACCTGCTTGGCTTCCACGTTCTGGCTCGTCCGCGGGTAGCAGGCGTCCCACGTTGGTTGGTCCATGACCTCCCAGTGCATCCGCGGGTCGTCGGGGAGCTCCGACACCGACTCCGGGGAGGGGCGGTCGAGCACCACATAGAGCCGAGAGGCGCCGGCGTTCAGGTGGAAGTTGCACCACTGGAGGAGCTGGGTGAGGTCTCCCCTGTACATCGTGTAGACGGCAACACCGGTCAAGGGCCCAGGCGGGGTCGGTGTGTCGTTCGGGTCGGCGTTCGTGCTCATTCAGGCGGAGCCATCGACGTCGGCTGAGCTCCGGGCTGCCTCGCACAGTGCGATGACCTGGTCGAGGTAGTCGACCACCTCGGGTCCCGTCGGCGGGCTGGCCGTTGTCGGCAGAGGTGACCCGAACCGGAAACCAGGCACGGCGTCCTTGAACCACTCCGCCTCGATGCGTTCGTTGATCGGGCCGCACCTGGCCTGGATGCCTTCCCTCATCGCAGGCGTCATCAGCTCGATGTCGCCTTCAGGCGCGGCGGCGTAGATCGACTTGGCGGTCCTGACCCGGGTGTCGCGGTCCTTCAGCCGGTAGCTGTTGAGGATGCGCAGGCCCAACGTGTCGATCGCTCGCACGCTGTCGTACCGCGGCGAGGAGACCGAGGCGACCCGGTCGAGCAGGGAGCCGCCGATCCCCACGATCTCGAGAAAGCGCTGACACAGCGCGGCTCCGTCCGGCAGGTCGTCGTAGGACAGGACATGGAAGTTCTCCGGGCCGACCAGGTCGCGCCAGGGCGAGAAGCGCGTGTAGAAGTCGAGCAGCGACGGCCCGACCTGTCTGAGATACTCGTCGAACGAGCGGATCTCGGACTGGTTGTACTGGTCGACGGCCTGCTTGTAGAAGCTCTCGATCCAGGCGTCCTGACGCCTCAGCACCAGGATGACCTTGATCCTGCCGAACACGCTGAACGCGCTGAGATACTGCTCCGGTGTCGGCCGACGGCGGGGAAGCGTGAAGTCCTCCGACGACAGCAGGACCGTCGAGGCAGAGTCGGGCAGCTCGGTGAGCAGCTCACGCACGAGGTCAGGTGGCTCGCCCGGGCGGGTGAAGAGTATGTGACCCGACTGAGCGCCTTCCCGCGTCCTGAGGACGTCCTTGTCGTTCGTCCCCGTCGTGGGGAACAAAACTCCCTCGTCGAGCAGGTCGTAGCGACACGCGCTCAGCACGTTCTGCACGTACGACGAGGCGGTCTTGTGCAGGCCGATGTGCAGAACCAGAGTCGCGTCCTCGACGCTCTTCCGCTCCTGGTCTTCCATGCTCATCGGCCAGACACTAGACGGACTCCGCCCCGTGCCCTACCCGTGCCCTGGTCACGAGTCACGACACCGGCCCGCTCATGGACTGGGCGGGCGCCTTCGGGGATCTGGCGGTCAGGCCGCGCACCCGGTCGATCGCCATCTCCGGCAGCGACCGCACGATGGACTTGCGGGTCTTGCTCTCGGTCACCAGCGACTCGTCGCGGCGACGTTTGAAGATGATCGTGTTCTTGACCACCACGTGCTTCCAGCCGCGCGACATCGTCTCGACGGCGAACTGCCAGTCCTGGAACGCAAGGCCGTTGCGCATGTCGCGACCGGCGTACGGTACTGCCAGGTGGGCTTCCCGGGGTGCCAGGCAGAGAGAGTCATAGTAGTTCCGCACGTAGAAGTAGTGCGGGGTGAACAGCGGCGAGTCCTGGTCGACGTTGCGGCTGACCGCCCAGTTCCGGTCGAAGAGGACGTTGAGCTCTGGGTGCGCGATCACCTTCTCGCCCCGCTCGTCGGCCGCCTTCACCGCCGCGATCCCCTCGGCGAGCCAGTTCTCGCTGAAGAGGTCGTCGGCATCCAGGAAGGCCGTGAGCTCGCCGTCGGTGTCGGGGAGTAACGCGTTGCGTGCGTGCCCGAGGTCGCCCTCGTGCATGATCCGGCGTTCCCAGTGGTCGAACCGGGCCTGATGGAAGTAGGCCGTGGTCGCTTCGGTCGCCGCGTCCAGCGCGATGATCTGCTGCACCGTGAAGCCCCGCGCGCGGGCGGCCTCGACCGCCAGGTCCGCGGAGCGCATGGTCGGGCCGGACACGACGCTCTCGTCGTGTGCAGTCACGACCAGGGTCAGGTCGGTCATCGGGCCCCCTTCGCGCGGTGGGCTCGGTCGAGCAGCAGGTCGGCGGCGTTCTCACCGTACGCACGCTGGGGACGGTCGAGCTCCAGGCGCTCCCGCAGCGCACGGGAACGCCGCCTTGCCGCAGCCGGGTCCGAGATGATCTGCCGCAGGGCCGTCGCGTACGCCTGCGGATCCTCCGAATCGGCGACCAGCCAGGAGTCCTCCTCGGAGAGCACCTCGCTGACGCCACCGACGTCGCCGGCCACGATCGGGACATCGGTCATGGCGACCTCGAGGAGGAGGTTCGGCACGCCCTCACGCGCGCAGGTGTGGAGCCAGGCGGCTGTCTGCGAGAGGTCGAGCCCACCGATGTGGGTGAAGCCCTCCTCGACCAGGACGTTGTCCGGCAGGTCACCCGGCACCGCTCCCTGACGTGCCGGTTCGCCCCAGAACACGAAGTCGACGTCGGGCATGCGCCTGGCCACGCCCAGCGCGGTGTCGAAACGCCCCTGCCACTCCCACCGGCCCGCCCAGTAGCCGACGCAGGGCCGCGACGACTTCTCCGCCACGGCAGCCGCCGGGACCAGTCCGGGCTCCACCGGCGTCCGCAGGACGTGGATCCGCTGCCGATCGGTCTCGCTGAGCTGATAGGTGTCGGTCAGCTGGTCACGCACGTACGAGCTGTCGGTGATGAAGCCGGCGACGTAGTCGTAGGCGGCGTAGAACCACTTCATGCTCCAGCCGTCCCAGGTCCCGGGCGGCTGCGGCTCGTTGCCGCGGAAGTGCAGGAAGATCCGCTCCGACGCGGCCAGTGCCTTCCCATACGGTGTGAGCGCTGCGTAGAACACGGCCGAGTCGACGTTGACGATCGCGTCCGCGTGGAAGGAGCGCAGCAGCGAGACCAACGCCTGCTGCCTGTGCTCGTCGGGCAGCCCCTTCACGGCGGTCGCGAAGTCGATCTGTCGTACGTCCGCCGGAAGCTGCCCGGGGGAGGCTGCGCCACCCTCGTCGGTATAGATCACGACGATGTCGTCCGGCGCCACCGTCATGGACAGCCCGTGCGCGAGGTGGCCCGTGGTCCCGCGGCCGCCACTGCGGCGGGGTCGGTCGGTCACCACCACCAGCCGGGCGCGTCGGAAGCCGGCCTGCTCTTGGCAGGTGTGAATCGCTGCCACCTGACCAACGACGAACTTGCCCCTCAGCGGCAGCAGGTTCGTCCGAGTCGCCTCGACCCAGGCTCCGCCGACGAGCGGCTCGACCTCAGCAGCCTTGGCGAACATCGCGCCCAGCTCGCCGGTCCGCAGCCGTTCCATCATGTCCGTTCGGGTCTCGACCAGCTCTTCGACGACCTGGCTGGGCTGGAGGCCGAGCAGCACGGCCATCTTCTCGATGCCCTGAGCGGGGTCGGCGATCTCGCCGGACTCCCGGCCGCGCTTGACCCACTCGAGGTAGGGACTGCTCTCGGTGCCGCGCCTCCTCTCGGGGTAGCGGTCGAGGTAGTCCTTCATCGAGAAGTTGTAGTTCGGGCTGTTGACTGCGCGGGCGCCGCTGCGGAGGAAGACTCCGATCGGGTCGGCGTCGGGCTGCTTGTGCAGCGCCTCGGCCTGGAGCATGAAGTTGAGATGGTCGAAGTTCTCACGGAGCAGGTCGTAGTCCGGGTCGATGCCGAGCGGCTGCTGGTTCCGCTTCGCCCGCGTGACGATCGCGTCCATCCTCGGGCCGACGTTGGTGCGCTCCTCGTTCTCCTCGGGGTAGACCGGCTCCGGGGGGTCCGGCTCCCGACGTCGCGGAGGGGTGGCACGCCGCAGTCTGCGGGCCACCCTGGCGAGCAGAGGGTGCCGTCTCACCGCTGACATGCAGTCAATCTCCTCGTAGTGCGGCCCTCGGCGGCTGCGACGAGAAGCCACGATCCCGGCCGCCCGGGCCGAACATCAAGCAACCCGACAGATGCAGAAACCGTACCCTTGGGCACGGTCCGCACGGTGGTGGACTCCCGGAGCTTTCCGACGTGCTCGGTCCGGCCCGCGCCACGCAGTGCCTGGTCTTGCCTGTGCCGGCATTGCGGCCGAACCCGGCGGCTCGGGCTGTTCACCAGAGCGCGCCCGAGCCGTGGTTCGCCTCTCGCTCGGCCAGCCGGCGCAGGGACGGGTGTACCTGCTCGGGGAGATCCGCGACTGCGAGGAAGTGGTCCAGGCGGGCCGGATCGAGGCGCTGCTCCGTCGTGGTGTTGCTGACATCACGCGGGGCCTCGAACAACGGCACCCCAGCCTCGCCCAGGAAGTCGGCGGCCACACGGCTGTTGGCCTCCTCCCATCGGGCCATGAACTCGTCCAGGAACGAGGCAGGCGCCGTCAGCGTCGGCCCGTTGGAGACCGCGGCCAGCCTGGCCGCGATGGCACGGTTGGCACCGAGCTGCGCGTTCGCCTCCGAGCTCTCCCCCCGGTACAGGTTGAGGATTCGCATGAACTCGACCGCCTCGACGTCCAGGCTCTCGTTGACGGGCTCGACCGGTTCCATCTCGTCGGCCCGGGCGCCGATGGAGGTCGCCTCGAAGAAGTCCTGGAACAGCGACCCATCCACGAAGCGGCCGCGTTCGAAACGACGGACGACGAACTTGTCCGGTTCCAGCAGCTGCTCCCACAGCTTCAGCCGGGCGTAGTAGTCATAGCCTCTGGCCAGGTCCAGCCGCGGGACCCAGTCCGCCATCCGCCGGGTCTCCGCCAGCTTCACCTCCTGCTGGTAGCGACTCACCAGCTGGTCGTCCTGTCGGCGCAGGTAGACGACGAGCCGCACGCTGCCGGCGATCCGGTCGGTGAACTGGCGCAGCCGTCGCAGGCCCTCGTTCGGGGAGCCGTACAGGGCCTCGTCGGAGAACAGGACTCGGGACAGGCCGGACTGGCTGATCTCCGCCAGCAGCTGTCGGTGGAACGTCCTGCGGAACCTCTCCGGACGGACGAACCGCTGCCGCTGCCAGGCCGGGGTGCTGGCCAGGACGGCGTCGGGCTTGATGTACAGGCCGAGCCGGGTGTGCCGGGTTCGGCCCGGCGTCACGGGATAGAGGAGGCCGAGGTCGGCCAGTCGCGCCCGGTTGCGGTGCAGGAAGCGCTGGATCGACGAGGTACCGGTCTTGGCCGAGCCGATGTGCAGCATCAGGTCCAGCGGATCGGTCAGCGGTTCCGGTACGGCTGGCAAGGTGTGACCTCGTCGAGAGCGGACAGCATTCTACGGAGCTCCTGCGGCCGCCTGTCCCCAGCGCACGCACCGCCGGATGGCGAGGAACCTCCGCGACCCGGCCCCGGTCGCACGGTATCGTACGCACGTCCTTGGGCTCGCGACCGAGAGAGTATCGATGACCAATGCCCCGAGCCGCCAGCGTGAGTGGTACCTGAGAGCGCGGGCCCGGGCCGGTCGCCTGTACCGGCGGATGACGGACCGGCAGGACAGCGCGCAGGCGCCGAGAGCGCAGCAGCCCGGGCGTGTGCCCGATATCGTCCCCGAGACCACGAACCTCGGGCCCGTGATGGACGAAGCAGTGGTCCGCGCCAAGCGCCGGATGAGGATCGGCGCTGACCCCGACTACGACCTGCTGTACGAGAACTTCGACGTCCTCTACTACCTGTTGCAGGCGCCGAACCTGCTTGACCGCCCCGACGTGGACCTGGTCGAGCACTTCCTCGAGAACGGCCTTGCCAGACGCCTGAGCCCGGACCCCGACTTCTCCATGGCCGAGTACATCGGGCGGTACCCGCAGCGGGCCGAGGATCCGGGCGAACGAAGCCCCTATCTCGCCTGGCTGAAGCACGGCAGGGCAGCGGGGGAGCTGGCAGACCCGGCCCCTCGTATCGGGCGGGCCGCGCACGTCCTCGGACTTCCACAGCAGGAGGTGGCGGACCTCGTCGCCGAGAGGCGCCGGGACCTGCAGCAGCGGTTCCGCACCGGCAAGCTGGGGGCGATGGTCGCCCGGGCTGCTGAGATCGAGCCCCTGATCGGCGCGACCTGGACCGAGATCGCCGATCCGAAGCTGCTGCCGCTCAGCAGATCTCCCGTCGTCGACGAGGTCTGCGCGATCTACCGCGCTCAGGAGGCCGCCGGGTTCCGGCGCGCGCGGGTGGTCTTCGTCTGCGACGGCGCCAGGAGGATCCCTGGGCGCCGGCTGGAGTACCACCTTGCCCAGGCGGTGGCCGGCCACGTCGGCCACGACCAGGTCGTCGTGATCGGCACCGATGACAGCCCCAAGTCACCCGGCGGCAGGTTTCCCGACGGCAGGTTTCCCGACGGTGTCCGCCACATCGACTTCGCCAGGATCGCGCGTCCTCTGTCGAAGGAGCAGGCTCAGCACGCACTCGTCATGCTCCTGCGGAGCTTCCGCGCCGACGCGATCGTCCACGTCGACTCGGCCATGCTCTATCAGGCGATGCGCAGCTACGGGCGTGCGCTGGCCGCCTCCGAGCGGTTGTACCTCTGCTTCTTCCGCCCCGAGCAGACGTCTATGGGCAACTGGGAAGGCTGGGGCCTGCGCTACTTCTACCGCATGTTCGACCATGCAGCGGGAGTGATCACCGACAGCGAGGACCACGCCCGTGAGCTCGTCAAGATGTACCGAGTCAGTGCGCGGGAGCAGGAGCGGCTGCACGTGTTCCGGGCACCGGTCGACCCGGAGCTCCCGGTGCAGTCTGAGTCCCCGGGCCTGTCGGAGAAGCAGTTCGCCACGCAGACCATCGAGCTGTTGCTCGACGGCGAGTCCGGGGGAGGCGACCGGTGACCGGCACAGACCTCTCGTTGATCGTCACCGCGCACAGCGAGACGCTTGTCAGCGGGCCCACCATGGAGTCGGCCGACGTCGCCGTCGAGGCCGCCCGTGCGTCCGGCTACTCCGTGCAGACCATCGTCGCGCTGGACAACGCCACTCCCGCGACCACGGACTACTTCAACCAGGCCGACTTCGACCACTGGGACCGCTGGGTCATGCACCAGGGCGACCTCGGCCGGGTGCGCAACGAGCTGGTCCCACAGACCTCGGGCCGCTTCATCGCCTTCCTCGACGCCGACGACCTGTTCAGCGAGAACTGGCTGGCCGACGGCCTCGCTGTGCTGGAGTCCGCCGAGGAACGGGGTGAGCGCGTCATCGCGCACCCGGAGGTGAACATCATCTTCGACGGCGGGAAGTATCTGCTGCAGAACGTCGACCAGGACTCGCCGCTGTTCATGCCGCATTTCCTCTACGTCCGCAACGGCTACGACTCACTGTGTCTCACCCCTCGAGGCGCGCATCTGGACGTGCCGTACGTCGAGCGCGACATCCCCAACGGCCTCTCCTACCAGGACTGGCAGTTCGCCGTGGAGACGATGTCACGCGGGTGGAAGCACGTCGTCGTGCCCGACACGATCATCTTCAAGCGACGGCGAGACGAGTCGCTCGTCACCGAGAGCAACGCGCGCAAGTCGATCCTTCGGTCACTGCCGGAGATGGCGATCGACCGTATCCGTGACCTGGCTCGGCCGACCGGCGGCGGCGGGTCTCCGGGCGGGGGTCAGTAGCCGTACAGCTCGAAGTCGGTCGCGTAGAGCCGCTCCACCCGGCGCACGAGGTCGGGCCGACCGTCGTACACGCTGTCGGTGTTCGTGCGACTCGACTTGTTGCGTGCCACGAGCGGCACCTCCGGGAGCGCCGCCTCCTCGCAGATGCGGTCGAGATCGGCGGTGAAGCTCTCCAGCCGGCCCACGTGGTCGTAGCTGACCACGGGATGCATCAGGTTCACGTGCTGGGGACGCCAGTGCGGGTCCATCTCGGTCACCGGGTCCTGCTGCTCGACCGCGGAGAGGAACTGCTCGAACGACACCGGCTCGCTCGGGGCGGGCAGCCCCATGGCCTTGGGTACGTTGCGACGCCGCCATCGTGCGTCTCGCACCAGCTTGTCCCAGTACACCGACTCGAAGCGCGTCAACGGGTTGCGCACGAACGAGAAGCGGTAGGCGTCTCCACTCAGCATCCGGAGCACCCGGCGGCGGCCGACATCCTGGATGGTCGGTAGCCGGTTGTTGTTGTGGATGTTGCGAATGACGGCGTCGTACTCGCCGGTGTGCATCCGGTCGAGCCAGGCCAGGATGGTCGAGCACCCCGCCTTCGGGTTCTTCACGTAGAGCAGGTTGTGCTGCGGAAGCGGCCGGATGTAGGTCCTGATCTTCCAGCGGGTGAAGAACGGCCGGACCTCTGCCCACGACACGACGCCGGCCGGGTCGGCCGGCGTCGGTCGGGTCACGTCACTCATGGGTCAGTCCGTCTTCGCGGTCGCCTTCGCGGCGGCGGACTCGTTGCTCCACACCGAGACGCACGGGATCTTGGAGGCGTCGCAGCGGTCGGCGTACTTCTTGGTGATCTCGCTGACCTCCTCCATCAGGCCCTCGCTGAGGGTGATGGGGGTGAGGCCGAGGTGGAGGAACCGGTCGTTGGTGACGTGCAGCTCGTTCTCGTCGGCCTCGTTGCGCGGGTTGGGCAGGTTCGCGATCTTCGCGCCGGAGCGGGCGGAGATCAACTTGGCCAGGTCGCGCAGCCGGTGCGTCTCGGTCATCTGGTAGAAGATCTGCACCCGGTCGCCACGCTTCGGCGGGTTGTCCAGCGCGATCTCGATGCACCGGACGGTGTCCTGGATGTGGATGAACGCCCGCGTCTGCCCGCCGGTGCCGTGCACGGTGAGGGGGTACTCGATCGCAGCCTGCATGAGGAACCGGTTGAGCACGGTGCCGTAGTCGCCGTCGTAGTCGAACCGGTTGATCAGCCGCTCGTCGAGGCGGGTCTCCTTGGTCTGGGTGCCCCAGACGATGCCCTGGTGCAGGTCGGTGACCCGGACGTGGTCGTTCTTGTTGTAGTACGAGAACAGCAGCTGGTCCTGGGTCTTGGTCATGTGGTAGATGCTGCCGGGGTTGGCGGGGTAGAGGATCTCCTGGTCGATGAGGTTGCCCTCGCCGGTGGGCACCTTGATCTGCAGGTAGCCCTCGGGGATCTTCATGCCGGCGGTGCCGTAGCCGTAGACGCCCATGGTGCCGAGGTGGACCACGTGGATGTCCAGGCCGCTCTCGACCACCGCGGCCAGCACGTTGTTGGTGGCGTTGAGGTTGTTGCTGACCGTGTAGCGCTTGTGCCGGCTGCTCTTCATGGAGTACGGCGCGGCGCGCTGCTCGGCGAAGTGCACCAGCGCGTCGGGCTGCCAGTCCTCGAACAGGTCGAGCAGCCGCTGGTAGTTGACCGCGACGTCGAAGTGGTGGAAGGCGATGTCCTTGCCGGACACCTCCTTCCAGGCGCGCAGCCGCTCGCCCATGTACTGGATGGGGGTCAGCGAGGAGACCTCGAGCTCGATGTCGATCTCGCGACGGGACAGGTTGTCCACGATCGCCACCTCGTGTCCCTGCGCCGAGAGGTGCAGGGCCGTGGGCCAACCACAGAAGCCGTCTCCGCCGAGAATGAGTACCCGCATAGCTTTCCCTTCGTGCTTCGTCGCGTCCGCGGTCTGCGGCTCTGTCGCGGCCAATGCGGCCTTGTCCGTTTTGCCCGTCTTCTCGGACGTGCCGACGTCGCCGTCCTCGGCGGTCGTCTCCGTCGCCGGTTCAGCGGCTGCCGCGCTGGCGCGCTGCATCCGGCCGGTCTTGGGGTCGAAGTTCACACCACATTCCTTCACCGAGTCCAGTTCCCACCACCAGCGACCCGCGCGGGGGTCCTCACCGGCGGAGACGGCGCGGGTGCAGGGAGCGCACCCGATGCTGGTGTAGCCGCGGTCGTAGAGCTTGTTGTACGGCACCCGGTTGTCGTTGATGTAGGCCCACACCTGCTCGGTGGTCCACTCGAGCATGGGGTTGAACTTCTGCAGGCCGTAGCTGTCGTCCCACTCGCTGACCGCGAGGTCGCGCCGGGTGGCCGACTGCTCGCGGCGCAGCCCGGTCAGCCACGCGGTCTTGCCGGCCAGCACGCGGCGCAGCGGCTCGACCTTGCGTACGTTGCAGCAGCCGTGCCGCAGCTCGACGGCGTCGTAGAAGCCGTTCTGGCCGTGCTCGGCCGTCCACTCCGCGACCTCGGCGGCGTCGGGGTTGACCATCTCGATGACGTGCCCGTAGCGACGGTGGACGCTGTGCGCCAGCGCGTGCGTCTCCTCGGGAAGACGTCCGGTGTCGATGCTGAAGATCCCGATGTCGAGCTCGTGCTTGACGATCAGGTCGGTCATCACCATGCTTTCGGGACCGAACGCGTTCGCCAGCACGGCGGGCCGATAGTCGGTGGCGATCGTCCGCAGCACCCCCAGCGTCTCCGAGAGGGCAGCGCGGTAGTCCACTGGTGAGACTCCCTTGCCTTGTTCGAGACGGGCCGTTGACAACCCACGATGGTAACAGTCGCGGTTTGGCGACATGGTACGGCGACGGTGGTCCGGACTCGTTGCAGAGAGGCGTGTCGTAGGGTCCCTGACCGTGGGACTTCCGGAGCGCGTGAGGCGGGTCACCCGCGCTTGGCGGCCTCAGGAGCGACTCCCGCGGACACCGCGGCTCAGCGTGGTCGTGCCCGTCTACAACGTGGAGGCCTACCTCCCCGAGAGCCTCGACAGCATCCTGTCCCAGTCGTTCGGCGACCTCGAGGTCGTCATCGTCGACGACGGGTCGACCGACGGCTCGCACGCGGTGGCGCAGCGCTACGCCGACAGCCACGCCAACGTGCGGCTCGTGACCACGGAGAACCAAGGCCTGGGAGCCGCCCGCAACACCGGTGTCGGGCACGCACGCGGTGAGCTTCTGGCGTTCGCCGACTCCGACGACACGGTCCTGCCCGGCGCATACGCCGCCATGGTGTCGACGCTGGAGGAGTCCGGGTCGGACTTCGTGGTGGGAGCGGTGGTCCGCAACTTCGGCGAGGATCGGCCGTCGATGTCGCCGCGGCAACAGGTGCGGCACCAGCAGCGCCGGCTGGCGATCACCGCCGACGACTTCCCGGCGATCCTCGGCGACGTGTTCGCGTGGAACAAGGTGTTCCGGCGCGAGTTCTGGGACCGCGCCGCGCTGTCGTTCCCCGAGCGGGTCCGGTACGAGGACCAACCGGTGCTCACCAGGGCGTACCTGGCCGCCCGGACGTTCGACGTCATCAGGCGCCCTGTCTACCTGTGGCGGATCCGCGAGGACAGCACGTCGATCACCCAGCGGCGCCACGAGCTGGATGACCTCCGCGACCGCTTCCTCACCAAGAGGAGGTCGCTGCAGACAGTGCGCGAGCTCGGGTCGCCGGCGGTGCTGGAGGCGTTCTTCCTCGACGGCCTGGCGATGGACATGCCCGGCTACATCGGCAACATCCCCGGCTGCTCCGACGACTACTGGGAGCTGCTGCAGCAGGAGACCGCGAGCTTGTGGGACGGCGCCCCCTCGTTCGCGCTGGTGAAGCTGCCGCCCGCCCACCGGCTGGCGCTGTGGCTGGTGGCCAACGACCGGCGCGCCGAGGCCGAGACCGTGGCGCGGTTCGCCGCCGAGCACCGGCCACCGGACGTGCCCGTCCTCGACCGCGGCGACGAGATGGTCGCCCAGCTGCCCTTCTGGGACGACTCCGCCGCCGCGATACCCTCCGAGCTCTTCCGGCTGCAGCCGCACGAGTGCGAGGCCAGGCGCCGGCGGCTCTCGAGCGCGCCGGCGGAGGACCGGGCCGGCGAGGGAGTGTGACCCAGGCATGACCCATGTGGCGATCTGCTGCGACATCGGGCCCGAGCACGGGCCCGACCGCCTGCTGCGCTGCCTGGGCCTGGCCGAGGAGCTCGCCACCCGCGGCGTCACCGTTGCGTTCGTCTGTGAGGCGACCAAATCGGAGTGGGCGCAGATGCAGCTGCTGGCCAGGGGCATCGAGTGGACGCCGCCGGTGAGCACGCCCGACGAGTTCGTGCGGCTGCTGGGCCGCCTCCAGGTCGATGCGGCGGTGTTCGACTCCGAGGCGCTGGCCGGAGACGTCTGCGCGGCCGTGCGCAAGGGCGGGCTGCCGACGCTGGCGGTCGTCGACGGCGCCGTGGCCGACGCCAGGGCCGACGTCGTGGTGGCTCCCGGGGTGGAGGCCGACGAGCCGGGAGCGCCGTCCCGCGACTCCACGGTCTTGGTCGGGCTCGACTACTCCTCGATGCGCAACGACGTGCTGGCCAACCGCCCGGTGACGCCGCCGCGGCGCGACGCCGTCGAGATGCCGCGGGTGATGGCGGTCTTCGACGGCGAGGGCACCGCCACCGGCGTCGGGGCGGTCGCCCACCTGCTGGCCGAGACCGGGCGCCCGTTCGAGGCGACGTTCGTCGTCACCGACCCCGAGGCCAAGGAGGCCGTGGCGGCCGTACGGCCGGCGCCGCGGCAGCAGTTCAGCGCCGCCGCGCCGACGTGGCGGCTGTACGACATGCTGGCCAGGTCCGACGTGGTCCTCGGCGCCGCCGGTCGCACGGCGTACGACTGGCTGTGCATGGGTGCCTCGGTGGGGCTGGTCTGGGTCAGCGAGGACCAGGTGGAGCGGTACCGCCGTCTCATGATCCGGCGTGCCGTCGTCGGGCTCGGCTCGGCCAACGACCTCGCCGGCGGATCGGTGTCCGGGGTGGAGAAGATGACGCGGCTGCTCCGCGACGAGCGGGAGCGGGCGCGGCTGGCCGAGGCGGGCTGGAAGCTGGTCGACGGCCTCGGTCGGGCCCGCGTCGCCGACGCGCTGCTGGGCCTGCTCGACTCAGCCGGTGAGGGGTAGACCGGGGTCGACCCCTCGGGAGACGCAGACCCACCAGAAGTCCCCGAGACCGTCTCGAGCGGTGAGCTCGGCGGCCTCGGAGGCCCGGCTCAGCCCCGCCACGTACCCTTTCGGGTCGGTCTGCGCCAGGTCCAGGTCGGGGCGGCTGGCGTCGACCCCGAGGGCGCGCAGCGCGTCGCGCTGCCGGCAGCGCTGCCCGGCGAGCGAGTCGACCGCCACGTGGGCGGTGACGTCGCGGAGGCCGTCCGGGAGGACCTCCACCTGGCGTCCCTGCCGGGCCGACGCGAGCGAGCCGAGCGGGGTCCTGGCGTCGGAGGTGTGGCCTTAGTCGACCGCGACGTCCAGGCCGTGCCGCAGCCGGCGTACGACGTCTGCCCAGGCCCGGTCCCGCGCCGACCCGATCTCGGCGCGCGCCCCGGTGTCGGCCAGCGGCCACCACCGCCGCAGCCACTGCTCGTTGCACTGCTCGCCCAGGGCCTCGTCGCCGGTCTCGGGGTCGACGTGGACGTACCTGACGACGCCCTGCAGGTCCACCTCGACGACGTCGCAGGGGATGTTGTCCAGCCACTCGTTCGCGATCACCAGGCCGTCGATCTCGCCGCTCAGCCCGTCACGCCAGCCGATCGCCGAGGGCAGTCCCGGCGGGCGGGGAGCGAGGTCGATGCCGAGCAGGTCGAGGTGGCCCGGGGCCAGCCCGTGCAGCGCCGTCAGCAGCTCGCCGCCGCCGGCGCCGACGTCGGTGACCGCGGTGAGCCCGGTGCGCCGAAGCAGCTCCAGCACCGCCTGCGCGAACAGCCCGGAGGCGTGCACCGACGTGCGGAAGTGGTCTCCCGCCTGCTCGCGGCGGAAGAAGCCGTCGGGGCCGTACAGCGCCTCCGACCAGGCCTCTCGCCAGGTCGGCAGGTCACGGCCCCTCATGCCGACACCGTAATCGCCACGCCCACTGACCACCCCTCCTGTGACGGAACCCACGGGAACATCCAGTGTCCGCGCGGCGTTGCAAGTGGTTACTGTGGGCGGCACCTGTCGCCAGCCACATAACCGTCCGGTACCCCGCTCGCGGGGACTGGAACGAAAGGCAACACACCATGGCCCGTATCGGGGTTGTCGGCGCCGGTCGAGTCGGCGCCGTCCTGGGCGCCGCACTCCGCGCCGCCGGTCACGAGATCGTCGCCGTCGCAGGCGAGTCCGACGGCACCCGAACCCGCATCGAGACGCTGCTGCCGGGCGTACCCGTCCGCAAGCCGTCCGCCGTCGCCCGCGCGGCCGACATCCTGCTGCTCACCGTCCCCGACGACGCGCTGAGCAACGTCGCGGCCATGCTGTCGGCGTCGAAGGCCATCCACCCGGGCCAGCTCGTCGTGCACACCAGCGGCCGGCACGGCACCGAGGTGCTCGACCCGGCGGCCGACCAGGGCGCGCAGGTCTCGGCGATGCACCCCGCGATGACGTTCACCGGCACCGACGTCGACCTCGGTCGCGTGCCCGGCACCGTGTTCGGCTGCACCGGCGGCGAGGACGTCCGCGAGACGATCGAGGCGCTGGTCGCCGACCTCCGCGGCCGACCGGTGTGGGTGGACGAGCACCAGCGGGTGCTCTACCACGCCGCCCTCGCGCACGGCGCCAACCACCTGGTGACGCTGGTCAACCAGGCCACCGACCTGCTCCGGGTGACCGGCGTCACCGACCCCGCCGCGGTCCTCCGCCCGCTGCTGCAGGCGGCACTGGACAACGCGCTGTCCTACGGCGACGCCGCGCTCACCGGGCCCATCGTGCGAGGCGACGTGCAGACCGTGCGTGACCACCTGCAGACCCTGGCCGACACCTCGCTGGAGGCGCTGGAGTCCTACGTCGCGATGGGCCGCGCCACCGCCAACCACGCGGTGCTGGACGGGCGGCTGCAGCCGCAGCGCGCCGCCGTCATCGTCGAGACGCTGAACGACGCATGGGTACGGGCCGCACGATGAGCCTTGTGGTCGCACACACCCGCGGCGAGCTGGACACCGCGCTCAAGGAGGTGCGGTCCTCCGGCGGCCGGGTCGTGCTGGTTCCCACCATGGGCGCCCTGCACGAGGGGCATGCCTCGCTGCTGCGTACGGCGCACGCCCACGGCGACGCCGTGGTCGCCTCGGTTTTCGTCAACCCGACACAGTTCGGCCCGGGTGAGGACTTCGAGCGCTACCCCCGCACGTTCGACACCGACCTGCAGGTGTGTGAGCGCGAGGGTGTCGACGTCGTGTTCGCGCCGACGGTGGAGGAGGTCTACCCCGGCGGCGACCCCCGTGTCACCGTCGACCCGGGACCGCTGGGCACCGAGCTCGAGGGGCAGGTTCGCCCCGGCCACTTCCGTGGCGTGCTGACCGTGGTCGCGAAGCTGTTCGGTCTGGTTCGGCCGGACGCGGCCGTGTTCGGGCAGAAGGACTACCAGCAGCTGGTGCTGATCGAGCAGCTGGTGCGCGACCTGTCCATGCCGGTCCGGGTGGTGGGCGGTGACACCGTGCGCGAGCGCGACGGGCTGGCACTGTCCTCACGCAACGCCTACCTGTCCGCCGACGACCGCCGGACGGCGCTGGTGTTCTCGCAGGCGCTGCGCGCGGGGGTGTCCGCCGCCGCGGACGGACCGGATGCCACCCTGGCGGCCGCGCGCGAAACACTCGCCGCCACGACCGGCGTCGATCTCGACTACCTGGCGCTGCGGTCGCCGGACCTGGGCCCCGCACCCGAACACGGACCGGCCCGCCTGCTGGTCGCCGGAAGAGTCGGCACGACCCGGCTGATCGACAACATGCCGCTGACGCTGGGCCTGATGCTGGGCGTCGAGACGGAGGGATGACCTGATGCTGCGCACGATGATGAAGAGCAAGATCCACCGGGCGACGGTGACCCAGGCCGACCTGCACTACGTCGGCTCGGTGACCGTCGACGAGGACCTGCTGGACGCCGCCGACCTGCTACCCGGCGAGCTGGTGCACATCGTCGACGTCACCAACGGCGCCCGGCTCGAGACCTACACGATCGCGGGGGAACGCGGGTCCGGCGTCCTCGGCATCAACGGCGCGGCCGCCCGGCTGGTCCACCCCGGCGACGTGGTGATCCTGATCGCGTACGGGCAGATGGAGACCGCCGAGGCCAGGGACTTCCGCCCCAGGGTGGTGTTCGTCGACGCCGGCAACGGCATCCTCGGCACCGGCGACGACCCGGCCGAGGTGTTCCCGGGCATGAAGTCGGGCGGGGAGTCCGGCGACCGGCTCGAGCGCGGCGACGTCGGGCAGCGCGGCCAGGTGGCGGGCAACCGCACCAAGATCTGAGCGGTTCGTCTGCGCCGTGTCGGGTGAGCTGCAGCGTGAGACCGCAGACGAATCGGCCGCGGCGGTGCCCCGGCTGCTGCGGGCGCCTGCGCCGGGCTGGTCGACCAGCGCCGACGTGGTGGTCGTCGGCTCCGGCATCGCCGGCCTGACCGCCGCCCTGCGCGCCCGCGCGTCCGGCCGCGTGCTGGTGGTCACCAAGGACGTCCTGTCGGCCGGATCCACCCGCTGGGCCCAGGGCGGTATCGCCGCGGCCCTCGGACCCGGCGACACCCCCGACCAGCACCTGGCCGACACCATGACCGCGGGCGCGGGCATCTGCGACGAGACGGCCGTGCGGGTGCTGGTCGACGAGGGCCCGGACGCCGTACGCGAGCTGATCGGGCTCGGCGCCCGCTTCGACACCTCCGCCGACGGCGACCTGGCGCTCACCCGCGAGGGCGGCCACCACCGCGACCGCATCGCGCACGCCGGCGGCGACGCGACCGGCGCCGAGATCCAGCGAGCCCTGGTAGCCGCCGTACGCGAGGCTCCCGACATCGAGGTCGTCGAGCACGCGCTGGTGCTAGACCTGATGCTGGCGCGCGACGGCGGCCGCCCGCAGGTTGCCGGCGTGACCCTGCACGTGATGGGCGAGGGGCAGCGCGACGGCGTCGGCGCGGTGCGCTGCCGCGCGGTGGTCCTGGCCAGCGGCGGCATGGGCCAGGTCTTCTCCGCGACCACCAACCCGCAGGTGTCGACCGGCGACGGCGTGGCGATGGCGCTGCGGGCCGGCGCGGCGCTGCGCGACCTCGAGTTCGTGCAGTTCCACCCGACCGTGTTCTGGCTCGGCCCGGGTGCACGCGGCCAGCAGCCGCTGGTGTCGGAGGCCGTGCGCGGCGAGGGCGCGTTCCTCGTCGACGACTCCGGCGACCGGTTCATGCGCGGGCAGCACGAGCTGGCCGACCTCGCGCCGCGCGACGTGGTCGCCAAGGCGATCATGCGCCGGATGCGCGAGACCGGCGCTCCGCACGTGTGGCTGGACGCCCGCCGCTTCGGCGAGCAGATGTGGCGGCGGCGCTTCCCCACGATCCTGGCCTCGTGCCGCGAGCACGGCGTCGACCCGGTCACCGAGCTCATCCCGGTCGCGCCCGCCTGCCACTACGCCTCCGGCGGTGTCGCGGTCGACCTCGACGGTCGTACGACCGTGCCGGGCCTGTACGCCTGCGGTGAGGTCGCCTGCTCCGGCGTGCACGGGGCCAACCGGCTCGCGTCCAACTCGCTGCTGGAGGGACTCGTGTACGCCCGCCGGATCGCCGCGGACCTGGCCCGAGAGCTGCCCGCGCAGCGCGACGTCGCTCCGGAGGAACGTGTGCCCGGGCTGGTCGGCCAGCGCGCCACGGCGCTGGTGCAACAGACCATGACCGAGCACGCCGGGGTGCTACGCGCCGCCGCGGGGCTGGAGCAGGCGGGCAAGCTGCTGGCCGACCTCGCCCCTACCGACGCGGCCGCCCAGCCGTGCACCGAGGCGTGGGAGGCGACCAACCTGCTCACGGTCGCGCAGGGCCTGGTGGCCGCGGCCCGGCGGCGCGAGGAGACGCGCGGCTCGCACTGGCGGGAGGACCACCCGGAGCCGGACCCGCGCTGGCTCGGGCACCTCGATACGGTGCAGACCGCGTCCGGACGCCTGGAGACCACCTTCCGACCACTGGGGGAGCGATGACACCGCCGCCTGAGCAGGCCGAGCAGGCCGAGCGCGACGACCTGGAGTTCGCGCAGGTCGACCTGCTGGTGCGCGCCGCGCTCGAGGAGGACCTCGCCGGCGGCATCGACGTCACCTCCAGCGCCACGATCGGGCCCGACGACCACGCGGTCGGCGAGTTCGTGGCCCGCGGCGACGGGGTGGTGGCCGGCCTCGTGGTCATCGACAGCGCGCTGCGGCTGACCAGCCGGGGCAGGGCGCAGACCCGTTGGCACGTCGAGGACGGCACCCGGGTGCGCGCCGGTGACGTGCTGCTGACCGCACACGGCAACACGCAGGCGATGCTGACCGCCGAGCGCACCGCACTGAACTTCCTCTGCCACCTGTCCGGCATCGCCACGCTCACCCGGAAGTGGGCCGACGCGCTCGACGGCACCGGCGCCCGGGTGCGCGACACCCGCAAGACCACGCCGCTGCTGCGGGCCCTGGAGAAGTACGCCGTGCGCCGCGGTGGCGGCGTCAACCACCGGATGTCGCTGTCCGACGAGGCCCTGATCAAGGACAACCACGTGCTTGCCGCCGGCGGGGTCGCGCGTGCGTACAACCGGGTGCACGGCCGCTTCCCCGACCTCCGCGTGCAGGTCGAGGTCACCCGGGTCGACCAGATCGAGGAGGCCCTCGCGGTCGGCGCCGACTCGATCCTGCTCGACAACATGTCGACCGAGGAGATGCGCGAGGCGGTGCGGGTCGTGTCCGGCCGGGCGATGCTGGAGGCCAGCGGCGGGCTCACGCTGGACCGGGCCCGCGAGGTCGGCGAGACCGGCGTCGACTACCTGGCCGTCGGCGCGCTCACCCACTCCGCGCCCATCCTCGACATCGCCTTCGACCTGCGCACCCAGTGACCGCAGTGAGGCTGTGATGAGGCTGCTCTGCGTCGACGTGGGCAACAGCCACACCACGATCGGGCTCACCGAGGGCGACGAGGTGATCGACCACTGGCGGGTCGGCACCTACGAGCGCCGCACCGCCGACGAGTGGGCCGTGGTGTTCTCCGGCCTGCTGGCCGAGCACGGCGTACAGGGCGCGGCCGAGGGCATCGCCCTCTGCTCGACCGTTCCGGGCGTGCTGCACGAGATGCGCGAGATGATCGAGCGCTACTACGCCGACGTGCCGAGCCTGGTGGTCGAGCCCGGCGTGCGCACCGGAGTTCCGGTGCTGATGGACAACCCGCGAGAGGTCGGCACCGACCGCATCCTCAACGCGCTGGCCGCGGCCACGCTGTACGACGGCCCGAAGATCGTGGTCGACTTCGGCACCGCCACCACCTTCGACGTGGTGAGTGAGCGTGGTGAGTACCTCGGCGGCGCGATCGCCCCCGGCATCGAGATCTCGCTCGACGCGCTCGGGCTGCGCGGCGCCCAGCTGCGCCGGGTCGAGCTGATGCGTCCTCGTGCGGTGGTGGCGAAGAACACCGTGGAGGCACTGCAGTCCGGCGCCGTGTACGGCTTCGCCGGTCAGGTCGACGGGATCGTCGAGCGGATGGTCGAGGACCGTCGCTGGTCGCCCGACGAGGTCACCGTGATCGCGACCGGCGGGCTCGCGACCGTGGTGCTCGAGGAGTGCCGCACCAGCCTGGTGCACGAGCCGTGGCTGACGCTGACCGGCCTTCGGCTGGTGTTCGAGCGCAACGCGTAACCTTTCCGTCCATGAGTGACCGCCCCTCCGACCACCCCGCTCCGGAGGCCGACGACCTCCCCGAGCAGATGCGGGTCCGCCGGGAGAAGCGCGAGCGGATGCTCGCCGCCGGTCGCGACCCCTACCCGGTCGAGGTGCCGGTCACCCACACGCTGCAGCAGGTACGCGACACCTACGACGACGCCGGCCTCGAGCCGGACACGCACACCGGCGACGAGGTGGCGGTCGCCGGCCGGGTGATCTTCCTGCGCAACACCGGCAAGCTGTGCTTCGCGCGGCTGCGGGCGGGCGAGGGGACCGAGCTGCAGGTGATGCTTTCGCAGGCAGACGTCGGGGAGGAGTCCCTGGCCGAGTTCAAGGCGATGGTCGACATCGGCGACCACCTCGCCGTGCGCGGAGAGGTCATCACCAGCCGCCGCGGCGAGCTGTCGGTTCGGGCCACCGAGTGGCGGATGGCCGCCAAGACCCTGCGCCCGCTGCCGGTCGAGCACAAGCCGCTGTCGGAGGAGGCGCGCGTACGCCTGCGCTACGTCGACATGGTGGTGCGCCCCGAGGCGCGGCAGATGGTGCGCACCAAGGCAGCCGTGCTCAGGTCGCTGCGCGAGACCCTTCACCAGCGCGGCTACGTCGAGGTCGAGACCCCGGTGCTGCAGCTGACCAACGGCGGTGCGGCGGCCCGGCCGTTCCGCACGCACCTGAACGCGTTCGACCAGGAGATGCTGCTGCGCATCGCCGAGGAGCTGCACCTCAAGCGCGCGGTCGTCGGCGGTGTTGAGCGGGTGTTCGAGATCGGGCGAACTTTCCGCAACGAGGGTCTCGACTCCACCCACGCCGCCGAGTTCTCGATGCTGGAGGCCTACGAGGCCTACGGCGACTACCACACGATGATGGACCTGACCCGGGCGCTGGTCCTCGACTCCGCCCGCGCGGTCGGCCGCACCGTGGTCCAGGGCCGCGACGGCTCCGAGATCGACCTGGAGGGGGAGTGGCGCGCCGTGCCGATCCTCGACCTGGTGTCGGACGCGGTCGGCGAGCAGGTCGACGTCGGCACCGACGCCGCCGCGCTCCGCAAGTACGCCGACGCCCACGACGTGGAGCTCCAGCCCGGCTGGGGCAGCGCCGAGATCGTGGTCGAGCTGTACGAGAAGCTGGTCGAGCACAGCCTGGTCACGCCGACGTTCGTCACCGACTACCCGGCGGCGGTGAAGCCGCTGGCCAAGCCGCACCGGACCAAGCCGGGGCTGAACGAGGCCTGGGACCTGATCATCAACGGCGTGGAGCTGGCCCCGGCCTACTCCGAGCTCAACGACCCCGTCATCCAGCGCGAGCGGCTGGTTCAGCAGTCGCTGCTGGCGGCGGCCGGAGACCCCGAGGCGATGGACCTCGACGAGGACTTCCTGCGTGCGCTGGAGTTCGGGATGCCGCCGGCCGGAGGAATGGGAATGGGCGTCGACCGGTTGGTGATGCTGCTCACTGGTGCCGGTATTCGGGAGACCATTCTGTTTCCGTTGCTTCGCCCTGAGTGATCATCTGGTGATCGTGCGTTGATGGTTACCCATCGGTCACCGATGGGCGGCGTTGGTCCCATATCTTGAGCCGATGAAGATGTGGTGAAAGTACCAGCGCCAGCAGCGGCCCGCAGGCGGGACTCTGAGCGGGAAACGCGCCCTGACACCATATTTGGCATGCACCCTCCGTATACATATGCTGAGCCTGGGAGCAAAAGATCCGCATCTCGTTTCGAGAATGCGTTAATTCATGAAAGGCAGGGCTGGTGGCTCAACGTGTCCAGGTGTTCCTGGAGGATGACATCGACGGTGGTCAAGCCGAGGAAACCGTTACGTTCTCGCTAGACGGTGTGTCCTACGAAATCGACCTGTCCAGAAAGAATGCCAACAAGATGCGCGATGTGTTCGCGCTCTATGTCGGCTCCGCACGCAAGGTCGGCGGCCGCAAGCGCCGGGGGAGCGCCAGGTCGGCCGCACGGACCGGGTCGTCGGCCGAGATCCGGGAGTGGGCCCGCAACAACGGCTGGGACATCCCCGAGCGCGGCCGGATCGCCGCCGAGGTCCGGGAGGCGTACGAGGCGGCCCACTGAGGACCCGCTCGCGAGCCGCTCGGGAGCGGTCGGGACCCTTCCGGGCGGTCTGGGCGCCTCCTCCGACCGCCGGGTCCGGCGTGGCGCCGGTCCCCTATCGGGCGAAACCACCCACGCCCGGGGCTCACCGCCCCGGGCGTGTTCGCTGCAGGCGTAAACCGGGTCCGACCGGGAACATTGCAGGTGAGCCGGTGGTTGCAGAGACAGTCCGACGCGACAGTGGGCCGGGCGTGGGTAGTGCCTGCAAAGGGCCCCGCGAGCCTCACTGCCCCGGGACTAGAGTGAATGACGTAGCAGCGGGCCCGCAGGCCCGGCCGAAAACGACCGGTATGAGGGTCCTCGCACCGCAACCCCCTGGTGAGGGCACCAGCAAGGAGCGTTGAGCAGATGTTTGAGAGGTTCACCGACCGAGCGCGTCGGGTCGTCGTCCTGGCACAGGAAGAGGCCCGCATGCTCAGCCACAACTACATCGGCACCGAGCACATTCTCCTGGGCCTGATCCACGAGGGTGAGGGTGTCGCCGCGAAGGCCCTGGAAAGCCTCGGCATCTCGCTGGAAGCCGTCCGGGCCCAGGTCGAGGAGATCATCGGTCAGGGGCAGCAGGCGCCGAGCGGGCACATCCCGTTCACGCCGCGGGCCAAGAAGGTGCTCGAGCTGTCGCTGCGCGAGGCTCTGCAGCTCGGCCACAACTACATCGGCACCGAGCACATCCTGCTCGGCCTGATCCGTGAGGGCGAGGGCGTGGCCGCCCAGGTGCTGGTCAAGCTCGGCGCCGACCTCAACCGCGTACGCCAGCAGGTCATCCAGCTGCTGTCGGGCTACCAGGGCAAGGAGAGCGCTCCCTCCGGCGGCCCCGCCGGCGAGGGCACGCCGAGCAGCTCGCTGGTGCTCGACCAGTTCGGGCGCAACCTGACCCAGGCGGCCCGGGAGGCCAAGCTCGACCCGGTCATCGGCCGGGAGAAGGAGATCGAGCGGGTCATGCAGGTGCTGTCCCGCCGTACCAAGAACAACCCCGTCCTGATCGGCGAGCCGGGCGTCGGCAAGACCGCGGTGGTCGAGGGCCTGTCCCAGGCGATCGTGCGCGGCGACGTGCCGGAGACGCTGAAGGACAAGCAGATCTACACCCTCGACCTCGGCGCGCTGGTCGCCGGGTCCCGCTACCGCGGTGACTTCGAGGAGCGCCTGAAGAAGGTGCTGAAGGAGATCCGCACCCGCGGCGACATCATCCTGTTCATCGACGAGCTGCACACGCTGGTCGGTGCGGGTGCCGCCGAAGGCGCGATCGACGCCGCCAGCATCCTCAAGCCGATGCTGGCCCGCGGTGAGCTGCAGACCATCGGGGCCACCACCCTCGACGAGTACCGCAAGCACCTGGAGAAGGACGCCGCCCTCGAGCGCCGGTTCCAGCCGATCCAGGTCAACGAGCCGACGATCGCGCACACCATCGAGATCCTCAAGGGTCTGCGCGACCGCTACGAGGCGCACCACCGGGTGACGATCACCGACGAGGCACTGGTGTCGGCGGCCACCCTGGCCGACCGCTACGTCTCCGACCGGTTCCTGCCCGACAAGGCGATCGACCTGATCGACGAGGCCGGCTCCCGGCTGCGCATCCGCCGGATGACCGCTCCGCCGGACCTGCGCGAGTTCGACGAGAAGATCGCCACCGTGCGCCGCGACAAGGAAGGCGCCATCGACGGCCAGGACTTCGAGCGCGCGGCCAGCCTGCGCGACGAGGAGAAGAAGCTCATCACGGCCAAGAACGAGCGCGAGAAGCAGTGGCGCGCCGGCGACATGGACGTCGTCGCCGAGGTCGACGAGGAGCTGATCGCCGAGGTGCTCGCCACCGCGACCGGCATCCCGATCGTGAAGCTGTCCGAGGAGGAGTCGACGCGGCTGCTCAAGATGGAGGACGAGCTGCACAAGCGGGTCATCGGCCAGTACGACGCGGTGAAGGCGCTCTCGCGCGCGATCCGTCGCACCCGCGCCGGGCTGAAGGACCCCCGCCGTCCCGGTGGGTCGTTCATCTTCGCCGGGCCGTCGGGTGTCGGCAAGACGTGGCTGTCCAAGGCGCTCGCGGAGTTCCTGTTCGGCGACGAGGACGCGCTCATCCAGCTCGACATGAGCGAGTACTCCGAGAAGCACACGGTCTCGCGGCTGTTCGGCTCGCCTCCTGGCTACGTCGGCTACGAGGAGGGCGGCCAGCTGACCGAGAAGGTGCGGCGCAAGCCGTTCTCGGTGGTGCTGTTCGACGAGGTCGAGAAGGCCCACGTCGACATCTTCAACTCGCTGCTGCAGATCCTGGAGGACGGTCGCCTGACCGACAGCCAGGGCCGGGTGGTCGACTTCAAGAACACCGTGATCATCATGACCACCAACCTCGGCACCCGCGACATCGCCCGCGGCGTCAACCTGGGGTTCCAGCAGTCCGGTGACGCGGGTGGCTCGTACGAGCGGATGAAGGCGAAGGTGTCGGAGGAGCTCAAGACGCACTTCCGGCCCGAGTTCCTCAACCGTGTCGACGAGATCATCGTGTTCCCGCCGCTGACGCAGGACGAGATCATCGAGATCGTCGACCTGATGGTGGCCGAGGTCGAGAAGCGGCTGCGCGACAAGGACATGGGCATCGAGCTCACCCAGAAGGCCAAGGAGGTCCTGGCCAAGCGCGGCTTCGACCCGGTGCTCGGCGCCCGTCCGCTGCGGCGCACACTGCAGCGCGACGTCGAGGACGTGATGGCCGAGAAGATGCTCTACGGCGAGCTGAAGTCCGGCGAGATCGTGGTCGTCGACGTGGACGGCGAGGGCGCGGAGGCGACCTTCACCTTCCGCGGCACGCCGAAGAGCAAGCTGCCCGACACGCCGCCGGTCGAGACCACGAGCTGACCAGACGGCGACCCGCACGACACACAGGCGACGCCCCGGACCGTTCCCCGGTCCGGGGCGTCGTCGTCTGCGGGTCAGGTGACCGGGGCCGGGCGGACCGGCGCGTCCCAGTCGATGTGGTGCGCGGTCACCCAGGCCTGCGGGTCGCCCCTGCGTGTCAGCAGCCCGAACACCACCGGCAGCACCACGGTGCGCTGGAACCACCCCAGCGTCTTGAAGTCCCCGTTGCGCCGGCCCTGCTCGACGACGCGCTCGACGCGCTCGCGCCGCAGCGACTCGAACGTGGCCAGGGCCCGTGGCACCGGGTCGACGTCGCGCAGGCAGCGCGCCAGCACGACCGCGTCCTCGATGGCCTGCGAGGCGCCCTGGCCCGAGGACGGCGACGTCGCGTGCGCCGCGTCGCCGACGATGACCATCCGGTCGCGGTGCCAGGTCGGGACGGTGGGGAAGTCGAAGGTGCTCCAGCCCGTACGCAGGTCGGGCGTGGCCTTGACCAGCTCGACCGCGGGCGAGTCGTCCCGCGCGAACAGGTCGAGCAGGTAGTCGCGCCACGCCTCGGGCGGCATCGCGGACATCTTGCGGCCGTGTTCCTCGTGGGGGCTGATGGGGTTGGCGAACCACCAGACCTCGCCGTCGGGGCGGAGCACGTAGCCGAAGAAGCAACGCCGGCCGAACACCATGTGCATCACGCCCGGCTCGGCCTGGACCTCGACGCCGCGGGCGTAGCCGCCGACGTTCAGCATGCCCACGTAGCGGGCGGCCGGGGCCTCCGGGTCGATCAGGGTCCGCGTCCGTGACCGGAGCCCGTCGGCGCCGACCAGCAGGTCCGCCGTGGCTGTGGTGCCGTCCTCGAACCGCGCGACCACCCGGTCGGCGGTCATGTCCGCGTCGACCAGGCGCTTGCCGTAGTGGACGGGGACTCCGGCCCGGACCGCCTCGTCGCGCAGCGCCGAGTAGAGGCTGGAACGCTTGACCGTTCGGCTCACGGCGGCCGCGTGCGGCGACCCCAGCGGCATCTCGCCGAGCACCGAGCCGCCGGCGCTGAGGAACCGCATGGTGGGTGTCTCGAACGAGTCGGTGAGCACGCGGTCGGCGATCCCGACCGCCCGCAGGGCGTCGACCCCGTTGGAGGCCAGCGTGAGGAAGGCGCCGACCCCGTCGGCGGTGTGGTCGTACGCCTCGTAGACCGCGGGGGCGAACCCCGCCCGGCGCAGGGCGATGGCGGTGACCGATCCGGCGATCCCGCCGCCGATGACGACTGCTGTCTGCATGGTGCTCCCTCTCGAAAACCTCGTGGTCATATCTTGACTAGTCATTTAATGACTAGTCAAGAGGGAACCAGTAGAGTGCGGGCCATGCCGGGCACAACATCGCGGGCGCGGCGTCCGTCCGCGCTGGGGGTCGTGCTGCTGGTGCTGCTGGAGGAGGCGCCGATGCACGCCTACCGCATGCAGCAGCTGATCAAGGAGCGCGAGAAGGACACGGTCGTCAACGTGGCCTCGCGCAACAGCGTCTACCAGGCACTCGGGCGGCTCGAGCGTGCCGGCCTGGTCGCCGTGCGTGAGACGTCGCGTGACCGGCGGCGGCCCGAGCGGACGGTGTACGAGATCACCGAGGCCGGCCGTGAGGAGATGCACCGGTGGCTGGTGGCGGCCCTCTCCGAGCCGCGCAACGAGTTCCCCGAGCTCCCCGCCGCGCTGGCCTCGGTGGCCGTGCTGACCTCGGACGAGGCGGCGAGCCATCTACAGGCGCGCGCGGCGAGGCTGCGGGACATCCTTGCCGGTCCGGACCCGGAGGCCATCGCCGCGGCGCACGGCCTGCCCCGCGTCTTCGTGGTGGAGGAGGAGTACAAGCGCGCGATGGCCGCGGCGGAGCTCGCCTGGGTGACCTCGGTCGTTGACGACCTGCGCTCGGGAGCGCTGACCTGGGACGCCGCCGAGCTCCGGCGCTCGGGCCTGGCCGAGGAGCCCGAGTGACCGCCCCGGGTCAGGCCGGGAGCCGGAACAGCTCGTCGGCGAGTGGCTCCACCAGGCCGTCGGCGACCAGCCCGTCGAGGGCACGGTCGCGCTGCAGCGCGTCGTCCCACGCCTGCTCGAGCCGGCTGCGGTGGACCGGGTCGTCGGAGTCGCGGAGCACCGCGAGCAGCCGGCCGCGGCACTGCCGGTCGGTGCCGGCGTAGGTCTGGCCGCGCCGGGCGGGCCCGTCGTACGCCGGGAACCCGGCCGCCGCCCATGCGCACCGGCCGCGCACCGGGCACGCATGGCAGCGCGGCGACCGTGCGGTGCACACCAGCGCGCCGAGCTCCATCACCGCCACCGACCAGCGGGCGGCGGTCGCCTCGTCGTCGGGCAGCAGGGCCTCGGCGCGGCCGCGCTCGGTCGCGGTCACGCTGTTGGCGGGGAACTCCTCGGCGGCCACCAGCCGGCCGAGCACCCGCCGCACGTTGGTGTCCAGCACGGCGTGCCGCCGGCCGAACGCGAACGTGGCGACGGCGGCCGCGGTGTAGTCGCCCACTCCGGGCAGCGCGCGCAGGGTGTCGCGGTCGGCGGGCACCTCGCCGCCGTGCCGTTCGATGATCGCCTGCGCGGCGGCGTGCAGCCGCAGCGCCCGCCGTGGGTAGCCCAGCCGGCCCCTCGCCCGCACCGCCGCGGCGGGAGCGAGCTCGGCCAGCGCCGCCGGTGTCGGCCACTCGCGCATCCACGCGTCGTAGACCGGCAGCACCCGGCTCACCGGGGTCTGCTGCAGCATGAACTCGCTGACCATCACCGCCCATGGCCCGGCGTCCGGGCGGCGCCAGGGCAGGTCACGGGCGTGCTCGGCGTACCAGTCCAGCAGCGGGACGTGCAGTGTCGGCTCGGGGAGCGGGGCCTCCATCGCCGCCGATCCTCGCACGCACGGGTGCCGCAGAGGCCGCGTGCCCCGTCGGTGTGGCTCCCACGAACGGCGACTGCCCGCGGCTACCGTTGCCGCGCATGAGCAACGTGGTGTCGCCGCGGGGACCGCTGCCGCCGCGGGTCTACTGGCGCCGGCGGCTGGTGCTGTGCGTTGTCGTCGTCGGCCTCGCGCTGCTCATCGGACGGCTGTTCGGCGGCGGTGACGACACCGCGCCGGTCGCCGACCGCGGTGCTTCTGCCGCCGCACCGACCGCGCCGGCTGCCTCACCGACCGACGGGCCGACAACGAAGCCCACCCCACCGGCGAACCGGCCCACCCTCACGCCCCGCCAGGTCGCGCGCCGGGCCGCCGCGCAGGCGCAGACGGCCGAGCTCAACGGTCCCACCGGCCCGCTGGCGCCGGCCGTGGGGCCGTGTACACCGTCCGACGTGGCGGTGGTGCCCGACGTCAAGGACGGCCCCGCCTACTCCTCCGTGCCGCTGCGGGTCGGTCTGTCCACCACCGGGTCGCAGGCGTGCACCTTCGACTTCAGCTCCGACACCGTCGCGCTGCGGGTGACCTCCGGTGAGGACCTGATCTGGGAGACGCTGCACTGCGCCGGCGCGTTGCCCGACCAGTCGGTGGTCGTGCGTCCCGGCTGGCTCAGCTACGTGACCGTCGACTGGAGCGGCCGTCGCGGGTCGGAGGGCTGCGGCAACGGCGGCTACGCCCAGCCCGGCTACTACTGGGCCGAGGCCGCGGCCATCGGCGGCGAGCCGGCGCGCAGCCAGTTCCAGCTGCGTACGCCTCCGCCGGAGCCGAGCCCGACCGCCACTGCCAGTGGGAAGCCGGGCGAGGAGGCCACCGGCCAGCCCAGTGAACAGCCGAGTGAGCAGCCCAGTGAGCAACCCAGTGAGCGGCCCAGCGGCAAGGCCGGCCCGTCGGCGGAGGGCACGCAGCAGCCGGGCGCGAGCCAGACCGCCGAGCCGTCACCGACGTCAACGGAGACCCCGCGGCACTGCCGCAGGACGGGCGGCTGAGCCGGCCGTTGGGGCGACCTCAGACGTAGCGCTCGCGGATGCTGGACTCGGCCAGCCTCGACAGGCCCTCGCGCACGCTGCGGGCGCGGAACTCGCCGACACCCTCCACGATCTGCAGGTCGTCGATGCTGGCCGCGAGCAGCTTCTGCAGGCTGCCGAAGTGCTCGACCAGCCGGTCGACCACGGTGCCGGGAAGCCGGGGAACCTTCGCCAGCAGGCGGTAGCCCCGGGGGGTGACCGCGCTGTCGAGGTGCTCGGGACCACCGAGACCGAGCGCCCGGGAAACCGAGGCGATGTCGACCAGCTCGGAGGAGTCGAGGCCGCGCAGCTCCTGCAGCACCGCGTTGACCGCCTTGGACCTGCGGCCCGTCGGCAGGTAGTCGCGTACGACCAGGTCACGTTCGACGTCGACCCCGCTGACCAGCTCCTCGAGCTGCAGCGACAGCAGCCGGCCGTCGGTGCCGAGCTCGACGATGTAGCCCTCGATCTCGCGGGCGATGCGCAGCACCATCTCCAGTCGCTGCGCCACCACGGCCACGTCGCGCACCGTGACGAGGTCCTCGATCTCCAGCGCCGACAGCGTTCCGGACACCTCGTCGAGACGCAGCTTGTAGCGCTCCAGTGTGGCCAGCGCCTGGTTGGCGCGCGCCAGGATCTGCCCGGAGTCCTCCAGCGTGTAGCGGGTGTCGCCGACGTAGATCGCGATGATCAGCATCGACTGCGACACCGAGACCACCGGCAGGTTGGTCTGTCGCGCGACCCGGTCGGCGGTGCGGTGCCGGGTGCCGGCCTCCTCGGTGGGGATCGACGGGTCGGGCATCAGGTGGACGCCCGCGCGCAGGATCCGCGTCGCGTCGCGGTCGAGGATGATCGCGCCGTCCATCTTGGCCAGCTCGCGCAGGCCGGTCGGCGTGAACGGCACGTCGAGCTCGAACCCGCCGGTGCTGATGGACTCGACGACCTTGTCCTGGCCGAGCACGAGCAGGGCGCCGGTGCGGCCGCGCAGGATCCGCTCGAGACCCTCGCGCAGCTCAGTGCCGGGCGCGATGCTGGCAAGTGTCGCCCGCAGCCGCGCCTCGCCAGTCAGCTTGTCGATGCTGGCCACAAAGCTCCCCGGTGCCGGTCGTCCTGGGCTCAGTGTAGGGGCGAAACCACCTATGTGGCCTTCGCGTCGAACGCCCACGCCCTCAGCGCGGCAGATCGAGACTGTTCCGTAACACTGTTCGGTCGGTTGGCGCGGGCTTTCACGACGGCTCTGGGCTGAGCCGGAGCAGGTGCAGCGCCTCGGACAGGTCGGAGGCGGCGTAGACGGCGAGCCCGTCGATCCGCCGCGCACGTGCTGGCGCCGCGCCAACGTCGGCCGGCACGATCGCCCGCGCGAAGCCGAGCCGCGCGGCCTCCTCGAGCCTGCGCTGTACGCCGGGGACCCGGCGGATCTCACCGGCCAGGCCGACCTCGCCGAGGGCCACCATGTCGCTTGGCACGCTGCGCTCGCAGGCGGCGGAGGCCACAGCCACCGCGGTCGCGAGGTCGGCGGCGGGCTCGCTCAGCCGCGCGCCGCCGACGGTGGCGGCGTAGACGTCGTGCCCGGCCAGGGGCACGCGGGCGCGTTTCTCCAGCACCGCGAGCAGCATCGCCACCCGCTGGGCGTCGAGACCGCTGGTGGACCTGCGCGCCGCCTGCCCCGACGGCGTGGCGACGAGGGACTGCACCTCGGCCAGCATCGGACGGCGGCCCTCCAGCGTCACGGTGACGCAGGTGCCGGGGACCGGCCGGTCGTGCCTGGAGACGAACAGCCCGGTCGGGTCGGCGACCTCGACGATGCCCTCGTCGGAGAGGTCGAAGCAGCCGATCTCGTCGACCGGACCGAAACGGTTCTTCGCAGCACGCACCAGCCGCAGCCGGGAGTTGCGGTCGCCCTCGAACTGCAGCACGACGTCGACCAGGTGCTCGAGCACGCGCGGCCCGGCGATCGAGCCGTCCTTGGTGACGTGCCCGACCAGCACGGTCGCGATGCCCAGCTGCTTGGCGACGCGCGTCAGTGCCGCCGACACCTCGCGCACCTGGGTGACGCCACCGGGCGTGCCGTCGAGGTCGGGCACGCCGATCGTCTGCACCGAGTCGACCACCATCAGGCTCGGCGACACCTGCTCGATGTGGCTGACCACGGCGCCCAGCTCGGTCTCGGCGGCGAAGTAGAGCCGGTCGTGCACCGCGCCGGTGCGTTCGGCGCGCAGCCGCACCTGCGCCGCGCTCTCCTCGCCGGAGACGTAGAGCGTGTCCTTGCCTGCGCGGGCCGACTGTGCGGCCACCTCCAGCAGCAGTGTCGACTTGCCGACTCCGGGCTCGCCCGCCAGCAGCAGCACCGCACCCGGCACCAGTCCACCGCCGAGCACCCGGTCGAGCTCGCCGACGCCGCAGCTCTGCGCGGTGGCGGCCTCGACCCCGATGTGGGTCATCGGCCGCGCGGGCGCGCTCACCTGGCCGGCGGTGACGCGCGAGCGGGGCGCGCTCAGCTCGTCGACGGTGCCCCAGGCCTGGCACTCACCGCAGCGGCCGACCCACTTCGCTGTCTCCCAGCCGCACTCGCTGCAGCGGTAAGCCGGGCGGGTGCGTGCCGCGCGCGCCGAGGATGTCTTCGCCATGGCGGGCACGCTAGGCCACCGCGCCGACGCTCCGACGGAGCCACACGGGCGCCGGTTCGCGCAGTCTCGACGCGGGCGGAGGGGAGCCCTGGCGCCGAGACCGCGCGAACGCCTCGGGGTTCTCGGGGGATTTCTCGGGGGGTCCACGGGGGGCGGAGCCCCCCGTGCGGGTTCTCGGGGGGTCCACGGGGGGCGGAGCCCCCCGTGCGTTGCGTCAGTTCAGCGTGATCACCAGCTCGTGAGTCCCAGCGGTGGTGTCGGTGACGAGCTCACGGCCACGTGCCGTGTCGACGACTCGCCAGTCCGTCGGTGCGCCGACGAGCGTCACCCGCCGCACCCCGGCACGTGCCGGGAGCACGTGACCGATCGTCAGAGAGGTGCCCGGGCGGTTCAGCGTGACAGTCGTCTGCAGCTGCCCATTGCCGTCGGTCGCCTCAACGTCGACGGACCCGTTGTCACCGAGCCGGATGTTGGACCCGGACACGCTCGGCTGTCCGTCCGGGACCTGCGACACGACCGAGACGTGGTCGCGGCCGAGGTCGGGCGACACGCCGAGCTGCTGGGACACCACCGGCCACAGGTTGCCGTACGCGCCCCAGGCCTGCAGCACCATCGACCGGTCGGTGAGCTTGCGGTCGATGTTGGGGGGCGTGAAGTCGCCCTCCGGCGAGATCTCCGGCATCGCGCCCGGCATCTCCCACACCTTCGGGTCGAGCTGGACCCTGGCGTTGCCGGTTGTGTAGTACTGCTGCTGGTCGGTGCCCATGCGGCCGAAGTTGCCCTCGGCCACCGCCATGATCGCGGTGTTGAGCGAGAAGACGTTGCGCTCGCTCTGCACGCTGGACACCACCGAGTCGCAGGTCGCTCCGGGGTTGCCCGTCGGCGCCGACGTGCGGCCCGTTCCCGTGTGGTACAGCCCGAACGTGCCGGTGTAGCAGGGCCGCTCGCGCTGCTGCAGTGCGGTGTTGCCGTGCGCGTTGTTCGCCAGCGGCCGGGTCGGCTGGCCCGGACGAACGAGCAGCGCGTCCATCGGGGTGACCCCGATCCAGTGCCGCTGGAACACCTTGCCGTTGTCGGGGTTGGTCAGCGAGTCGGCGTACTGGTTCGCGTCGCCGCCGTACCACCAGGTGTTCTCGAACCGCTGCTCCAGGTTGGCGGCCGTGGACGAGGCCCAGTTCGCCACGGCTCGGTCGTTCTTGCTGCTGGCCATGTCGGCCAGGTCACGCAGGCCGCGGATGGTGTAGACCGCGTTGTCGAGCTTCTCCTGGCCCATGCCGGGTCGCTCCACGTTGCCGAGCCCCTCGGGCCAGTTGTCGCCGTCCTGGTCGAGCTGGTCGACGACGTAGTGCATGGCGCGCACGTTGAAGTCGTACATCTCGTCGCGGAACGCGTCGTCGCCGGTCCACCGCCACACCAGCGCGACCGCGCTGGGGAACTTCGCGGTCTCGTCGGTGTTGCCCGGGTCCTTGTTGTCGCCGAAGTACACCGCGCCGTCGGGCGTCACCTCGTGCACGAGCTTGCCGGACTTGTCGTTGACGATCTCGCTGACGTCGTGCAGCGCGCGCAGGTGGTCCTCGATGTCCGCGAACTGGCCCATGGCCACGGACGCGAACGCGGTGTACTCGCCGTCGGTGCCGAACAACCACGGGTAGTCCGGCCAGCCGGCACCGAGCCAGCGGGCCTTGTCCAGCGTGCCCACCGGCTGCGGGAACTGGTTGCCCTGGTCGACCCAGCGCAGCCGCAGGTTGTGCGACTCCTGCACCGAGTCGGCGAGGTTCTGCTTGCTCCACTCGATCGACCTCTGCAGCAGCCGGTCGCCGGGCAGCGAGACGTTCGTGCGCGCGTCGACGGCCTCACGGTCGGCGACCTTCTTGGCGAGCAGGGCCTGCGGTGAGTCCAGCACCGCGTCGTAGGTCGAGCGGGCATCCTGCACGCCCTGGTCGGAGCCGGCGACGGCGAACCACACCGTGACCGGCTGGTTCGCGGGCACGTCCACCTGGTAGGTCAGCTGCCCGCCCGTGCCGTTGCCGAACCCCGTGTCGTCGCAGCGCTGCGGCGCGTCCCCGTCGACCGGGCAGACCACAGCCGGGTCCTGCGGGCCGCGGAAGTTCGGCCCGAGGTCGCTGCCGGTCGGGGTCAGTGTGCTGCCGACGACGGCGGCCCAGTCGTGCGCGCCCAGCGGGTGCTCGGGGCCGGTCCGCTCCTGGAACACCAGCGAACCGCCGGCCACGTCGCCCGTGTCCTGTGCGTTGACCGTGGAGGCGTTCGGCTTGGTCCAGCCCCACGGGTAGCCCGACATCAGCTCGGAGTGCGCGTCCATGGTCAACGGCACCTGGCGGGCGGTGCTGCTGCTCAGGGTCAGCCCCACCAGAGTGGCCCGGTGGCCGTCGGGCACGACGTCGGTGCGGTGCACCGTCAGCCCGTTGGTCGGGGCGTACTCGGTGCGGGTGTAGCCCCAGCCGCTGGCGAACTGGTCCGCGGCGACGTCCTTGCCGAGCCACGCGCCGTCGACCCCGAACCAGATCCCGTCGAGCAGCTTCAGCGGCGGTGACCAGATCCCGCCCATCTCCCCGCGGATGTGCCAGCCGGCAGCAGGGTAGAGACCGTCCTCGGTCGAGGTGGAGTAGGCACGGTCGCCGATCACCACCGCACGGCGGTCGGGCAGGCGGGTGCCGACTGTCAGCTCGGGGCTGCGGGGCAACCCGTCCGGCCCGACCACCGCCGCGGACTGGGCGACCGCCGCAGCAGGAGGCGGCGCGGCACCCACGGGCGCGGCGAGTGCTGCTCCGGTGAAGGCGACCGTCGATCCGGCGACCGCGGCGAGTAAGAGTCGACTGCGTGCCCTGGGGTGGTGAGGCATGGCGTTCTCCGTGGGTGCGAGTGGTGAGGGAGGGTGCCCGTCAAGGGCCGGTGCGAACGTCGAGGTCTGGGTGGTCGGTGGCGACGCTGAGGTGTCCGTCGGCGGCGACGTCGAGGTCGAGCCGGTGTCCGCCGGCGCGGAGCCCGCGGATCGCGAGCGGGCCGAGTCCGGTGGCGACGTTCTCGGGTACGCGGACGACGCCGGCGGGCACGTCGACGTCGACGCCGAGCACGGCGACCAGGGCGCAGAAGGGGGCGGCCGCCGCCCAGGCCTGCGGCCGGCAGGCCGTGGGGTACGGCGCGGGCGCTGGAGTGCTGTCGGACGGGTCGCCGGCGTACAGCTCGGGTAGCCGGTGGTCGAACGCCGGCGCGGCGGCGACGAGCCCGCGCAGCAACGCGGCCCCGGTCTCCCGGTGCCCCTGCCGGCACAGCCCGTCGACCGCGACCGCGGTGTCGTGCGGCCAGACGCTGCCACCGTGGTAGGAGAGCGCGGAGTACCTCGGCGAGCGGATGGTGAGCGTGCGCAGCCCGAATCCGGAGTCCAAGTCACCGGCGGCCAGCCGGGCCGCGACCAGGTCGGCCTCCTGCCGGTCGAGCAGGCCGGTGCCGAGCAGGTGCCCCATGTTGGAGGCGAACGAGTCGACGGCACGGTCCTCGCCGTCCAGCGCCACCGCCGGGTAGCGTCCCCGGCTGTCCTCGACCCAGAACGCCTCGCGGAAGCGGGCCTTCAAACTCTTCGCCCAGGCACGCCAGTGCTCCGCACCCGGCTCGTCGAAGGCGTCCAGCAGGTCGGCGCCGAGCACGGCGGCCTGGTAGGCGTACCCCTGGACCTCGCTCAGTGCGATCGGCGGCTCCGCGAGCCGGCCGTCCGCCCACGAGATGCCGTCGTCGCTGTCCTTCCAGCCCTGGTTGGTCAGCCCGTGCCCGGTGCTGTCGACGTAGCGGAGGAACCCCTCGTCCGCCTGCTGCTCCACCCAGTGCAGGCAGTCCAGCGCGTGCGGCAGCAGTGCTCGCACCTGCTCGCTGTCGGCGCCCCAGCGCCAGGCCTCGGCGAGCAGCACGACGAACAGCGGGGTGGCGTCGACGGTGCCGTAGTACAGCGGCGGCAGCACCTTCCCGCCGTCCAGCACCTGCTCCTCGCCCCGCACCTCGTGCAGGATCTTGCCGGGCTGCTCCTCGGTCTCGGCGTCGACGCGTGAGCCCTGGCGCCGGGCCAGCGTCCGCAGTGTCGACAGTGCGAGGTCGGTGCCCAGCGGCAGCAGCATCCGCGCGGCCCAGATCGAGTCGCGGCCGAACAGGGTGAGGAACCACGGGGTGCCCGCCGCCAGGAAGTGGTCCGCCTCGTCACCGCTGCCGCCCGTGCCGGTGTCTACGAGCAGCAGGCCGGCGAGGTCGTCGAGCCCCCGGCGCCACAGCGTCTCGACGCGCACGTCGCCGTCGACCTCCGGAACAGACCACGGCAACATGCGCGCGGCGCTGAACGTGGTGTCCTGGCCGTGCACCTCCGCGGTGAGGTGCAGCCGCAGGCTCTCTCCCGTGCCCAGCGGGCGGTACCACCGCAGCAGACCGGCGTCGGCGTCGACGTCGTCCGGGGCCGGCTCGCAGCGCAGCACGACCGACAGCGCATCCGTGTCGTCGTCCGGCCTCCAGGCCAGTCCGCCGGGCCCCGGGGTCGGCCTGACGGTCGCGGGAACCTCGCCCCGACGGACTGCGCTGATCGGCGCCAGGTCGGAGGCGACCGAGACGGTGACGTCGACGTCAAGCGGCTCCTGCGCGGTGGAGCCGATGGTCACGACCTCCTCGAGCACGTGGTCGCGCAGCGTGCGGTCGCGGTCGACGCGCACCGTCGGGTCGCTCGAACGGTCGAGGTTGCGCGCGACCGCGGTGAACGAGGCCGTGGACGCCGTCGTCGTGCCGCCACGCAGCGGCTCCGGCGGGCTGCCTCCCACCGTCAGACCCAAAGCGCTGAGCATCCTGCGGTCGCCGCGGAACCACCCCTGGACGCCGCCGGGCCGGATCTGCCCGTCGGGGTCGGACAGCGCCAGGGCCGGTGCGTGCACGCAGGACACGAGGTGATGCAGCAGCGGCTGCAGCTGCTGCCGTGGCTCCTCGGTCCTTGACAGGTCCGGCCGGGCGCGAGAGGTTTCCATAACCGGGGACATTTGATCGTTCAAACGCGCTGGCGTCAACCGTCTGACTCGCACGGTTTGTCGCCGAATGGGAGGTGCCGTGCCGCAGGGAGCCGGGCATCGCCCACCCACCGTCGCCGACGTGGCCCGCGCCGCCGGGGTGTCCCGGCAGACGGTCTCGAACGCCCTGAACGCGCCCGCGCGGCTTCATCCGGAGACGCTGCAACGCGTGCTCGTCACCATCGGCGACCTCGGCTACCGGCCCAACCGGGCCGCGCGTTCCCTGCGGCGCCGCGAGTCCCGGCTCGTGGGCCTGCACATCCACCCGCCGCGGCCCGACCAGGCCGGCTCGGTGCTCGACCGCTTCCTGCACGCGCTGGCCGAGGAGTCCGACCGGTCGGGCTACCACGTGCTGCCTTTCGCCACCGGCGAGACCGACGAGATCTGCGCGTTCGACGAGCTCCTGAGCACCACCGCGGTCGACGCGTTCGTGCTGACCGACACCCACCGCGCCGATGCGCGGGTGCGTTGGCTGCTGTGCCGTGACGCGCCGTTCGTGGCGTTCGGCCGGCCATGGGACGACGGCCCCCCGCATGCCTGGGTCGACGTCGACGGCGCAGCCGGTGTGGCGATGGTGGTCGACCACCTCGTGCAGCGGGGGCACCGCCGGATCGGCTACGTCGGCTGGGGCGAGACGTCCGAGCTCGGCAACGACAGGCGTTCCGGCTGGGTGACCGCCTGCGCCCGGCACGGCCTCGACAACGCCCACCTCGAGGTGCACTGCACCGACCGCATCGCCGACGGCGTCGCAGGTGCTTCGGACCTGCTCGACCGAAACGAAGCGCCGACCGCGCTGGTGTGCGCGACCGACACACTGGCCATGGGCGCCCTGCGTGCATTGGACCAACGCGGTCTGGTCCCCGGACGCGACGTGGCCGTCGCCGGGTTCGACGACACGCCGACGGCCGCGGCGATTCCGATCGGTCTCACCTCCGTGCGGCAGCCGCTCGAGGACGTCGCCGCTGCCATCGTCAAACGTCTCGACGCCGTCCTTTCGGGGACCGCCGAGCCCGACACCGGGGAGCTGCTCACGCCGGCGCTCGTCGTACGGGGAACGTCGTGACAAAACCTGTCTCAACCATTTCGTTATCTGAAGGGTGCATGATCACCCCGGAGCGGGGAATGTCGAAGCCACCCGGTTCAGTGCAGAGCCCGTTCAACGCTGAGCAACAACATGCGAGGAGTCCGCAATGAAGTCCATCCCTCCAGGCCGCCTGGCTATCGCCGCCACCGGCTCTGCACTTCTCCTGCTCACCGCGTGCGGTGGCGGGTCCACCGACAACAGCGGCGAGAATGCGCAGCCGGCGAAGCTCACCGGCCGCGGCCCGATCACCTACGTGGCCGGCAAGGACACGACCGGGACGATCCAGGACGAGATCGACGGGTGGAACAAGCTGCACCCCGACCAGAAGGTGACCTTCATCCAGCTGCCCGAGGACGCCGACGCCCAGCGGCAGCAGATGATCCAGAACGCCGAGACGCAGTCCGACGCCTACACCGTCCTGTCCCTCGACGTCGTCTGGACCTCGGAGTTCGCCGCCAACCAGTGGATCGAGCCGCTCCCCGAGAACGAGCTGCCGATGGGCGACTACATCAAGCCCGCGGTCGACTCCGGCATGTACCGCGGCCAGCTCTACGCCGCGCCCAACAACGGTGACGGCGGTCTGCTCTACTACCGCACCGACCTGCTCAAGGCAGCCCACATCGACAGCCCGCCGACCACCTGGGCGGAGATGGAGTCCGACTGCAACAAGATTCTCAAGCTGCCCCAGGCCAAGGGCATGTCCTGCTACGCCGGGCAGTTCGACAAGTACGAGGGCCTGACCGTCAACTTCTCAGAGGCCGTCAACTCCGCCGGTGGCGAGGTCATCGACGACCAGGGCAACCCGCAGCTCGAGAGCCCACAGGCCAAGGAGGGCCTGAACACGCTGGTCGACGGCTTCAAGAACGGGACCATCCCGAAGGCAGCGCTCACCTACGAGGAGGAGCAGGGACGCCTGGCGTTCCAGGGCGGCAAGCTCGTCTTCATGCGCAACTGGCCGTACGTGTACTCGCTGGCCAACGCCACCGACGGCTCCAGCAAGGTCGCCGGCAAGTTCGGCGTCGCGCCGCTTCCCGGCATCGGCCAGCCCGGCGGCGTGTCGAGCCTCGGCGGGCACAACCTCGCGATCTCGTCGTACGCCAAGAACAAGGCCACGGCGATGGACTTCATCAAGTACTTCAGCAGCGAGAAGCTCCAGCGCCAGCAGCTCAACCTGAACTCGCTTGCCCCGACGATCGCCTCGATCTACAACGACCCCAAGTTTGTGAAGCAGTACCCCTACCTGCCCGCGCTGGAGAAGTCCATCGAGACCGCCCAGCCGCGACCGAAGTTCGTCGAGTACGGCGACGCGACGGCGGCGATTCAGGAAGCGGCCTACGCAGCGATCTCCGGGGAGGAGAGCACGGACCAGGCCTTGAGCCAGCTGCAGAAGCAGCTGTCCGGGATGCGGTGACGGGGAGACCCGTCTCGCGTCGCGGCTGAACGTCGCGGCTGAGACCACGAAGGGGGCACCTGCCTCGTGAGCACAACGCAACAGGCACCGCCGAAATCTGAACAGAAGGTCCGCCGGGGCAAGGGGCCGGGCTACGGCATGAGCGAGAGTCGGCTCGGCTCCCTGCTGGTGTCCCCGACCGTGCTCGTTCTCGGGCTCGTCGTCGCCTACCCGATGCTGTCGGCGATCCGGCAGTCGATGTATGGCGAGCCCGGTCTCAACCCGGCGACCGGGTTCATCAGCGACACGGAGCCGTACATCGGCCTGCAGAACTACGTCTCCGCGCTCTTCGGGGCGGACTCGGCCCGGTTCTGGAACGCGTTCTACAACACGTCGTTCTTCACCGTCACCACCGTCACGCTCGAGACGGTGATCGGTGTCGCCATGGCGCTGATCATGCACCGTGCGATGCGTGGCCGCGCGGTCGTGCGGGCCAGCATCCTCATCCCGTGGGCGATCCCCACGGCGGTGTCCGCGGTGCTGTGGGGCTGGATCTTCAACACCGACGGTGTCGCCAACGCGATCCTGCCCGGTGCGCCGATCCTATGGACGACCGAGGGCTTCCAGGCCCAGGCCGCGGTGATCATCGCCGAGGTCTGGAAGACCGCCCCGTTCATCGGCCTGCTGACCCTGGCCGGGCTGCAGGTGATCTCCGAGGAGGTCTACGAGGCGGCGAAGATGGACGGCGCCAGCGCGTGGCGGCGGTTCTGGCACATCACGCTGCCGCTGGTGAAGCCGGCGCTGCTGGTGGCCGTGCTGTTCCGCCTGCTCGACGCGCTGCGCATGTTCGACCTGCCCTACATCCTCATCGGGCCCCACAAGGACTCCGTGGAGACGTTGTCGATGCTGGTGCAGGACAAGGCCACCGCAGAGCTTGACTACGGCGCGGCTGCGGCCTATGCGGTGATCCTGTTCTTCTACGTGTTCGCGGTCGTGTTCGCGTTCGTCGGCATCCTGGGCGCCGACATCGTCGGGAACAGTGACGACAAGCCGCGGGTTCCGCTCCGCCGGCGGCTGCTGGCCCGAGGAGGTAGGTCATGACCGACACGACGACCGCAACCGCGCCGTCAGCAAAGCGCAGCGCGGGCGACCGCGCGTCGAGGAAGGTGCCGGTCTACATCGGCATCGGGCTGATCATCGTCTACTGTCTGGCGCCGTTCTACTGGATGGTGGTGTCGAGCCTTCGGCGCACCAACGACATCTTCGACATGTCGTTCTTCCCGTCGCCAGTCTCGTTCGAGAACTACCGGGCGGTGTTCGACCCCTCGCAGGGCTTCGGACGCTCGCTGTTCAACAGCGTCGTCGTCGCCGGTACGACAACGGTCCTGGCGCTGATCATCGGGATCGTCACGGCGTACGCGCTGGCGCGGCTGGACTTCCGGTTCAAGCGGTTCGTGCTGACCAGCATCATCGCGACCTCGATGTTCCCGGTAGTCGCGCTGATCGTCCCGCTGCTGAAGCTGTTCACCGAGATCGGCTGGATCAACACCTACCAGGCGATGATCCTGCCCAGCCTGTCGTTCGCGCTGCCGCTGGCGGTGTGGAACCTGACCGCGTTCTTCCGGCAGATGCCGGCCGAGCTCGAGCAGGCCGCCATGATCGACGGCTGCACGCGGGGACAGGCCTTCCGCAAGGTGATCCTGCCGCTGGCTGCGCCCGGGGTCTTCACCACCGCGATCATCGTGTTCGTGATCGCGTGGAACGAGTTCCTGATCGCGCTGACGATGACCAACAGGCCCTCGATCCAGACCGCGCCGGTCGCGATCTCGAAGTTCGTCGGGGCCTCGCAGTTCGTCACGCCGTTCGGCAGCCAGATGGCCGCCGGTGTGCTGATGACGATTCCGCTGGTGATCCTCGTGCTGGTGTTCCAGCGCCGGATCGTCGCCGGCCTGTCCGCCGGTGGCGTGAAGTAGCGGGGTCCGGTAGGTCGTGCGTGTGGTGGTGCCGTGTCACCAGCGGCGCCACCACACGTTGACCGCGTAGTCGACCTCGACGCCGTCGTGCTCGGCGGCGAACCGCTTGGCGTGCTCGGGCGGAAGCTCGATCGCCAGCACCGCGGCGAGGTCCGCGCGGGACGAGAACCGCCAGCCCATGTCCACCTGCCTGCGGTTCCATCCGTTGCTGGACCAGAACCGCTCGACCGCACTCGCGTCGTAGCCGGGGTATGCCGTACGGAACCACCGGCCGAAGGTGCTGCGGGTCGCGTCGTTGTCCACCACGAACGACAACCCGCCGCGCCGCATCACCCGCGCCAGCTCGCGCAGCCCCGGCTCGCAGCCCGGCCCGAAGAAGTACGCCCAGCGGGCGTGGCTGACGTCGACGCACGCGTCGGGCAGCGGCAGGTCCTGCGCGGCGCCCACGTGCACGCGCACGTTGGAGAGGCCGGCGCAGCGCCGTCTGGCTACCTGGGCGAGTCCGCTGTGCGGCTCGACCCCTACGACGCGCGCGGCCGACGCCGCGAACCAGGGCAGGTGGTAGCCGGTCCCGCACCCGATGTCGAGGACGTTTGCGTCCGACCAGCCGCGGATCGAGCGCAAGGCGGAGGCCAGCCGGCCGTACGGGTCTACAGCGCGGTTCTCGGTCTCGTAGACGCGCGGTGAGCCCCAGATGTTCGGGCTGCGGATCGCTCCGCGCGCGGCCGCGGACATGGCGTCGACAAGGACCTCAGATGCGGACGACGCCGTCCTGGGTCTGGAAGTGGCACGCCACCACACCGGGTGTGCCGTGCGGTGCGACCCACTCGACGTCGAGGTCGCCGAGCACGTCGAAGGGGTCCTGGCCCATCCACCTGCACACGCGGTCGGGGTTGCCGGCGATCTCCAGCTTCACCAGGCTGATGTCGCCGGTCGCGCCCGCCGAGGGGTGGTGGCGCATGTCGCTCTGCCACTGCACGAAGAACGGCAGCTGCGGGTCGGAGATCAGGCCCTTGATGCCGATCTGGCGCCAGCGCAGCTCGATGCCGTCCGGGCGGTGGCGGTTGCCGGGAACGGCCTCACGCCCGAGGCGCTCCTCCACCTCGCTGATGTCGTCGACGGCCACAACCCAGCCCAGCCAGCCCCCGCCGGCCTCGGAGCGGTCCCTGACAGCCTGTCCGAACGGCGCCTTGTCGGACGCCGGGTGGTCGAGTACCTCCACGATCTCGAGGTACTGGTCGCCCACAAGGGGGAGTACGACGTTGCGCGTGCCGAACCGGGGGTGCACCCCGCCGTCGACGAACTTCTCGCCGAGCAGCTCGGTGAGGCGCTGGGCCGTCCCCAACAGCCCATCGGCACCTACCGCGTAGGAGACGTGGTCGAGATGCATGTCAAGCATTGTGTCGACACTGTGAACCGGCTCTCACATCGGGGTCGCCTCCGAGCGACCCCACCGCTGTGTTAGTGCCGCTCCAACTCGGGCCCAACGCTGGTGCAACGTGCGCCGAACACAGATCCAACGCAGGCCCAACGCAGGCCCGACGAGCGGGTCAGTCCTGGGTCAACGTTTCGGGTCGGCCGGATGCAGCGCGAGCGCGCTGCGCGACTTCATGTGGTGCCGGCAGTGCTCGGCGAGCTCGTCGTAGGCCTCCCGGCCCATCAGCTCGACCAGCTCGGGCTCGTAGGAGACGAACACCGGGTCCTGCGCGACGTGCGCCTCGGTGTTGCCGGTGCAGTACCAGTCGAGGTCATGGCCGCCTGGGCCCCACCCGCGCCGGTCGTACTCGGCGATCGTGACCTCGGTGTACTCGGTCCCGTCGGTCAGCTCCACGTCGCGGAAGGTGCGCCTGATCGGCAGCTGCCAGCAGACGTCGGGCTTGGTCTCCAGCGGGTGCATGTCGTGCTTGAGCGCGAACGCATGCAGGGAACAGCCGTACGGCCCGTCGAAGTCGCGGCGGTTGTGGAAGATGCAGGCACCGTCGAAGCGCCGCGTCTTGCGCTCGCCGTCCTCGTCGACCTCGGTCCAGCCGTTCTTGCGGCCCTCGGCGCGGTACTGCCAGTCCTCGGGACCCATCTGCTTGACGAACTTCTTGACCCGCTTCTCGTCGTCCTTGTCGGAGAAGTGGGCACCGAGCGTGCAGCAGCCGTCCTCGGGCCGGTCGGCGTAGATGCCCTTGCAGCCCTGGCCGAAGATGCACGTCCATCGCGAGGTCAGCCAGGTCAGGTCGCAGCGGAACACCTGGTCCTCGTCGCCGGGGTCGGTGAACTCGATCCAGGCACGGGGAAAGTCAAGGTCTACTTCGGGCACGCCCCGAGCCTAACGCGCCGGCCGAGGGAATGGGCCGGTTAGCGTGGTGGACATGCGCCTTGCCGTGCTCGACGTGGGTTCCAACACCGTGCACCTCCTGGTCGTCGACGCCCACCGCGGCGCGCCGCCGCTTCCGGCGTACTCCCACAAGGAGACGATGCGGCTCGCCGAGTTCCTCGACGACGACGGCATGCTGCGCAAGCGCGGCATCGAGACCCTGGTGAACTTCATCCGTGAGGCGCTGGAGGTGGCCGAGGACAAGGGCTGCGAGAGTGTGCTGGCGTTCGCCACCTCGGCGGTGCGCGAGGCGAACAACTCCGACGAGGTGATCGAGCGGGTCAACCGCGAGGTCGACGTCAACCTGTCGGTGCTGTCGGGCAACGACGAGGCCAAGCTGACCTTCCTCGCGGTACGCCGCTGGTTCGGCTGGTCGTCGGGGCACCTGACCGTCTTCGACATCGGCGGCGGGTCGCTGGAGATCGCCAGCGGCTCGGACGAGCTGCCTGCGGTGGTGCAGTCGATGCCACTGGGCGCCGGCCGGCTGACCCGCGACTGGCTCCCCGGCGACGTGCCGTCCGCCGACGACCTGCGCAAGCTGCGCAAGCACGTCCGCACATCCATTGCCCATGACGCCGGTGAGGTGTTGCGCATCGGCCGTCCCGACCATGCCGTGGCCACCAGCAAGACGTTTCGCTCGCGGGCCCGGGTGAGCGGTGCGGCGCCGTCCGAGGAGGGTCCCTTCGTGCGGCGGCAGCTGCCGAAGGAGGAGCTGGAGTCGTGGCTGCCCAAGCTGGCGGAGATGACCACCGAGGACCGCTCGCGGCTGCCCGGGGTGTCGACCGCACGCGCCCACCAGCTGCTCGCCGGCGCCCTGGTGGCCGATGCGGTGCTCGACCTGTTCGACCTGCCGGAGCTCGAGGTGTGCCCCTGGGCGCTGCGCGAGGGTGTCATCCTGGAGCACCTCGACAAGCTGTGAAGCAATAGTCTGAGGGGATGACCGAGCCGGTGCGCCACGCGGAGCATGACGCCGCGGAGGAGCAGCAGCCGGCCGGCACGACACTGGCCGAGGCGCACGAGCCACGCGTCGCCCTCTCGACCGCGTCTGTCTACCCAGAGTCCACCGCCAGCGGCTTCGAGCTCGCCGCACGTCTGGGGTACGACGCGGTCGAGGTGATGGTCAGCGTCGACCCGGTCAGCCAGGACATCGAGGCGGTCCGGCACCTGTCGGAGTACCACCAGCTGCCGGTGTGCGCGATCCACTCGCCCTGCCTGCTGATCACCCAGCGGGTCTGGGGCACCGAGCCGTGGGCGAAGCTGGAGAAGAGCGCCGAGATGGCCCGCCAGCTCGGTGCGCCCGTCGTGGTGGTGCATCCGCCGTTCCGCTGGCAGCGCGACTACGCCCGCGGTTTCGTCGACGGCATCGCGCGGCTCGAGGCCGACTCCGGCCTGCGCTTCGCGGTCGAGAACATGTACCCGTGGCGTGCTCCGCGTCGCGACGTACAGGCGTACGTGCCCGGGTGGAACCCGGTCGAGCAGGAGTTCGCGAACGTGACGATCGACCTGTCCCACACCGCGACCGCCGGCAGCAACCCGGTGGAGATGGCCGTCGAGCTCGGCGACCGGCTCGCGCACGTGCACCTCGCCGACGGCTCGGGGTCGGCCAAGGACGAGCACCTGGTGCCCGGTCGCGGGAGCCAGCCGTGCGGGGAGTTCCTGGAGCTGTGCGCCGCCTCCGGCTTCGGGGGCAGCATCGTGGTCGAGATCAACACCCGGCGCAGCGGCAGCCGCGCCCTGCGGCAGCAGGACCTGGCCGAGGCGCTCGCGTTCGCCCGGCTCAACCTGGTGGCCGCCGCGGACTTCACCGTTGGCTCCGACGGCACCGTCGAGCCGTGGCCGCGATGACCTCCTCCGACGGTCGTCGCGGCGCGTCCCGGGGGCCCGGGGCTCGGGGACGCCGCCCGGGAGGCCCGGACACCCGCGGCGAGATCCTGGCCGCGGCGCGGTCGTCCTTCGCCGACCGGGGGTTCGACCGCACCACGATCCGCGGCGTGGCCGGCGAGGCGGGCGTCGACCCGGCGCTGGTGCACCACTACTTCGGCAGCAAGGAGGACCTGTTCCTGGCTGCCCTGGAGATCCCGGTCGACCCGCGCTCGCTGATCCCGCAGGTGTTCGTGCCGGGTCTCGACGGTGTGGGCGAGCGGCTCCTGCGCATGTTCCTCGGCGTCTGGGACGAGCCGGAGAACAACGAGTCCCTGCGGGCGTTCGTGCGCACCGCCTTCGTCGTCGACCAGACCGCCGAGCTGCTGCGCAACGGCATCGCGCGCATCGTGCTGCGCGCGGTGATCCCGCAGCTGGCACCGGTCGGCGACGCCGAGCTGCGCGCGACGCTGGTGGCCTCGCAGCTGGCCGGGCTGATCATGGCCCGCTACGTGCTGCGGATCGAGCCGCTGGCCTCCCTGCCGGCCGAGTCGGTCGTCGCCTGGATGGCCCCGAACATCCAGCGCTACGTCAACGGCCCCGCGCCCACCTCGTGACGCGGCAAAACTCCCGGTAGCCCTCGCGCGCGACGCGTCAACCCACCCACCCGTGACGCGTCACGACAGAGGGGCGAAGGACTCTTGACGCGGCGGGGCGTCGACGAGGATAATTCAACGCATGGTGAATAACTTTCCGGCGGTGCGGGTGCGCGACCTGCACGTGCGGCGCGGCGACCGTGAGGTGCTGCGCGGACTGAGCTTCGACGTGCCGGCCGGCCAGGTCACCGGCCTGCTCGGCCCGTCCGGGTGCGGCAAGACCACGCTGATGCGCGCGCTGGTGGGCGTGCAGAGCCACGTCACCGGCACCATCGAGGTGCTCGGGGAGCCGGCCGGCGCTCCCGTGCTGCGCCGCCGGATGGGCTACGTGACGCAGGAGCCCAGCGTCTACGCCGACCTGACCGTGCGACACAACCTGCAGTTCTTCGCCGCGGTGCTCGGTGCCGGGCGCGAGTCGGTCGACCGCGTGCTGGACAACGTCGACCTGCGCGACCACGCCGACGCCGTGGTCTCGCGGCTCTCCGGCGGACAGCGGTCGCGGGTCTCGCTCGCGGTCGCATTGCTCGGCGCACCCGAGGTGCTCGTGCTCGACGAGCCGACCGTCGGCCTGGACCCGGTTCTGCGCCGCGACCTATGGGCGCTGTTCCACCGGCTGGCCGAGTCCGGTGTCACCGTGCTGGTGTCCAGCCACGTCATGGACGAGGCCGACCGGTGCGAGCGGCTGCTGCTGATGCGCGAGGGCCTGCTGCTGGCCGATGACACCCCGCAACGGCTGCGCGAGCGCACGAGCTCACCCGACATCGAGGGCGCGTTCCTCGCCCTCGTCGACAAGGCCCCCGAGGAGGTGGCTCGATGAGTTCACCCCACGAAAACGCTCGCTGCGCTCACGTTTCCGCGAGGACCCCGAGATGAGCATCCGCATCACCGGCGCCGTCACCCTGCGCGTGCTGCGCCAGCTCAGGCGAGACCACCGCACGGTCGCGATGCTGCTCGTCGTGCCGTGCGTGCTGCTCACCCTGCTGTGGTGGATGTTCGACCGCAACGACCTGGTGTTCAACCAGTTCGGCCCGCCGCTGCTCGCGCTGTTCCCGTTCATCGTGATGTTCCTCGTCACCTCGGTCACCACGCTGCGCGAGCGCTCCAGCGGCACCCTCGAACGGCTGCTGTCCATGCCGCTGGGCAAGGCCGACCTGCTGCTCGGCTACGCGATCGCGTTCGGCCTGGTCGCACTGGTGCAGGCCGTTGTCGCCGTCGGCCTGACGGTCGGGCTGCTCGGGCTCGACGTCACCGGCCCGGTGTGGATGCTGACCGTCGTCGCGGTGCTCGACGCGATCCTGGGCACCGCGCTCGGGCTGTTCGTGTCCGCGTTCGCCGAGACGGAGTTCCAGGCGGTGCAGTTCATGCCGGCCCTGGTGCTGCCGCAGGTGCTGCTGTGCGGCCTGTTCGTGGCGCGCGACGCGCTGCCGACCGTGCTCGGGGCGATCTCCGACGTGATGCCGCTGTCGTACGCGGTCGACGCGATGCAGCAGGTGCAGACCAGCACGGAGGTCAGCTCGGCTCTGGTCGTCGACCTGCTGGTCATCGCCGGTTTCGTCGCCGCCGCGCTGGTTCTGGGTGCCGCGACCCTGAAGCGGCGTACGGCGTAGCCTTGGCGGCGCGGCGCGCCCCTCCCGGTACGCCGCGCAGAGCCGTCGTCGGGAGCCCGCCCGGGCTTCCACCAGGAGGTAGCGTGCTGCGCCGTTCGTTGCTGGCCCTGTCGCGGAGCTCGCACGTCAAGAACCTCGTCGTCACGATGCCGGTCTCCAACGCCGTCGTCGCGCGGTACGTGCCCGGCGAGACGACCGGCTCGGCGATCGAGGCGACGCGCCACCTCAGCGACGACGGGCTGCTCGTCTCGCTCGACTACCTCGGCGAGGACACCCTCGAGCGCGCCCAGGCCGACCAGACCGTGCAGGCCTACGTCGAGGTGCTGAAGGGCCTCGGCAACGCCGGTCTCGCGCACGGCGCCGAGGTGTCGGTCAAGCTGTCCGCGGTCGGCCAGGCCCTGCCGCAGGACGGCGAGAAGATCGCGCTCGACAACGCCCGCACGGTCTGCCAGGCCGCGCGCAACGCCGGCACCACCGTCACCCTCGACATGGAGGACCACACCACCACCGACTCCACCCTCGAGGTGCTGCGCAACCTGCGCCAGGACTTCCCCGAGACCGGCGCGGTGGTGCAGGCCTACCTCCATCGCACCGAGGCCGACTGCCGCGACCTGGCCTACGAGGGCTCGCGCGTCCGGCTGTGCAAGGGCGCGTACAAGGAGCCGGAGTCGGTCGCCTTCCAGGAGCGCACCGAGGTCGGCAGGTCGTACGTGCGCTGCCTGAAGGTGCTGATGGCGGGCAAGGGCTACCCGATGGTGGCCACCCACGACCCGACGCTGATCGAGATCGCGGCGGCGCTGGCCGCGCGGCACGACCGCCGGAAGGGCACCTACGAGTACCAGATGCTGTACGGCATCCGGCCCGACGAGCAGCGCCGCCTGGCGGGCGCCGGCGAGCGGATGCGGGTCTACGTGCCGTACGGCAACGAGTGGTACGGCTACCTGATGCGCCGCATGGCGGAACGACCGTCCAACGTCGCCTTCTTCCTGCGATCGTTGGTGTCGAAGGGCTGACCGCCGACCAGGGGAGGATCCTGCCGATGACTGTCGCGATTCTCGGAGCCGGCGTGATGGGGGAGACCCTGGCGTCGGGGCTGATCCGTGCGGGCCGCGAGACCAAGGACCTGCTGCTCACCGAGCGGCGCCGTGACCGTGCGGCCGAGCTGCGGGAGAAGTACGGCGTCGACGTGGTCTCCAACCTCGAGGCCGCCAAGCGCGCCGAGACGCTGGTGCTCGTGGTCAAGCCGCAGGACATGACCGCGCTGCTGGAGGAGATCTCCGGCGAGGTACGCGCGGGGCAGCTGGTGATCTCGCTGGCGGCCGGCATCACCACCGCGTTGATCGAGTCGCGCCTGGCCGACGGCGTCGCCGTCGTGCGGGTCATGCCGAACACGCCGGCTCTCGTGGACGAGGGGATGGCCGCGATCGCGCCCGGCACCCACTGCGACGACGACCACCTCAGCGAGGCCGAGCAGCTGCTGCGCTCGGTCGGGCGCGTCGTGCACGTGCCGGAGTACCAGCTCGACGCGGTCACCGCGATCAGCGGCTCCGGCCCGGCGTACCTGTTCTTCGTGGTCGAGGCCATGATCGAGGCCGGCGTGCACCTGGGGCTGCCGCGCACGACCGCCACCGAGCTGGTCGTGCAGACCGTGGTCGGCTCGGCGAAGATGCTGCGCGAGACCGGCGAGCACCCGATCGTGCTGCGCGAGCGCGTCACCTCGCCCGGCGGCACGACGGCCGCGGCGGTGCGTCAGCTGGAGGACCACAAGGTCCGCGCGGCCTTCATGACGGCGCTGGAGGCGGCGCGCGACCGCTCCCGCGCCCTGGCCAGCGGGCAGTCGGAGTAGCCCGTGGCCCACAGTGATGCCCAGGGTGATGCCCGGCGCGACCTCGACGTCGTGGTGTTCGGCGCCACGGGTGTGACCGGCCGGCGCGTCGCCGCGTACCTGGCCGAGCGTGCGCCGCAGACCGGTGCACGGTGGGCCGCGGCCGGGCGTGACGAGGCAAAGGTACGGCGGGTGCTCGGCGAGGACGGCGTACAGGCACCCGAGGTGCTGGCCGCCGACGTCTCCGACCCCGCGTCGCTCACCGCCATGGCCGCACGGGCCACGGTGGTGCTCAACCTGGTCGGCCCGTACACCACCTATGGGCGGCCGGTGATCGACGCGTGTGTCGCGTCCGGTGCGCACTACGTCGACCTGACCGGCGAGATCCCGTTCGTGCGCGAGGTGGTCGACCAGGTGCACGACCGAGCGGCCGATGCCGGCGTCAAGGTCGTGCAGGCATGCGGCTTCGAGTCGCTGCCACCCGATCTCGCGGTCGTGCTCGCCGCGCAGGAGGCGCAGCGTCGCTGGCGCGAGAACCTTTACCGGGTCGACGTCGAGGTGTCCTTGCACCCGCCGCCCGGCCTGCCCCGGCCCTCCGACGCGATCTCCGGCGGCACGTTCCAGAGCCTGGTCGCGGTCGCGGAGGGCGACGCCGACGCCTCGGTCGTCACCGACCCCGCGGCACTGGTCACCGACCCGGCCGCGGCGGCCGAGGTGCGCGCGCGCAGCCCGATCGCGATCTGGCCCAGGCGCGGCGACCGCGGCGACGTGCTGGCGCCGATGGCGCCCGCGGCGTTCATCAACCCCGCGGTCATCCACCGCACCGGCGCGCTGCTGGCCAAGGAGCACGCGCCCGGCGCCGGTCCGATCGCCTACCGCGAGGGCATCACGCTGTCCGGTCCGCCGCCCACCCTGCCGCTGCGCTTCGCCGCCGCCGG
>CBFGZI010000006.1:0-59198 GCA_965653225.1 uncultured Propionibacteriales bacterium | reverse complement strand
TCAACGACTTCGCCAAGCGGTTCCCGGAGTTCTCCAGCCCGCACTTCGCCGCCTGCGGCGGTGAGGGGCACGGAGGGTGAGCCGACCCAAGGGCGGGCCGCGCCTAGAGGTCGAGCGACCGCCCGATGATCTCCTTCATGATCTCGGTGGTTCCGCCGTAGATCGTCTGGATGCGCGAGTCGACGTACGCCTTGGCGATGGGGTACTCCAGCATGTAGCCGTAGCCCCCGTGCAGCTGCACGGCCTGGTCGACCAGCCGCTTCTGCAGCTCGGTGACCCACCACTTCGCCATCGACGCCTCGGCCGCGTCGAGTGTCCCGTCGAGGTGCCCACGCACGCACCGGTCGACGAAGACCCGGGCGATCTTGGTCTCGGTCGCCATCTCGGCCAGCGTGAACCGGTTGTGCTGGAACCGGCCGATGGGCCGCCCGAACGCCTGCCGCTCACGGCTGTAGTCCAGCGAGAGGTCGAGGATCTGCTCGCACGCGGCGGCCGCGGCGACCGCGATGCCGAGCCGCTCCTGGTTGAGGTTCTCCATCAGATGGATGAACCCGCCACCGAGCTGGCCGAGCAGGTTCTGCTTGGGCACCGCGACGTTGTCGAAGAACAGCTCGGCGGTGTCCTGCGCCTTCTGGCCGACCTTGGCCAGGTTGCGTCCGCGCTCGAAGCCGTCCATGCCGCGCTCGACGACCAGCAGGCTGATGCCTCGCGCGCCGGCCTCGGGGTCGGTGCGCGCGACCACGATCACCAGGTCGGACAGGATGCCGTTGCTGATGAACGTCTTCTGCCCGTTGAGGACGAAGTGGTCGCCCTTGTCGACGGCGGTGGTGCGGATGCCCTGCAGGTCGCTGCCGGCGCCGGGCTCGGTCATCGCGATCGCGGTGATGATCTCGCCGGAGCAGAAGCCGGGCAGCCAGCGGCGCCGCTGCTCGTCGGTGCAGAGCCGTTGCAGGTACGGGCCGATGATGTCGTTGTGCAGCGGGATCGCCAGCCCGCTGTAGCCGCCGCGGGCCAGCTCCTCGGCGATGACCATGCCGTAGCGGTAGTCGTCGGTGCCGCCTCCGCCGAGCTCCTCGTCGACGAAGTAGCCGAGCAGACCCTGCCGCCCGGCGGCGAGCCAGGACTCGCGGGAGACGACGCCGTCCTCCTCCCACTGCTCGTGGTGCGGCGCCACCTCCTTGGCGATGTAGGTGCGCACGCTCTCGCGGAACGCCTCGTGGTCGGCGGTGAAGATCTCGCGTGGCATGCTCACGGTCGTCCTCGTTCCTTCCCGGTGGCGCTCAGGCCACCCACTCCTTGACCCGGCCCATCAGCTTCACCGGGTCGTCCGCGACCGGCGTGACCTGCAGGTTGGTGACGCCGGCGTCGCGGAAGGCCTGGATCCGCTCCTGGACGTACGACTCCGGCCCGACCAGGTTGCCCATCTCCAGCAGCTCGAGCGGCACCGCCGCCTCGGCCTCCTTCTTGTGGCCGTCGAGGTAGAGGTCCTGGATCTTCTTGGCGTCGGCCTCGTAGCCGTACTGGCAGGCCAGGTCGTTGTAGAAGTTCTTGCCGCGCGCGCCCATGCCGCCGATGTACAGCGCGGCCATCGGGCGGACGAAGTCGAGCAGGCCCTTCACGTCGTCGCCCACCGCGATCATGCCGCCCGCGGAGATCTCCAGCGGTGCCAGCGCGGGGTCGCGGTCGGCCTTGCCGGCGTCCAGCGCCTTGCCCCAGACGTCGCCGGCCTTCTCCGGGATGAACAGGAACGGCAGCCAGCCGTCGGCGATCTCGGCGGTCGCCTGCACGCTCTTCTGGCCGAGCGAGGCCATGTAGATCGGGATGCTGTCGCGCACTGGGTGGGTGAGCATCTTCAGCGGCTTGCCCAGCCCGGTTCCCTGCTCCTCGGGCAGCGGCAGCTGCACGATCCCGTCGTTGGTGAGCACCTCGCGGCGCAGCGCGCGCCGCACGATGTCGACGATCTCGCGGGTGCGGCCGAGCGGCTTGGAGTACGGAACGCCGTGCCAGCCCTCGATCACCTGCGGTCCGGACGCGCCGATGCCGAGGATCGCGCGTCCGTCGCTGACGTAGTCGAGGCCGGCGGCGGTCTGCGCCAGCAGCGCGGGTGTGCGGGAGTAGATGTTGAGGATGGCCGACCCGATCGTGATCGTCTCGGTCTTCGCCGCCAGGTAGCCCATCAGCGTGGGGCTGTCGAAGCCGTAGGCCTCCGCGACCCACACCACGTCGAGTCCGGCCTTCTCCAGGGCGACGACCTGCTCGACAGTCTCCTTCGGGTTGCCGGAGTAGGTGAGCGGCATCGACAGCTTCATCGTCAGAGGCTTCCGTTCTCGGTCGGGTCCGGCACTGCGCCGGACGGGTTTGCGGCGTACGGCGGGAACTGCGGGCGTCGTCGTTCGAGCAGCGACGCGACGCCCTCGACGAAGTCCGGCCGCCCGAAGGCCTCCACCATCAGCGCGACCGCGCGGGCGGCCGACGCCTCCAGGTTCGCGTCCTGGTCGTCGAGCACCTGGCGCTTGATCACCGCCAGCGACGTGGGCGAGCAGTGGTCGGCGATGTCCTTGGCGTACGCCTGCGCGGCCGGCAGCACCTGCGCCCGCGGCACGACGTGCTGCACCAGCCCGAGCCGCAGCGCCTCGGCCGCGTCGATCTTGCGGCCCGACAGCAGTAGGTCCATGGCGTTGCCGAGCCCGACCAGCCGCGGCAGCAGCCAGGCCGAGCCGTACTCGGCCGGAAGGCCGAGACGGCTGAACGCGGTGGCCAGCCGGGCCTCCTCGGCCATGAACCGCACGTCGGCGTACAGCGCGTGCACGAGCCCCAGTCCCGCGGCGCCGCCGTTGACCGCGGCGACCAGCGGCTTGCCCAGGCGCAGCGGGAGGTCAGGCGCGAAGCCGAGCTCGTCGCGCAGCGCGCGCTGCGCGTCGGTGCTCGAGGTGAGCACCTGCAGCCCGGACGGGTCGGCGCCGGAGCAGAAGTGGTCGCCCTCGCCGGTGACCACGACGGCACGCACCGACTCGTCCCGGTCGGCGTCCTCCAGCGCGGCGTAGTAGCCCCGGAACATGTCCAGCGTCATCGCGTTTCGCTGCTCCGGCCGGGCGAACGTGACCGTGCGGACCCCGTCCGCGGTCGACACCCGCAGGTCAGGACGCTCCGACGTCGTCGGCGTCCCAGAGGTCTCGGCCGTCACGATGCGCGCTCCACGTCCGGACTCCGTTCCGGGCTCTGTTTCCGGGCTCTGTTTCCGGTCGGGCTCAGGCGAACGTCTCGCCCTTGCCCGCCTTCTCGGTGAGCAGAGCAGGCGGAGCGAAGCGGTCGCCGTACTGCTTGGCCAGCACCTCCGCGCGCGACGCGAACGCCGCGACGCCGCCCGGGTAGCCGTTGACGTACTGCAGCACACCGCCGGTCCAGGCGGGGTAGCCGATGCCGAGGATCGAGCCGATGTTGGCGTCGGCGACTGTGGTGAGCACGCCCTCCTCGAGGCAGCGGACGCTCTCGACCGCCTCGATGAACAGCAGCCGCTCCTTGACCTCCTCGAACGGCACGACGTCGCCGGCACCGGTCGGGTCCGGGGCGGTGTCCTTGGTGAAGTGCTCACGCACGCCCGGCCACAGCCGGGTGCGTGCCCCGGACTCGTCGTACTCGAAGAACCCGGCACCGCGGAGCCGGCCAGGACGGCCGAGCTCGATCATCTTGTCGAGCACCGCGTCGGCGGGGTGGGTCGGCAGCGGCTTGCCCTCCGCCTCCGCGGCGTTGACCGCCTCGGTGCGGATCTTCTTCATCAGCTCCATGTTCAGCTCGTCGGTGAGCTGCAGCATGCCGACGGGGTAGCCCGCCTCGGTGGCGGCGCGCTCGAGGCTCATCGGGTCGACACCTTCGGCGAGCATCGCCAGCGCCTCGTTGACGACCGTGCCGATGACCCGGCTGGTGAAGAAGCCGCGGCTGTCGTTGACCACGATCGGGGTCTTCTTGATCTGCAGGGCGAGGTCGAAGGCCTTGGCCAGCGTGGCGTCGCTGGTCTTCTCGCCCTTGATGATCTCCAGCAGCGGCATCTTGTCGACGGGGCTGAAGAAGTGCAGGCCGATGAAGTGCTCCTGCCTCCGCACACCCTCGGCGAGCCCGGTGATCGGCAGCGTGGAGGTGTTGGAGCCGAGGACGGCGTCGTCGCCCACCACGGGCTCGATCTCGGCGAACACCTTGTGCTTGAGCTCGGTGTTCTCGAAGACCGCCTCGATCACCAGGTCGGCGCCGGCGCAGTCGTCGGCCTTGTCGGTGGGCGTGATGCGCGCGAGCACCTCGTCCCGCTTGGCCTCGGTCATCTTGCCGCGCTTGATGGCCTTGTCGAGCACCTTGGCGGAGTAGGCCTTGCCCTTCTCGGCCGCCTCGGCGGACACGTCCTTGAGCACGACCTCGATGCCGGCGCGAGCGCATGCGTACGCGATGCCCGCGCCCATCATCCCGGCTCCCAGCACGGCGACCTTGCTGGCCTTCCATGGCTCGTAGCCGTCGGGCCGGCTGCGGCCGTTCTGGATGGCCTGCATGTCGAAGAAGAAGGCCTGGATCATGTTCTTGGCCGTCTGGCTGGTGACCAGCTCGGTGAAGTAGCGGCCCTCGATGCGGAACGCGGTGTCGACGTCGACCTGGGACCCCTCGACGGCCGCGGCCATGATGTTGCGCGGTGCGGGGTAGGGCGCGCCCTTGAGCTGCTTGCGCAGGTTGGCCGGGAACGCGGGCAGGTTGGCCGCGAGCTTGGGCGTGGACGGGGTGCCGCCGGGGATCTTGTGGCCGGGCTGGTCCCAGGGCTGCACGGCCTCGGGGTTGTCGCGGATCCAGGCCTTGGCACGGTCGACCAGCTGGTCGGGGCTGTCGACGAGCTCGTCGACGATGCCGGTCTCGACCGCGTCCTCGGGACTCAGCCGCTGGCCCTGCAGCAGCAGCTTGAGCAGCGCGTTCTCGATGCCGAGCATGCGCACGGTGCGGACCACGCCGCCGGCGCCGGGCAGCAGGCCCAGGGTCACCTCGGGGAAGCCGAACTGGGCCTTCGAGCCCGCGACCGCGATGCGGTGGTGGCAGGCGAGCGCGATCTCGAGGCCGCCGCCGAGCGCCGCGCCGTTGAGCGCCGCGACGACGGGCTTGCCCAGCGTCTCCAGCCGTCGCAGGTCGGCCTTGATCTCGCCGGTGTTGGCGAACACCGCCTCCGCGTCGTCGGGGCCGGCCTGGATCAGGTTGTTCAGGTCGCCGCCGGCGAAGAACGTCTTCTTCGCCGAGGTGATGACGACACCGGTGATGTCGTCCTTCTCGGCCTCGAGGCGCTCGACGGTCCGGTGCATCGACGCCTTGTAGAAGTCGTTCATCGTGTTGGCCGACTGCCCGGGAGCGTCGAGGGTGAGTACGACGATGCCGTCGTCGCCCTTCTCCCAGCGGATCGCGGACTGCTCACTCATGTGTATGGCTCTCTTTACGTTGCGCGGGAGGGGAGGTCAGAAGCGCTCGACGATGGTGGCGACACCCATGCCGCCGCCGACGCAGAGGGTGCACAGGCCGTACTGGAGGTCGCGGCGCTCGAGCTCGTCGAGGACGGTGCCCAGGATCATCGCGCCGGTGGCGCCGAGCGGGTGGCCCATGGCGATCGCGCCGCCGTTGACGTTCACCTTCTCCGGCGACAGGTCCATGTCACGCATGTAGCGCAGCACGACGGCCGCGAAGGCCTCGTTGATCTCGACCAGGTCGATGTCGTTCATGCTCATGCCGGCGCGCTTGAGCACCTTGCGTGTCGCCGGCGCCGGACCGGTCAGCATGATCGTCGGGTCCGCGCCCGACACCGCGGTGGCCACGACCCGGCCGCGCGGGGTGAGGCCGAGGTCCTTGCCGGTCTGCTCGTTGCCGATCGCGACCAGGGCCGCGCCGTCGACGATGCCGGAGGAGTTGCCGGCGGTGTGGACGTGGTTGATCTTCTCGACCGTGTGGTAGGTCTGCAGCGCGACGGCGTCGAAGCCGCCCATCTCGCCGATCATCTCGAACGACGGCTTGAGCCCCGCCAGTCCCTCGACCGTCGTTCCCGGCCGGATGAACTCGTCGTGGTCGAGCACCGTCAGGCCGTTGCGGTCCTTGACGGGTACGACGGAGCGGGCGAAGAAGCCGTTGGCCTGCGCCTTTGCCGCCCGCGCCTGCGACTCCGTGGCGAACGCGTCGACGTCCTCGCGGGAGAAGCCCTCCAGGGTGGCGATCAGGTCGGCGCCGATGCCCTGCGGGATGAACCGCGTCTCGTAGCTGGTCTCCGGGTCCAGCGCCCAGGCGCCGCCGTCGGAGCCCATCGGCACGCGCGACATCGACTCGACGCCGCCGGCCAGGATCAGGTCGTGCCAGCCCGAGCGCACCTTCTCCGCGGCGGTGTTGACCGCCTCCAGGCCGGAGGCGCAGAAGCGGTTGAGCTGCACGCCCGCGGTGGTGTGCGGCAGGCCCGCCCGGATGGCCGCGGTCTTGGCGATGACCGAGCCCTGGTCACCCAGCGGCGAGACCACGCCCAGGATGACGTCGTCGATACGCTCCGGGTCGAGCCCGGGGTAGCGTCGGCGGATCTCGTCGATCAGCCCCACCACCAGCGAGATGGGCTTCACCTCGTACAGCGAGCCCGTCTTCTTGCCCCTCCCTCGGGGAGTCCTGATCGCGTCGTAGATCAGCGCCTCGGCTGTCATGGACGGGTCCTTTCTGCTGCACCGGCATTCAGTCAGGATGAGTGTGCCAGATCTACTGTCACGGTACTATGGCCCGGACCACACTCACGTTCGTCACGGTTGGGCAGGTTCGAGCCGATGTCCGCAGCGTCCCTGGGCGAGCGCGCCGACGGTCTGCTGACCATCGACGAGCTCGCGCTCGCGGTCGGGCTGACCGTGCGTACGACGCGCTACTACGCCAGCCTGGGGCTCATCCCTCCGCCCGAGCGCCGCGGCCGGGTCGGCTACTACGGGCCCCGGCACCGGGCCCGCCTCGAGCTGATCCGCGAGCTGCAGACGCACGGGTACGCCCTCACCGCGATCGAGCGCTACCTCAAGCGGCTCTCCGACGACGCGTCGGTGGAGGAGATCACCGCGCAGCGCATCCTGCTGACCCCCTGGGCGCCCGACCACGGCGAGGAGGTCGACCGCAAGACGCTGCAGGAGCGGGTCGGCACGCGGCTGGACGCCGAGACGCTCGACGTGCTCACCCAGATGGGCGCGATCGAGCCGACCCGGCGCGGGTGGTACCGCACCACGGCGACCCTGGACGTGGCCGCGGCGCTGCTGCAGATGTCGCTGCCGCTGCAGAGCATGGTCGAGGCCGGCGCCGCGATCGACCGGGCCACCTCGGAGCTGGCCGAGGAGCTCAGCGACATCCTGCGCCGGCAGATCATCGACCCCTACCGCAAGGCGCACGGCGTCACGGACCCCGAGCTCGCCCAGACCGTCGAGCGGCTGCGGCCGCTGACCATCCAGGCGATCGTGACCGGGTTCCAGCGGGCGGCGAACCGGATCATCCGGCAGTCGCTCGACGCCGACACCTGACGGGGCCGCCGCGGCACGCCGCGAAGTGGACATTTTGCGCGGGTTTCACAACGCCCCGACATGATGTCTGCAGGCCAGGTCAGGGGGCGGAAGTGGTCAAGAGCGGCGAAGCGGCGTCACGCGCGACGTTTCTTCGGTCCGCGCGCCATCCCGAGAGCCCCGATCCGCGTACCACCCCCACGCGCGCGCCCACCGCGCCCGGCACGACGGGCGGCTGGCGGCTGCTGCGCGGCGCCGTCGTGGGCGCGGCCGCGACCACGCTGGCCGTGGGTGCGCACTGCATGGCCGGGGGCCGGCCGCCGGCCTGGACGACGGTCGTGTCCCTCGCCCTGCTGCTCGGCATCGTCAGCACCTGGCTCAGCGCCGTCCGCTGGACCTTCCCGCGCCTGCTCGCGCTGTTCGTCGTCGCCGAGGCGGGCATGCACGCGGTCTTCGTCGGCACCGCGCCCGCGCTCGTACACGGCGCCGAGCTCCACACGCACCACCACCACCTGGCCTTCGCCGGCGACCTCGTTCCCGGGCAGGCGTCGGCCCTGCTGCACTTGACGCCGGCCATGCTCACCGGCCACCTCGTGGCCGCGGCCGCGACCGCGCTCCTGCTGAGCCGCGGCGAGGCCATGCTCGGCGCCGTCCTCGACGCGCTGGCGCTGCGCGTCTCCCGGCTTCTCGACGCTGCCCCGACCCTGGTGAGCGTCCCGCAGCCGGTTCCCGTCCGCGTGCTGGAGCTTCCCCGGCAGAGTGCCGCCCTCGACGTATGCCGGCAACGCGGTCCCCCGCGCTGAGTGAGTGAACCCACCCCGGCTGACGCCACCGCGGCGTCGCCCGGATTCCACCCAACCTCACTTACTCATCACAGAAGGACCACCACCATGCGTACACGAACCTTCCTCCGCCGCGCCGCGGCCACCGGTGCGGGCGCCCTCGCGCTCGTGCTCGTCGGCGCCCTGCCCGCCTCCGCCCACGTGGAGGTCAGCTCCGAGGACGCCGCGCCCGGCGGCTTCGGGATACTGGTCTTCCAGGTGCCCAACGAGACCGACAGCGCCACCACGACCAAGGTGGAGGTGCACCTGCCGACCGACACTCCGCTGGCGGAGGTGACCACCACCCCCATGCCCGGCTGGACCATCGACACCAAGACCAGCAAGCTGCCCAAGCCGGTGGACGTCGAGGGCGCCACCGTCACCGAGGCGGTCTCCACGGTGACCTGGACCGCCGACAAGGGCGGCGGCATCGGACCGGAGCAGTTCGAGCAGTTCGAGCTGTCGGCCGGCCCGTTCCCCAAGGGCGTCGCCTCGATCTCCTTCCCGACCACGCAGACCTACTCCGACGGCGAGGTCGTGCAGTGGAACCAGCCGGTCAAGCCCGGCACGCCCGAGGCCCAGGAGCCGGAGAACCCGGCACCGACCCTGGCGCTGACCGGCTCTGATGCGGCCGGCCACGGCGGATCCCTCGTCGCGGCATCGGTCGACACCAGCGACACGGTCGCCCGCACCCTGGGCGTCATCGCCGTCGTGCTCGCGGCCGGCGCGCTGGTCACGTCGCTCGTCCTCGGCCGCCGCAGGAGGGGGTGACCTGCGATGAGCCGCCCCTCACGGCTCGCCGGCCTGCTCGCCGTCGCGGCGACGGTGGCCTTCACCGTCGTCGCCACGGCGCTGCCGGCCTCGGCCCATGCACAGCTCGAGACGACGAACCCGGGACCGGGTGCGACCCTGAAGGACCTGCCCAAGCAGGTCGTCCTGGGCTTCAGCGAGGACATCCACGCACCCGCGTTCGTCTCGGTCACCAGCCCCGGCGGGGTCAACGTCGCCAAGGGCCAGGTGCGCATCGTCGACACCAAGGTCACCCAGACGCTGGGTGCTCCCGCAGGCGCCGGCAAGTACACCGTGTCGTACCGGATCACCTCCGCCGACGGCCACCCGGTCGGCGGCACGGTCAGCTTCAAGGTGCTGAGCAACGCCGGGGCCGGCAGCGGTACGCCGCAGGGCAGCGGCTCGCCGCAGTCGACCGGCGGTGGCTCCGGCGGCATCGGCACGGCGCAGCTCGTGCTACTGCTAGGTGTGCTCCTGGTCGGGCTGGCGGTGCTCGCCTTCGGCACCCGCCGCGCGCTGAACCACTCGGTGACGATGGTCGAGGAACGCAAGCAGGCCGAGGAGGCCAAGGCCGCCAAGAGCAACAACGGCCCGAAGAAGCGGAGGCGCGCACAGCGGACATGAGCACCCCCACGTCGCTCCGCTCGACGCTGACGCCCTGGCTGGTCGGAAGCGCACTGGTCTCGGTCGTGGTGCTCGTGGTCGTCCTCGACGCCGGCGGGGGTGCGCCGCAGCCGTCCCCCGCCGGTCTCCCGGACGCGGGCCCGGTGACCGGATGGGGCCTGCCGCTCGTGCGGCTGCTGGTCGACCTGGCCGGCTTCCTCACGGTGGGCATGGCCCTGATCGCCTCACGCGTCATCGACGTCGACCCCGTCGCGGCCGACGAGGCACTGCCGGCCGCCGGCAGGTTCGCGGCGGTCTGGGCCGGGCTCGCGGTGCTGCAGAGCCTGCTGTTCGTGTCGGACGAGCAGGCCCGCCCGCTGCTGTCGGCCGACTTCCGCTCGCTGGAGAGCCTGCTCGACGGGCTGGGGCAGTCGGCCGAGGCCAAGGCGATGCTGCTCCAGGCCGCCCTCGCCGCCTGCGTGGCGTTCGCGGCCGGCATCTCGCGTAAGCCGGCAGGAGCGATGGCCACACTCACACTGGCGCTGCTCGCGTTCCTGCCGCAGGCGCTGACGGGTCACGCCGCCACGGGCAACCGGCTGCTCGGCTCGACCACGCTGTTCCTGCACGTGGGAGCCGCGTCGCTGTGGGTGGGCGGCCTCGCGGCGCTGGCCTGGGCCGCGCTGCACGGACGAGTGCCGCTGGCCAACGCCGTGCCCCGCTACTCCGCGCTGGCGCTGGGGTGCGTCATCGCGGTCGCGGTCTCCGGGACGCTGAACGCCTGGGTACGGCTGGGCTCGCTCGACGCCCTGTTCGGCAGCGCGTACGGCGCGATAGTGCTGGCCAAGGTGGTGGCGCTGGCCGTGCTCGCGGGCTTCGGCTGGCTGCACCGCCAGCACACGGTGGACCTGCTGCGCACCTGGCGACGGCGCCGTGACATCCCGACGGGAACACCGCTGTTCGTCGGGCTGGCGGCGATCGAGCTGGCGGTCATGGCCGTCACGGTGGCGCTGGCCGTCGGGCTGTCCCGCACGCCAACGCCCGACACCGGCGGCCAGGCGTCGGTGTCCCCTGGGTCCAGCAGCGCGGTGACCGTCCCCGGCTCGGTGCGGTCGACGCGGTAGCAAGGCCGAGGATCCCGCTCAGGTCGCGGGCGACCGCCGACCTGCGCATTCGAGGCCGGTTCGGGCGGCCGGATGGCCGCCGTCCTGTCCCACCGGCCTCCCCCACTTGCTCACGCAGGCCGACGGCCAGCTCGGCAACCTCCCCTTCGCCCGAGCCACTTCGTCCAGCGTGGGGGAGCGATGTTGCGCCGGTGCTGCGCCGATGTTTCGCGCAGGCAAAGCCTCTAGTCGAGCCGCTGGTAGCGCCCACGGCGGTGCACCAGCGGCGGCGCCTGCTCCTCACCGAGCTCGATGTGCTCGAGCACGCCCTCCACCAGCAGAGCCCACCCGACCTCGCGGGCCCGGTCGCGGTCGAGGCGCACCCCGGCCCAGGTGGTGGCGGTGCCCAGCACGGGACCCCACGACGTGTCCTGCCAGTCGGCGAGCTTGAACGGTCCTCCGGGTGCCGGTGTGACGCCGGCGAACGCGTCGGCGAGCCGGCGGTCGTCGTAGGTCAGCCAGCTGACCGCGACCGTGCCCGAGACCGAGGCCGCGGCCCACAGGTCCGAGTCGGGGTCGAGCAGCGCGACCACGCGTCCCGGCTCGCCGTCGCCGACCAGCATCGAGGACACCGTGAGACCGGCGGGACGCTCGTCGTGCACGGCGGTCCAGACGGTGACGCCCGCGGTCAGCCGGCCGCGGAGCCGGCGTACGGGGCTGCGTTCGTGCTCGGGCGGCAGGAAGGGGTGCTCGCTGTGAATGGTCACGCCGCCATGTTGCCGCGCAGGAAAAGCAAACAGCGCCTACCGTCTCCGGTAAGCGCTGCCCCCAAGGGGCCTCGTCGTTGAGGCCCGAAATGTTTGCTTAGTCGTCAGACCCAGGCTGACGCTGCTCCGGCACCATTCCCGAGAGCAGGGCCCGGACCTCTGACTCACGGTAACGACGGTGCCCGCCCAAAGTGCGGATGGAGCTCAGCTTGCCGGCCTTGGCCCAGCGGGTGACCGTCTTCGGGTCGACGCGGAACATGGCCGCGACCTCTGCCGGGGTCAGCAGAGCCTCCGATTCCGAGGCGTGTGTGTTCATCTGCGTCCTCCTCGTGGAGCGCACTCGCTTCTATGGCGCGAGGAGTGACAAGGGTGTAATCACTGGCGCGCGCACTGTCCATGATTACACCGGCACACCTGCTTTGCGAGGCGATGCCCGAATTTGCACAACACGGTCATGCAAAATCTGATAAGCCGACGATGTATCGGTTTTTACCTTAGTTGGCGTGCTCGTTCATGCGTACGGAGCGCCACCGCTCGACTACTCGTTCGTACGCGGCGGTGGCGTCGGCGACGTCACCACGCGACAGCGCCCGTACCGCCTCCGCCACGTCGGTGCACGAGCGGTCGGCGTCGCGCCGGTCACCGAGCAGCGACGCGACCCCGGCGTAGTCGAGCTCCAGCCACGAGTGGGGGTGGAACGACTCCAGCCACGAGCCGAGCTCGGACAGCACATCCACGATCGGCTCGTCGGCGAACGCCTTGCGTACGACCGCGAACGCCGAGCCCATGCGGCGCCGCGCCTGCACGATCGGGCACCGGTAGCGCACGCTGGTCTGGTCGTCGCCCTGGTAGAGCTCGCGCTGGTCGGGGTCGACGAGCAGGAACCACGCCGGCGGTACCTGCCAGGTCTGCTGGCGGATGTGCGGCACCGCCTCCGGGTTCTTGCTGCGCCAGCTCATGAAGTCGGGGTTGACGTGCTCGAGGCTGCCCGGCGACAGCAGCCGCAGCTGCTCGTCGCCGATCTCGTCGATCAGCTCGGCCAGCGCCAGCCACGACCGCAGCCGGATGTCGTGCGGGCAGACGTACACCTCGCCGTCGGCACGCAGCAGGTAGGCGGTGTCGTCGAACGCGCTCGGCGCCGCCAGCCCGGTGGGCTGCAGCACCGCGGTCAGTGACTGCCGCTGCTCGTCGCGCAGCGTGGTCACGGTGTCGGTGGCCGCCGCCTCGGCATGGGCATAGGACGCCCATCGTGAGGCCTCGGACTCCTCGAAGGCGCTGAGGGGCTCGTAGACACGCAGGTAGGCCACGTAGGGAACCACGGGCACGAGACTAACCAATCACGGCTTATCGTGGGTGTCACACCGATCCCCAACACCCCAGCGGGTCGGACGAGCACACGTCGGCGACAGCGCCCACCACCGCGCCACGCCACGAGCGGAAGGGGTCACCACCGTGACCGGACCAATGGACAGGGACGACATGGACGACGCGGCCGGGGCCGTAGGCGGCGTGTTCGAAAGGCACTCCGGACACGAGCAGGTCGTGTTCTGCTCCGACGACGCGACCGGCCTGCGCGCCATCATCGCCATCTACTCCACCGCTCTCGGCCCCGCCCTGGGCGGCACGCGCTTCTACCCCTACGCCAGCGAGGACGACGCGCTCGCCGACGTGCTCAACCTGTCCAAGGGCATGGCCTACAAGGCGTCGCTGGCTGGGCTCGACCTCGGCGGCGGCAAGGCCGTCATCATCGGCGACCCCGACGTGCTGAAGACCGAGGCGCTGCTGCGGGCCTACGGCAGGTTCGTGCAGTCGCTGAACGGCCGCTACATCACCGCCTGCGACGTCGGCACGTTCTCCGAGGACATGGACATGGTGGCCCGTGAGTGCGACTTCGTCACCGGGCGCACCGTCGAGCACGGCGGCGCCGGCGACTCCTCGGTGCTGACCGCGTACGGCGTGTTCGAGGGCATGCGCGCGGCCGCGGAGGTGGCCTGGGGCACCCCGAGCCTGGCCGGCAAGCGCGTCGGCGTGGCCGGTGTCGGAAAGGTCGGCCACCACCTGGTCGAGCACCTGCTGGCCGACGGCGCCGAGGTGGTCATCACCGACGTGAGCGAGCGCGCGGTGCGCCGCGTGACGCAGGCGCAGCCCTCGGTGAGCGTGGTCGACGACGCCGACGCGATGGTCCGCTCCGACATCGACGTCTACGCGCCGTGCGCGCTGGGTGGCGCGATCTCCGACGACGTGGTCGAGGTGCTCAAGGCCAAGGTGATCTGCGGCGCGGCCAACAACCAGCTGGCGCACGAGGGCATCGAGAAGATGCTGGACACCCGCGGGATCCTCTACGCCCCCGACTACTGCGTGAACTCCGGCGGCCTGGTCCAGGTCGCCGACGAGCTCGAGGGGTTCTCGTTCGAGCGTGCGCGCGCCAACGCCGCGAAGATCTTCGACGTCACCAAGAAGGTGTTCGAGCTGGCCGCCGGCGAGGGTGTCCCGGCCGCGGTCGCCGCGGACCGGCTGGCGGAGCGGCGGATGACCGAGGTGGGTCGGCTGCGCGGGATGTGGCTGCCGGGCTGAGCCACCCGGCCGCCGCAGCTACGAGCGGCGGGTCGACTCCGCGTCGTCGTCGTGAGGGTCGGCGGCGTACGGGTCGTGTGCGTACGGGTCGTCGTACGCCTCGTCCGCGTCGCCGTCGGAACTGTCGTCGGAGTCGTTGTCGGCCTCATCAGACTGGCTCTGCAGCTCGCGCTGTAGCTGGTCGAAGTCCGTGTCGAAGGTGCGGTACTTCAGATCACGGGCGACCTTTGTCTGCTTGGCCTTGGCACGGCCGCGCCCCATGGGTCGACCCCCTCGCAGGAATGGGCCGAGGCCTGCTCCACGAGGGAGGGCCCGGACTAACGTGTCATCTTCTCGTGTGCATAACGGTACCCGCCCTACCCCAATTCCCGCACATCGCCCCCGCTTCCCGGGCGGGTCCGGCACGGTGCACGGAGGGTGCGAAAGCAGCCAACGCGGGCGGAGCGGCAGGTTCCGGAGACGGCGCCGTCTAGCCGCCGCCCGCGTAGTCGCCGTCCAGGCGGACCCCGTCGTCACCGGCGGTCACCTCGCCGCACACCCAGGCTGGAACGTCGGCGTCGGCGAGCGCCGCGAGGGCGCGGTCGGCGTGGTCGCGGTCGACCACCGCGACCATGCCGACGCCCATGTTGAACGTCGACTCCAGATCGGCCCGCTCGACGTCGCCGACCTCACCGAGCAGCCCGAAGACTGGGTGCGGCGCCCAGGTGCCGCGGTCGACGAGCGCGCTAGCGCCGTCGGGCAGGACCCGGGCGAGGTTGGCCGCCAGGCCACCGCCGGTGACGTGGGCCATCGCGTGCACCTCGGCCCGGCGGGCCATGGCCAGCGCGGCCTTCGCGTAGACCCGCGTGGGCTCCAGCAGCTCCTCGCCGATCGTGCGGCCGAGCTCGGGGACGTCGCGGTCGAGCTGCCAGCCGGCCCGGGTGAACAGCACGTGCCGGGCGAGCGAGTAGCCGTTGCTGTGCAGGCCGCTGGAGCGCATCGCGACCAGCAGGTCGCCGGGCTTGACCCGGCCGGGGCCGAGGAGGTGCTCCGCCTCGACCACGCCGGTGGTCGAGCCCGCCACGTCGTACTCGTCGGGCTCGAGCAGGCCCGGGTGCTCGGCCGTCTCGCCGCCGAGCAGGGCGCAGCCGGCGACCACGCACGCCTCGGCGATGCCCTTGACGATCGCGGCGATGCGCTCGGGCACGACCCGGCCGGTGGCGATGTAGTCGGTGAGGAACAGCGGCTCGGCGCCGCACACGACCAGGTCGTCGACCAGCATCCCCACCAGGTCGAACCCGATGGTGTCGTGCCGGTCGAGCGCCTGGGCGACCGCGACCTTGGTGCCGACGCCGTCGGCGGAGGTGGCCAGGAGCGGCTGACGGTACGACTTGAGCGCGCTGGCGTCGAACAGCCCCGCGAAGCCGCCGATGCCGCCGAGCTGCTCGGGGCGGCGGGCCTTGTCGACCCAGACCCGCATCAGCTCGACCGCCCTGTCCCCCGCCTCGAGGGAGACTCCCGCGTCGGCGTAGGTGGAGGACCGGCGGCGGGTGGTGTGCTCGTTCCCGGGCTCGTCGGGGGAAGCGGGGCGGCTCATCGGCGGGCGGCCTCTTTCACGGGCGGGTCAGGGCGTCGCCGGCGCCGGCACCCCCGGCGAGCGCGGCCAGGTCGGTGTCGTCGACCTCGAGCAGGTGCTTGCCGAGCAGCTCCGGCTCGGGCAGCGGCACGGGGTAGACGCCGTCGAAGCAGGCGCGACACAGCCGCTCCTCGGGCACCTCGGTGGCCGCGGTCAGCTCCTCCAGGGAGATGTAGCCGAGCGAGTCGGCGCCGATCGAGCGGCAGATCTCGTCGGTGGACAGGCCGTTGGCGACCAGCTCGGCGCGGGTGGCGAAGTCGATGCCGTAGAAGCACGGCCACTTGATCGGCGGGCTGGCGATGCGGACGTGCACCTCGCGCGCGCCGGCCTCGCGCAGCATGCGTACCAGCGCCCGCTGGGTGTTGCCGCGCACGATCGAGTCGTCGACGACCACCAGCCGCCGGCCCTCGATGACGTCGCGCAGCGGGTTGAGCTTGAGCCGGATGCCCAGCTGGCGGATGGTCTGGCTGGGCTGGATGAACGTGCGGCCGACGTAGGAGTTCTTCACCAGGCCCTGGCCGTACGGGATGCCGCTGGCCTCGGCGTACCCGATCGAGGCGGGGGTGCCGGACTCGGGGACCGGGATCACCAGGTCGGCCGAGGCCGGGTGCTCCTTGGCCAGCCTCCGCCCGATCTCGACGCGCACCGAGTGGATGCGGCGGTCGCTGATGCGGGTGTCGGGGCGGGCGAGGTAGACGAACTCGAACAGGCAGCCCTTCGGGTCGGCCGCGGCGAACCGCCGGGCGCGCAGGCCGTGCTCGTCGACGGCGACCAGCTCACCGGGCTCGACCTCGCGCACGAACGAGGCGCCGACGATGTCGAGGGCGGCGGTCTCGCTGGCCACCACCCAGCCGCGCTCGAGCCGTCCGAGCACGAGCGGGCGGATGCCCTGGGGGTCGCGGGCGGCGTACAGCGTGCCCTCGTCCATGAACACCAGGCTGAACGCGCCCCGCAGCGTCGGCAACACCCGCATCGCGGCCTCCTCGACCGACAGGTCGGGGTAGGAGGCCAGCAGCGCGGTCATCACGCCGGTATCGGAGGTCTCGAGCCGGGTCGGCCGGTGCGGCAGGTCGAGCTCGCCGCTGCTCCCCGCCCGCTCCGCCGCGTCACGGGACAGCTCGGAGGTGTTGGTCAGGTTGCCGTTGTGGCAGAGCGCGATCGACCCGGTCGAGGTGGACCGGAAGGTCGGCTGGGCGTTGCTCCAGGTGCTGGCGCCGGTGGTGGAGTAGCGGGCGTGGCCGATGGCCACGTGCCCCTTCAGCGACTCCAGGGTGGGCTCGTCGAACACCTGGGCGACCAGACCCATGTCCTTGTAGACCAGGGTCTGGTGGCCGTTGCTCACCGCGATGCCGGCCGACTCCTGGCCCCGGTGCTGCAGGGCGTACAGCCCGTAGTAGGTGAGCTTGGCGACCTCTTCGCCCGGTGCCCAGACACCGAAGACCCCGCAAGCGTCCTGGGGGCCCTTGTCCTGGGGATCGAGGTCGTGGTTGAGCCTGCCGTCACCGCGCGCCACGGTGCCCGAGTCTAGGTGATCCCGGCCACGAGTCCCGCACCGCGGCGGTGCGTCCTCGGTCACGATCCGATCACCCAGACGATTGGCCGAAACGGTCACGGACCGGCCGGGCGGTGCCGATAGTGGACAGTAATGTCCCTGCGGCCCGGAGGGTTCCTTCATGACCTCGCTGTCTCCCCGCCTGACCTCCCGCCTGGTGGCCGCGGTGGCCGCCGCCGTCGTGTGCCTGCCGCTGGTGACGGTGTCGGCCAGTGCGGCGATCTCCGCCCGCGGCAACCCGCAGGCGTTCAAGTTCATCTCCAGGTCCGCTGCCGGCGGCCCGATCGCCCGCTGGAACCCCTGCTCGCGCATCGGCTACCGGGTGAACGCCCGGCTGGGCGGAAACGGCGCGCTGGCCGACACCCGCCAGGCGCTGGCCCGCATCCACCGCGCCACCGGTCTGCGGTTCGTCTACCGCGGCCGCACCCGGATCATCCCGGGCGGCAGGGGCGGCAACCGCTACCCGCGCGGCACCCGGCTCGTGGTGGCCTGGGCCAGGCCCGGGCAGACCACGATGCTCGACGGGGCCGGAGCGGCCGGGCAGGGCGGACCGTCGTGGGTGACCTGGCAGACCGCCGCGGGCCGGACCAAGGCGATGATCACGCGCGGCTCCGTGGTGCTGAACGCGAACATCCACTTCGGCGGTGGCTTCGGTGGCGGCGTCCACAACGGCCTTCTCGGCACCCGGGGGGCGCTGCTGATGCACGAGCTGGGCCACGCGGTGGGGCTGGACCACCCGCGTCAGGCCGACCAGTGGGAGATCATGTACCCCACGGTGACCGCCAAGCGGGCGGTCTGGGGCGCCGGCGACCTGCACGGCCTGAGGCGTCTCGGGAAGGCCGCCGGCTGCCTCAGGCCGCCGGGCACGGCTGTGGGGTTCCAGCGCTCGGCCACTCCCGGCACGGTGCTGCGCACCGGGTCGGCCTACCGGCGCTAGCCGTTCGGGTCCGCCGCAAGGTTCTGCAGGAGCAGCGCCTCGGCCAGGCACACCCGCTCGAACTCCGCGAGGTGCAGGCCCTCGTTGGCGCCGTGCGCCCGGGTGTCGGGGTCCTCGACGCCGGTCACCAGGATCGCCGCGTCCGGGAACGCCTCGGCGAACGCGGCGATGAACGGGATCGAGCCGCCGACACCCATGTCCACCGGCTCGGTGCCGTCCCAGGCGTCGCGGAAGGCCGCGCGGGCGGCATCGTAGGCGGGGCCCCTGGCGTCGACCGCGAACGGCTCGGCGCTCTCGCCGCGGCGTACGTCGACCTGTGCGCCCCACGGCGCGTGTGACTCCAGGTGCCGCATCAGCGCGTCCATGGCCTGGCCTGCGTCGCCACCGGGCGCGATGCGCAGCGAGATCTTGGCCCGCGCCGAGGGCACCAGCGTGTTGGACGCCTCGGCGACCGCGGGCGCGTCGACGGCCAGCACGGCCAGCGCAGGACGGGTCCACAGCCGCTCGACCAGCGACCCGGTGCCGATGGTGCGCACGCCGCCGACCAGGCCGGCCTCGGAGCGGAACCGGTCCTCGGGGTAGTCCAGGTCGCTCGCCGGGCCGGAGGCCAGGCCGTCCACGGCCACGTCGCCCTTGGCGTCGTGCAGGGTCGCGAGCAGGCGGCACAGCGTCGTCAGCGCGTCCGGAGCGGGGCCGCCGTACATACCGGAGTGGACCGCGTGCTCCAGCGTGCGGACCTCGACCTCGCAGTCGACCAGGCCACGCAGCGACGTGGTGAGCGCGGGCGTGCCCACCTCCCAGTTGGCGGAGTCGGCGATGACGATGGCGTCGGCGGCGAGCAGGTCGCGGTGCTCGTCGAGGAACGCCGTCAGCGTGGGCGAGCCGACCTCCTCCTCGCCCTCGACGAACACGGTCACGCCGACCGGAGGCTCCCCGCCGTGTGCCCGGACGGCCGCGAGGTGGGCGGCGATGCCGGCCTTGTCGTCGGCCGCGCCGCGCCCGTACAGCCGGCCGTCGCGCTCGGTTGGCTCGAACGGCTCGGAGTCCCAGTCGGCGGAGCGGCCCTCGGGCTGGACGTCGTGGTGGGCGTACAGCAGGACGGTCGGGGCACCCGGCGGCGCCGGACGCCGGGCCACCACCGCGGGCTGGCCGCCGGGGGCCGACACGACGCGCACGTCGGGGAAGCCGGCCTGCTCGAGCAGGTGCGCGGTCGCCGTCGCCGAGCGGCGCACCTGGTCGTGACGTGCCCGGTCGGCACTGACGGACGGGATGCGGACGAGGTCCTCGAGGTCGGCGCGCACCTGGGGAAGGACCTTCTGGACCTCGGCGCGTAAGCCGGACATTTCCGGGGTAGGAGCCATGCGCGCATCGTACGGCGACCGTCATTCGTCACTGACCGTGACGGCCGCGTAACCGAGGCGACTCGCCGTCGTTGGGCACGCCACGACCGCACTTCGGGGTGCGGTCCCTGACGAGAGCGAGGAAGCATGCGCAAGCTCGGTGCCGTCGCCGCGACCGCGGTGGCGATCGCTGCCGCAGGCGCAACCAGCGCCCAGGCAGGAACAGCCGACACCGCGGCGATCTCGGGGTTGAACAGCCCTGACCGCATCGCGGGCCAGTACATCGTCGTCCTGAAGGACGGAGCGGCCGTACCCACGGCCACCTCGACCGCGGAGCGCATGGTCGGCGCGTCGGTCGACCACGTGTACCGGTCGTCCATCCACGGGTACTCCGCGCAGATGAGCCAGGCCGACGCCGCGCGCGTGGCCCAGCTTCCCGGTGTGCAGTTCGTGCAGGCCGACGAGCGGGTGCAGGCGACCGCGCAGACCCTGCCCACCGGCATCAACCGGGCCAACGCCGACGCCAGCCCCACCGCCGCGATCGACGGCACCGACCAGCGCGTCGACGTCGACGTCGCGGTGATCGACACCGGCGCCGACCTCGACCATCCCGACCTGAACGTCTACCAGCCCGGTGCGACCAACTGCTCGCTGCTCGGCGTCAGCCCGGACGACCAGAACGGCCACGGCACCCACGTGTCCGGCACCATCGGCGCTCTCGACAACGGCACCGGCGTGGTTGGCATGGCGCCCGGCGCCCGGATCTGGCCGGTGAAGGTGCTCAACGCCGCCGGCATCGGCAGCAGCTCCGACGTGATCTGCGGCATCGACTATGTGACCGCGCACGCCGACCAGATCGAGGTCGCGAACATGAGCCTCGGCGGCGACGGCTCCGACGACCACAACTGCGGGCGTACGAACGGCGACGCCGAGCACGCCGCGATCTGCGACTCCGTGGCCGCGGGCGTCACCTACGCGGTGGCCGCCGGCAACGACTCCGCCGACGCCGCGAACACCGTCCCGGCCGCGTACGACGAGGTGATCACCGTCAGCGCGCTGTCGGACTTCAACGGCCAGCCCGGTGGCGGTGCGCCGTCGACCTGCCGCAGCGACGTCGACGACACGTTCGCGGACTACTCCAACTACGGCTCCGACGTCGACATCATCGCGCCCGGCACCTGCATCATGTCGACCTGGATGAACGGTGGCTACAACACCATCTCGGGTACGTCGATGGCCACGCCGCACGTCACCGGCGCCGCGGCGCTGTACGCGTCCACCCACCCCGGTGCGACGCCGGCGCAGGTGAAGTCGGCGCTGCTGGCCGCAGGGAGCAGCGACTGGAACGACGTCGACGACCCCGACAACACCAAGGAGCCGCTGCTCGACGTCACCGGCTTCTGACCCGTCCCGGCCCACGAGCCATGTAACCGGGTCCTGCGGGCCCTTCCCGAGGCGTATGAGCCTCGGGGAGGGCCCGTTCGCCGTGTGAGGGCAGTGCCCCACAGGACGGTCGGGTCGACCCGGGCGTCGGTCGGGAGCGGCCGTCAGTCGAGCGGGAGCAGCTCGGAGAGGTCGGAGCGCTCGCCGGACGCGGTGACGCGACCGGCGTCGACGGCCTGCGCCCAGGCCAGGTCGCCGTGCGCCAGCCGGACCCAGGTCAGCGCGTCGGTCTCGACGACCGCCGGCGGGGTGCCCCTGGTGTGGCGGGTACCGCCGAGGCACTGCACCGCGGCGTACGGCGGCACCCGCACCTCGACGCTGCGGCCGGGATGGGTGGCCGCGAGCACGGCGAGGTAGTGCTTGGTCAGCAGCCGCAGCGCGGACGTTGCGGTGTTGTCGCCGCGGATCTCCTCCCAGGCGGAGGCGACCTCCTCCGGCGATGCCGCTTTCAGACGGGCGGGCATGGATGGGTCAGTGCTCGTACAGGGCGGGCAGCGTGGACGACCACGCCTCGCGCAGCTCGCCTAGCGGCAGCGCGAACTGGTCCTGTACGTCGAGAGCGTCGCCGTCGACCACGCCGATGCGCGCGTGCGGGAAGTCCCGGGCGGTGCACATGTCGGTGAACCGCACCTCCTCGCTGCGCGGGACCGCGACGATCGCCCGTCCCGCCGACTCGCTGAACAGCGCGACGAACGGGTCGAGGTCGTCGGGCAGCCACACCCGGCATCCCATGCCGTACCTCAGCGTCGACTCGACGAGAGCCTGCGCAAGCCCGCCGTCGGACAGGTCGTGCGCGGCGTCGATCAGCCCGTCGCGTGAGGCGTTGAGGAGGATGCCGGCGAGCTGGCGCTCGGCGTCGAGGTCGACCGCCGGCGGCAGGCCGCCGAGGTGGCCGTGCACGACGTGCGCCCACTCCGAGCCGCCGAGCTCGTCGCGGGTGGTGCCGAGCAGGTAGATCTGCTGGCCGGGCCGGCGGAAGCCCTGCGGGGTGCGGCGGGTGACGTCGTCGAGCACGCCGAGCACGCCGACCACCGGCGTGGGCAGGATCGCGGTCTCGCCGGTCTGGTTGTAGAGGCTGACGTTGCCACCGGTGACCGGGACACCGAGCTGCTGACAGCCGTCGGCCAGACCCCGGGTGGCCTCGGCGAACTGCCACATCACCGCGGGGTCTTCCGGTGAGCCGAAGTTGAGGCAGTCGGTCACCGCCAGCGGACGGGCGCCGGTCGCGGCGACGTTGCGGTAGGACTCGGCCAGCGCGAGCTTGGCGCCGTTGTAGGGGTCGAGCTTGGCGTACCGGCCGTTGCCGTCGGTCGCCACGGCGACGCCCAGTCCGGTCGACTCGTCGACGCGGATGACGCCGGCGTCCTCGGGCTGCGCCAGCACGGTGTTGCCCTGCACGTAGCGGTCGTACTGGTCGGTGACCCAGGACTTGTCGGCCAGGTTGGACGAGGCGGCCAGCCGCAGCACGGTGTCGCGCAGCTCGTCGCCGGTCGACGGCCGCGGCAGCCGCGCGGGGTCGTCGCCCTGCAGCCCGTCCTGCCACGCCGGCCGCTCGTACGGCCGCTGGTAGACCGGGCCCTCGTGCGCGACCGTGCGCGGGGGTACGTCGAGCACGACCTCGCCGTGCCACTCCGCCACCAGCCTGGACGTGTCCGTGACCTCGCCGACGACGGTGGCGTCGACCTCCCACCGGCGACAGATCTCGAGGAACGCGTCGACCTTGCCGGGCTCCACCACGGCCATCATGCGTTCCTGCGACTCGCTCATCAGGATCTCCTCGGGGCTGAGCGAGGAGTCGCGCAGCGGCACGCGGTCGAGCCACACCCGCATGCCGCCGTCACCGGCGCTGGCCAGCTCCGACGTCGCGCAGGACAGGCCGGCGCCGCCGAGGTCCTGGATGCCGGCGACCAGGTCGGCGGCGAACAGCTCGAGGGTGCACTCGATCAGCAGCTTCTCCATGAACGGGTCGCCGACCTGCACACTGGGCCGCTTGGTGGGGCCGGTCGAGTCGAACGTCTCCGAGGCCAGCACCGACACACCGCCGATGCCGTCGCCGCCGGTCTTCGCGCCGTACAGGATCACCTGGTTGCCGACGCCGGCGGCCTTGGCCAGGTGGATCTGCTCGTGGCGCATCACACCGACGCACAGGGCGTTGACCAGCGGGTTGCCGGCGTAGCTGGGGTCGAACACGACCTCGCCGCCGATGTTGGGCAGGCCCAGGCAGTTGCCGTAGCCGCCGATCCCGGCGACCACGCCTGGCAGGACGCGGGCGGTGTCGGGGGCGTCGGCCGGCCCGAAGCGCAGCGGGTCCATGACCGCGACCGGCCGGGCGCCCATCGCGAGGATGTCGCGGACGATGCCGCCGACGCCGGTGGCGGCGCCCTGGTAGGGCTCGACGTAGGACGGGTGGTTGTGCGACTCGACCTTGAACGTCACCGCGTAGCCGTCGCCGATGTCGACGACGCCGGCGTTCTCACCGATGCCGACCAACAGGTCGCGGCGCATCTCGTCGGTGACCTTCTCGCCGAACTGGCGCAGGTGCACCTTGGACGACTTGTAGGAGCAGTGCTCGCTCCACATCACCGAGTACATCGCCAGCTCGCTCGACGTCGGCCGGCGCCCGAGGATGTCGAGGATGCGCTGGTACTCGTCCGGCTTGAGACCCAGGTCGGCCCAGGGCTGCTCCTGGTCGGGGGTCTCCTGAGCCAGCTTGACGGTGTCGAGGGTTCGGACGTCTGCCACCGCGGTGTGCTCCTGGGGGTCAGGCGGGACTGCAAGGGCGGGATCGCACGCTCAGGCTATCGGGCGGCTGGTTGCGTCCGCCGATGTGTGCGCGATGGCGCCCGGGGCGACGGACGCGACGTCAGCGGGCTTGCCTAGGGTCGCGCTCATGACCGTGCTGCTCGCGCTGGGGTCGGCGATCGCCTACGGCCTGTCGGACTTCCTCGGCGGGCTGTTCTCGCGGCAGTCCTCGGTGTGGCCGGTCGCCGTGGTCGTGCAGACCACCGGCGCGGTGTGCGTGCTGCTGGCGGCGGTGCTGTTCGCCGGTGACCCCAGCGCTTCGGCGCTGTGGTGGGGAGCGGTGTCGGGGCTGGGGTCCGGCCTGGGCACTGCGTTCCTCTACCGCGGCCTGGCCACCGGGCGGATGAGCGTGGTGGCCCCGCTGTCCGCGGTCGGTTCGGCCGTGCTGCCGGTGCTCGTCGGGGTGGCGACCGGCGAGCGGCCCGGGGCGCTGGCGTGGGTCGGCATCGCCTGCGCGCTGCCGGCTATCTGGCTGGTGTCGGCCGGGGAGGGCGACGAGAGCCTGACCGGCGAGCACCTGAGCCGCGCCGGGACCGGGGTGCTCGACGGCATCCTGGCCGGGCTCGGGTTCGGCTTCCTGTTCGTGGCGCTGGGTCAGGTTCCCGGCGGCGCCGGTCTGCTCCCGGCCGCGCTGGGGATGGCGGCGTCGATCGTGGTCGTGGTCGTGCTGGCGGCGGCGCTGCGCAAGCCGTGGGTTCCGCGCGACCGCGGCGCCTGGCTGGGCGCGATCGTCGGTGCCGTGGCCGCGCTGGCGACCGTGCTGTTCCAGCTGGCCACCCAGTCGGGGTTCCTGACGGTCGCGTCGGTGCTGTCCTCGCTGTACCCGGCGTTCACGGTGCTGCTGGCGGTGCTGGTGCTGCGCGAGCACATCCACCGCGGGCAGGCGGTGGGTCTCGGGCTGGCCGGCGCCGCCGTCACCCTGGTCGCCCTCGGCTGAGCGACTCCACACCCGCCGCCGTGCCGGTTTGGCGCGGCGGTCCCCCGCAGCGAACCTATTGGCGTAGGGGTCCCCGGTGCCAGTGAGCTATTGGTACAGGGGATCCCCGCGCCAATACTCCGGCGGGGTCAGGCCGCGGCGACCGAGCGCAGCACGGAGGTGAAGAAACCGAGCCCGTCGTCGCCGGGCCCGGTGAGGTGCTCCACGGCGTGCTCGGGGTGCGGCATCAGCCCGACGACGTTGCCGCGCTCGTTGGTGATGCCGGCGATGTCACGCATCGAGCCGTTGGGGTTGCCGAGGTAGCGCGCGACGACCCGGCCCTCGCCCTCGAGCCGGTCCAGCGTCTGCTCGTCGGCGACGTAGCCGCCCTCGCCGTTCTTCAGGACGATGGTGACCTCGGCACCCTCGTCGTACGCCGACGTCCACACCGTGTGGTTGCTCTCGATCCGCAGCCGCTGGTCGACGCAGACGAACTTGCGCCGGTCGTTGCGGATCAGGGCGCCCGGCAGCAGGTGCGACTCGCAGAGGATCTGGAAGCCGTTGCAGATGCCGAGCACCGGCAGGCCGGTGTGTGCCGCCGCGATCAGCTCGGTCATCACGGGTGCGAACTTGGCGATGGCGCCGCAGCGCAGGTAGTCGCCGTAGGAGAACCCGCCGGGCAGCACGACCGCGTCGACCCCGCGCAGGTCGTGGTCGCCGTGCCAGAGCGCGACCGGCTCGCCGCCGGCGATGCGGACCGCGCGGGCCGCGTCGCGGTCGTCGAGCGAGCCGGGGAAGGTGACGACGCCGACCCTCACTGCGGCTCACGCGCCTCGTCGACGTGCACGACGTAGTCCTCGATGACCGGGTTGGACAGCAGCGACTCCGCGACGCTGTGCACCTGCGACATCCGGTCGTCGGTGAGGTCACCGTCGAAGTCGAGCTCGAAGCGCTTGCCCTGGCGCACGTCGGCGACACCGGCGATGCCGAGGCGCTGCAGCGCGCCGTGCACGGCCTTGCCCTGCGGGTCGAGGATCTCGGGCTTGAGCATGACGTCGACGACGACGCGAGGCACGCGGACTCCTTGGGTCAGTGCATTGGGCCAGTGCAGCGGTCAGTGCATCCAGAAGCGGCGGGCCTCAGTCTATGGGTCCGTCCCGGCGGTGGGGCGGCCGACCGGCCGGCCACGAGTACGACTGGTAACGCGCTGCTGTCGCGGCGCTGCGTTCAGCCACGGAGAGCGATTTTGCCTGCGTACGCAATCCCGTTGCGGGGACGGAACGCATCACCTCCGACCGGGTCTCGTCATATAACCAAGTGCCCCCTGACGTTGACCGGTCGTTGCAGCAGCGCCCTGAGGTGGAGGGAGCCCCAGGGCGCTGCTCCATGTCGGTCCCCGCGCGGCGCCTCGCCGCCTAGGAGAGCTCGCGCTTGAGGATCTTCCCGGTCGCGGTCATCGGCAGCTCGTCGCGGAACTCGACGATCCGGGGGTACTTGTAGCCGGCCATCTGCTCCTTGGCCCAGGCGACGAGGTCGTCCTCGGTGATGTCGGCCCCCTCGTGCCGGATCACGAACGCCTTCACCTCCTCGCCGTGGCTCTCGTGCGGCACCCCGACGACGGCGGCCAGCGAGACCGCCTCGTGGGTCATCAGGACCTCCTCGATCTCGCGGGGGTACACGTTGAACCCGCCGCGGATGATCATGTCCTTGGCCCGGTCGACGATGTAGTAGTAGCCGTCCTCGTCGCGACGGGCCAGGTCGCCGGTCTTGAACCACCCGTCGCGCATCACCTCGGCGGTCGCCTCGGGCCGCTTGTAGTAGCCCTTCATGATGTTGTGGCCGCGGATGGCGATCTCACCGACCTCGTCGGTGCCCTCGATGGTCTTCCACTCCGCGTCGATCAGCTTGACCTCGATGCCCCAGATCGGCGTGCCGATCGACCCGGGCTTCGGCTCCCGGTCGAGGTGGTTGAACGTCGCCACCGGCGAGGTCTCCGACAGGCCGTACCCCTCGAGCATCTGCACGCCGAACCGCGCCTTGAACTCCTTGAGGATCTCCACCGGCAGCGACGACCCGCCGGCGGCGGCGCGGCGCAGGTTGCCGGCGATCTTCTCCACGTCGACGGAGTCGTCCAGCGCGCCCAGCAGCCCCCAGTACATCGTGGGGACGCCCGCGAAGAACGTGACGTTCTCCTTCTGCATCAGCTCCAGGGCACCCTTCGCCTCGAAGCGGGCCATCATCACCAGCGTCGCCCCCAGCGAGAAGCCGGAGTTCATCTGCACGGTCTGGCCGAAGGAGTGGAACAGCGGCAGCACGACCAGATGGGTGTCGGGCTCGGACGGCTTGAGCTCCCACAGCCGAATCCCGGTCACCACGTTCATCACCATGTTGCTGTGCGTCAGCTCCGCGCCCTTGGGCCTGCCGGTGGTCCCGCTGGTGTAGAGGATCACCGCGGTGTCGCCGGGCTCGGTGACGGCGGTCTCGAACACCCCCGGCTGCTGTGCCACGGCCGAGCCGAACGTCTCCGCGCCCTCGATCGGCGACTCGGCCGCGGGGTCTGCGGTCACCAGGAAGAAGTGCTCGCAGCCCGGGGTGTCGTTGAACCCCTTCCAGCCGTCCTTGCCCATCGGCAGCTCGTCGCTGCCCTGGAAGCAGAAGTACGCCTTGGCGTCGCAGTCGTCGAGGTGGTAGGCGATCTCGCGGGCCTTGAGCAGGACGTTGAGCGGTACGACGACCGCGCCGGCCTTGAGGATCCCGTAGTAGATCATCGGGAAGTACGGCAGGTTCGGGCAGGTCAGCGCGACCTTGTCACCGGGCTGGATGCCACGCTCCACCAGCAGGTTGGCGACCTGGTTCGCCGCGGCGTTGACCGCCTTGTACGGCAGCCGGGTGTCGCCGAACACGACCGCGTCACGGTCGGGCACGTTGCGGGCGGAGTCTTCGAGCAACATGGCCAGGTTGAGCACGGTCGTACCTCCAGCAGGGGTGCGGTTCTACTGACGCGTAGGCACAACCTAGTCGCCGCGGGTGCCGGGGTCGATGGCGAGTCGCTGGTCAAAGCAGCAGGTCAGGCCCCGAACTCGCGGCCGGTCAGCCGCTCGTACGCCTCCACGTAGCGGGCCCGGGTGTTCTGCACGACCGTCTCGGGCAGCGGGGGCGGTGGCGTGTCGGAGGAGCGGTCCCACCCGCTCTCCGGGGACGTCAGCCAGTCGCGCACGTACTGCTTGTCGAACGACTGCTGCGGCCTGCCCGGCTGCCACTGGTCGGCGGGCCAGAAGCGCGAGGAGTCGGGGGTGAGGACTTCGTCGGCGAGCACGATCGCGCCGTCCGGGCGCGCGCCGAACTCCAGCTTGGTGTCGGCCAGCACGAGGCCGCGCTCGCGGGCGACCTGCTCGGCTCTGGCGTACACCCGGAGGGTCAGGTCGCGCAGCGTCCGCGCCACCTCGGCGCCGACGGTGTCGGTCACCTGCTCGAAGGAGATGTTCTCGTCGTGCTCGCCGAGCGCGGCCTTGGTGGCGGGGGTGAAGATCGGCTCCGGCAGCCGCGACCCGTCCTCGAGCCCGTCCGGCAGCGGTACGCCGCAGACCGCCCCGCTGGCCCGGTAGTCCGCGAGACCCGACCCGGCGAGGTAGCCCCGGGCGACGCACTCGACCGGGAACATCCGCAGCTCCTCGCACACCACCGCACGCCCGGTCAGCCCGGACGGCAGGTCCGCGGGCAGGTCGCCCGACACCACGTGGTTGGGCACGAGGTCGGCGAGCTGGTCGAACCACCACATCGACATCTGGGTGAGGATCGCGCCCTTGTCGGGGATCCCCGGCTGCAGCACGTGGTCGTAGGCGGAGATGCGGTCGCTGGCCACCATCAGCAGGTTGCCGTCGGGCAGCCGGTACAGGTCGCGCACCTTGCCGGAGTGCAGATGCGTCGCGCCGGGGATGTCGACAGCCACGGGGGTCATGCCGCCGCATCCTTCCAGACAGCGCTCACAGGATGGCTTCGGGCGAGTACACCGCCGCCTCGGGGTAGCGCGCGACGACCGCCTCCACCCGGCGTACGACCTCCCGCACCTGGTCGACCGCCGCGCCGGTGAACGACAGCGGCTCGGCCACCAGAGCGTCGAGGTCCGCGCGCGACAGCCCCAGCCGCGGGTCCTCGGCCAGCCGGTCGAACAGGTCGTTGCGCTCCGCGCCCTGCTCGCGCATCCGCAGCGCCACCGCGACCGCGTGCTCCTTGATCGCCTCGTGCGCGCTCTCGCGTCCGACGCCGTGGCGGACGGCGGCCATCAGCACCTTGGTCGTGGCCAGGAACGGCAGGTAGCGGTCGAGCTCGCGCTGGGCCACCGCGGGGAACGCGCCGAACTCGTCGAGCACGGTCAGGAACGTCTGGAACAGGCCGTCGGTGGCGAAGAACGCGCCCGGCAGGGCGACGCGACGCACGACCGAGCAGGACACGTCGCCCTCGTTCCACTGGTCGCCGGCCAGCTCACCGACCATCGACAGGTAGCCGCGCAGCACCACCGCGAGGCCGTTGACGCGCTCGCAGGAGCGGGTGTTCATCTTGTGCGGCATCGCGCTGGAGCCGACCTGGCCGGGCTTGAAGCCCTCGGTGACCAGCTCGTTGCCGGCCATCAGCCGCACGGTGGTGGCGAGGTTGGACGGTCCGGCGACGGCCTGCACCAGCGTCGAGACCACGTCGAAGTCGAGGGAGCGCGGGTAGACCTGGCCCACGCTGGTCAGCACCCGGTCGAAGCCGAGGTGCTGGGCGACCCGGTGCTCCAGCTCGGCCAGTGCGCCGGCGTCGGAGAGTAGGTCGAGCTGGTCCTGGGAGGTGCCGACCGGGCCCTTGATCCCGCGCAGCGGGTAGCGCGCCAGCAGGTTCTCCAGCCGCTCGAGCGCAACCAGCATCTCGTCGGCCACGGAGGCGAACCGCTTGCCCAGGGTCGTGGCCTGCGCGGCCACGTTGTGCGACCGCCCGGCGATGACCAGGCTCTGGTGCTCAACCGCCAGCCGGGCCAGCCGGGCCAGGGCGGCGACGACGCGGTCGCGCACCAGCACCAGGGAGGCCCGCACCTGCAGCTGCTCGACGTTCTCGGTGAGGTCGCGGCTGGTCATGCCCTTGTGGATGTGCTCATGCCCGGCGAGCGCGGCGAACTCCTCGATCCGCGCCTTCACGTCGTGGCGGGTCAGTCGCTCGCGCTGCGCGATCGAGGCCAGGTCGACCTGGTCGACGACCTTCTCGTACGCCTCCACGACCCCGTCGGGGACGTCGACGCCGAGGTCGCGCTGGGCCTTGAGCACCGCGACCCACAGCTGCCGCTCCAGCACCACCTTGTGCTCGGGCGACCAGATGCGGGTCAGCTCGCCGGAGGCGTAGCGGCCGGCGAGGACGTCGGGGATCTGCGGAGAGTGCTGGGGACCTGCCACGGCGTCATTCTCCCGTACGCCGCCGGGCCTCCGCGAAGTCGGTGCCGTCGGTGCCGACGGGGTCGGTGCGGCACGGCAGCGTGACCACGAACCTCGTGGAGCCGGGCTCGGAGTGCACCTCGACGCTGCCGGCGCAGGCGGACACGATGCGGCTGACGACGTACAGGCCGAGCCCGACGCCCTGCGTGGAGTCGGCGTTGTGACCACGGCGGAACGGCTCGAACAGCTCCTCCTGCAGGTCCGGCGGAATCCCGTCGCCGCCGTCCTCGACGGTGAAGACCACACCCGTGGGCACCCGGTGAGCGGCGACGGTCACGATCCCGTCAGCCGGGGAGTACTTGAAGGCGTTCTCGACCAGGTTGCGCACGACCTGTTGCACCCGCTGGTGGTCGAGCTCGCACCAGATCGGCTTCAGCCCGTGCAGGTCGACCCGGTGGCCGCGGCGGGACCGCTCGGCGGCGGCGAGGGCCAGCGTCGCCGTACTCCCCAGGTCGCCCCAGAACGGGTTGAGCTCGAGCCCGTGGTCGTCGCCGCGGCCGGTCACCAGCAGGTCGTCGACCAGCACCAGCAGGTGCTCGACCTGGCGGCGGCTGGCGCCGAGCATCCGCTCGACCCGGTCGTCGGGCAGCCGGTGGCGCTGCTCCTGCAGCAGCGCGGCCGTCGACCCGATCGCCGCCAGCGAGCCCCGGATCTCGTGCGACGTCACCGCCATGAGCCGGTCGCGGATGCGGTGTGCGCGGTCGAGCTCGGCGGCCTGCTCGCGGTACTCCACACTGCGGCGGGCCCAGACCTCGACCAGGTAGCCCGTCACGCCTGCCACCATGGCCAGCAGCGAGAACACGAAGAAATGCGCCGACGCGGGTAACAGGTCCCCGCCGAGGCGGTGGCCCAGCACGGTGTTGACGACGAAGATCAGCTCGCCGACGAGCGCGACGACGGCCGCGCCCCGCCACCCGTAGCGCAGTGCGCCGTCGAAGGGCAGGGCGATCAGCAGTGCCCACGTGACGTTGGGGTCCTCGTAGGCGAACACCAGCACGAACGCGGACACGACCACGATGTCGAACAACAGCCCGGCCAGGTTCAGCCGGGACCACGCCTGCCGCGACAGCGGCCTGCGGGTCAGCCACCACAGCGTCAGCGTGCCCAGCGCGAAGACCACCAGGACCGTCCAGGCGGCACCGCGGACCAGGTCGCTGGGCCACACCGGCGTCGTGAGAAGCGCGGGTACGCCGAACACGATGCCGACGCCGCGCACGGCCGACAGCAGCCGTTCGGTCGCGGGTCCCTCGATGCCCCCCGACAGCTCGCTCACCCCGTGTGATCCTCCCCCGGCTCCGTCGTCGCCCGCTCAACGTCCCCTGCTGTTGTGGCGGGTCGCCCCCTGCGTGCCGACATCCCGATTATCGGGCATCGAGGACACTCGCGATACATCGGGCACGGTCAGCAGCGACGGAGCCGCCGCGGCCGGCAACACCACCACGAACTCGGTGCCGGCCGAGGAGGTGTGCAGGTCGAGCGAACCGCCCATCGCCGACACGATCTGCTGCACGACGTACAGCCCGAGCCCGGCGCTGTCGTCGCGCGCGGCCGCGTCGCGGCGCCGGCCGAACGGCTCGAAGACGTGCTCGCGCTCCGCGGCCGGGATGCCCGGCCCGTCGTCGCCGACCCGGAGCTCGACGCGGCCGTCACGGTGGGTGGCCATGACCACCACCCTGCTCCCGGCCGGGGCGTACTTGTAGGCGTTCTCGACGAGGTTGCGCGCCACCTGGCTGAAGCGCTCGTGGTCGAGCTCGCAGGCGACCTTCTCGACCGACACCGTCAGCTGGTGACCGTCTCGGTGCCGGTCGGCCGCGGCCAGCGCCTGCTCGACCGAGGTGTCGAGGTCGTCCCAGCGCGGCCGTACGCGAATGGCCTCGCTGCTGGCCTGCGCCACCGCGAACAGGTCGTCGACCAGGCGGGAGAGGTGCCGTCCGTGGCGGTCGACCTCGGCCAGCAGGCTCACCGCCCGCTGCGGCCCGAGACGGTCGAGGTTGGCGCGCACGGTCTCGGAGGCGAGCATCATCGCGGCCAGTGAGCCGCGGAACTCGTGCGACGACATTGCGAGCAGGCGCTCACGTACCCGGTTGGCGTCGGTGAGCGCCAGCGCCTGCTGCTGGGCCATCTTCGCCTGCCGTTCGAGGGTGGCGGTGAACACCGCGAGGATGCCGGCCGCGCCCACCAGGGTGGCGAGCACGTACACGAGGGCGGCGGCGGTCGTGGCATCGCCGGTCGCGGCCTCGTGCGCCTGGGCCTGCACGACGAACAGCAGTCCGGAGAGCACCAGGCCGAGGACGGCTCCGCGTACGCCGAAACGCAGCGCCGCGTCGGCCAGCAGCGTGAACACCATCGCCCAGCTGACGTTGGGCACGAGGTGGCTGAAGGCCAGCACGAAGCCGGCGATGACCAGGGCGTCGACCACGAACCCGGCGGTCAGCATGAGCGGCTCGTCACTGGGCCGGGCGTGGCGGCGCCACAGCCAGAGCGCGAGGGTGCCGACCAGCAGCACCGCCTCGGCTCCCCAGGCCAGATGGGCGTGGGCCGAATCCGGGAAGCTTCTCTGGGCGAGCTTGATCGTGGGCACGCCGGCGACGAAGCCGAAGACCCGCAGGTACGTGACCACCTGCTCGACACGCACCGGCCGTAGCGGCATGGACGTTGACATGCCCCTCCCCACAGGCCGGACCCGCATGCGGGGGCCCGACGGAGGGAGAGCCTAATGCCTGGCGGCCCCTCCCGGGGAGAGTTCCGCGGACTCGACCGCGGCAGCGGCGGCGATATCGGTGCGGTACTGGGCCCCGCCGAAGGCGACGGCGGTGACGCCCCGGTAGGCCTGCTGGCGCGCGGTCATCAGGTCCGGACCGACCGCGGTGACGGCCAGGACCCGCCCGCCGGACGTGACCAGGGCTCCGTCGCGCAGCGCCGTGCCGGCCTGGGTGACCTCGACGTCGTCGAGGGCCGCGGCCGCCTCCAGGCCGGTGATCGGGTCGCCCTTGCGGGGTGTGCCGGGGTAGCCGTCGGCCGCCAGCACGACCGTGACCGCGGCACCGGGATGCCACCGGGGCGGCTCGGCCTGTTCGAGCCGTCCGGTCGCGGCCGCGAGCAGCAGGCGGAACAGCGACGAGCGCAGCAGGGCCATCAGCGGCTGCGTCTCGGGGTCACCGAACCGGGCGTTGAACTCGACCACGCGCACGCCCCGGGACGTCAGCGCGAGCCCGGCGTAGAGCAGTCCCTGGAACGGCGTTCCGCGCCGGCGCATCTCGTCGACGGTGGGCTGCAGCACACGGCGGCGTACCTCCTCGACGAGGTCGTCCGGCGCCCACGGCAGCGGCGTGTAGGCGCCCATGCCGCCGGTGTTGGGGCCCGCGTCGCCGTCGCGGGCGCGCTTGAAGTCCTGGGCGGGCTGCAGGGGGATGACGGTCGTGCCGTCGGTGACCGCGAACAGCGACACCTCGGGACCGTCGAGGAACTCCTCGACCACCACCCGCTCGCAGCGGGCGGCGTGGTCGAGTGCGGCCTGCCGGTCGTCGGTGACGACTACTCCCTTGCCGGCGGCGAGACCGTCGTCCTTGACCACGTACGGCGGGCCGAACGCGTCGAGCGCCTCGGCGACCTGCCCGGGCGTCTCGCACACGTGCGCCATCGCGGTCGGCACCTCGGCGGCGGCCATCACCTGCTTGGCGAACGCCTTGGAGCCCTCGATCCGCGCGGCCTCCCGGCTCGGCCCGAAGCAGGGAACGCCGCGGGCGCGTACCGCGTCGGCGACGCCGGCAACCAGCGGCGCCTCGGGCCCGACCACCACCAGGTCGGCGCCCAGCCGCTCGGCGAGGTCGGCCACGGCGTCGCAGTCGAGCGGGTCGACGTCGTGCAGCGTCGCGACCGCGCCGATTCCGGGGTTGCCCGGGGCGGCGTGGACCTCGGTCACGTCCGGGTCGCGGGCCAGCGCCAGCGCCAGAGCGTGCTCGCGGCCGCCGGTGCCGATCACGAGGGTCTTCACGGGCGACGAGCCTAACTTGCGGTTCGGCTGCGGACCGACACCGCGTTTCCCCCGAGGGCCGGCAGACGAACCGTCAGATCAGGTCGCGGACCACCACGGTCTCGTCGCGGCCGGGGCCGACACCGATGGCCGAGACGGGCGTACCGGTCATGTCCTCGATCGCCTTGACGTAGACCTGCGCGGCCTTGGGCAGGTCGTCAAGGGTGCGGCAGGCGCTGATGTCCTCCTGCCAGCCCTCGAAGTACTCATAGATCGGGTTCGCGTGGTGGAACTCCGACTGGGTCATCGGCAGCTCCTCGTGCCGCTGCCCGCCGATGTCGTACGCGACGCACACCGGGATCTGCTCCCAGCCGGTGAGCACGTCGAGCTTGGTGACCACGAAGTCGGTGATGCCGTTGATGCGGACGGCGTAGCGGGCGATCGGGATGTCGAGCCAGCCGCAGCGGCGGGGACGCCCGGTCGTGGTGCCGAACTCGCCGCCGGCCTCGCGCAGCCGCTGGCCGTCGTCGTCGAGGAGCTCGGTCGGGAACGGGCCCTCCCCGACGCGGGTGGTGTAGGCCTTGAGCACCGCGACGACGCGGTCGAGGCGGTTGGGCGGAACGCCGGTGCCGGTGCAGGCGCCGGCCGCGGTCGCGTTGGAGGAGGTCACGAACGGGTAGGTGCCGTGGTCGACGTCGAGCATGGTGGCCTGGCCGGCCTCGAAGAGGACGACGTCGCCGCGGTCGATGGCCCGGGTCAGCTCCAGGCTGGTGTCGCGCACCATCGGGCGCAGGCGGTCGGCGTAGGTCAGCAGCTCGTCGACGATCTCGTCGACGGTGATCATGCGGCGGTTGTAGACCTTGGCGAGCAGGTGGTTCTTCTGCTCCAGGGCACCTTCGACCTTCTGCCGCAGGATGTTCTCGTCGAACAGGTCCTGCACCCGCAGGCCGACGCGGTTGATCTTGTCGGAGTACGCCGGGCCGATGCCGCGTCCGGTGGTGCCGATCCTGCGCTTGCCGAGGAACCGCTCGGTGACCTTGTCCATCACCCGGTGGTACGGCGCGATCAGGTGGGCGTTGGCCGACACCAGCAGCGAGGAGCAGTCGAGGCCGCGAGCGCTCAGCGCGTCGATCTCCTCGAACAGCACCGACAGGTCGATCACGACGCCGTTGCCGATCACCGGCGTGCACCCGGGCGTGAGGATGCCCGACGGCAGCAGGTGCAGGGCGTACTTCTCGCCGCCGACGACCACGGTGTGGCCGGCGTTGTTGCCGCCGTTGAACTTCACCACGTAGTCGGCGTCGGCGCCCATGGCGTCGGTGGCCTTGCCCTTGCCTTCGTCGCCCCACTGGGCGCCGACCAGCACGATGCCGGGCATCTCGCCTCCCTCGTTCGCGTTGCCGCGGCATCTGCCTCGGCGGCGTGCACCGGGACGAGCGTCCGGAACACGACAAGGCCCCGTGTGCGCAACAGCACCCGGGGCTCCTGCGGCTAAACGATAACCGATCCGAGCCGGGTAGGCTCGTCGGCCGTGGAGCCGCTGCTGCTGATCACCAACGCCGAGGCGGGCGGCGCAGACGCGGAGCCGCTGGGGCGGGCGCTCGCGGAGCTGCGCCGCCACGCCGACGTCGAGGTGGCACGCACCTCCAACCCCGGCGAGCTCGACGGTGTGCTGCAGCGCCGGGGCGGGCGCCGGGTGGTGGTCGCCGGCGGCGACGGCAGCGTGCACGCGGTGGTCGCGGCGCTGCACCGGCGGCACGAGCTCGACAGGGGCGTGCTCGCCCTGGTGCCGCTGGGCACCGGCAACGACTTCGCGCGCGGCACCGGTATCCCGCTGGACCCGGTCGAGGCCGCGCAGGTCGCGGTCAACGGCGACGTGCGGTCGGTCGACCTGCTCGTGAGCTGCGCCGGGCAGGTCGTGGTCAACGCGGTGCACTTCGGCATCGGCGCGGAGGCGGCCCGGGTGGCCAGCCCGTGGAAGCGCTGGCTCGGGCGGGTCGGCTACCCCGTCGGGGCGGTGATCGCCGGGTTCAAGCACCCCGGCCTCCACCTGCACGTGGAGGCCGACGGCGAGGTGCTGGCGGACCTGGACCGGAAGGTGATCCAGGTGGCGATCGGCAACGGCGCCACGGTCGGCGGCGGCACGAAGATCGCGCCGCAGGCCTCGGTGGAGGACGGGCTGGCCGACGTGGTGGTGTCGTTCTCGACCACGCCGGTGGCCAGGCTCGGGTACACGCTGCACCTGCGCCGGTCCTCACACAAGGAACGTCCCGACGTGCTGCACACGCAGGCGAAGCGGGTGTCGATCAGCGGCCAGGACTTCTGGTGCAACGCCGACGGCGAGGTGGACGGGCCGGAGGCCAACCACCAGTGGCACGTGGAGCCCGGCGCGTTCCGGATGGCGCTGCCGCCGGCCTGACGCGGCCTCTCGTGACCCGCCAGGTCAGGCGGGTCAGACGCCGAGGACGTCGGCCGCCTCGGGGCTGGAGTCACGCAGGAACGTCGAGCACCGCTGGACCTCGGCCGTCTCACCGATCCGGTCGGCCGCCCGGGACAGCTCGGCCAGCGCCATCAGGAACCCCCGGTTGGGCTCGTGGCTCCACGGCACCGGGCCGTGTCCCTTCCAGCCGTTGCGGCGCAGCGCGTCGAGGGCACGGTGGTAGCCGACGCGGGCGTAGGCGTAGCCCTCCACGTCACGGCCGTCGTCGAGCGCCTGCTCGGCCAGCATCGCCCAGGCGAAGCTGGACTCCGGGTGGTGGCGTACGACGTCCTCCGGCGACTCGCCGCGCTCGATCCGCTCGGCGGCGGGGTCGGGGGGCAGCAGAGTCTCGGGCGGACCGCCCAGCAGATTGTCGTGCGTCATGTGCCCATCCTCCCCTCCGACCCAGGACGGGATGTAACCGCCTGTTCCCTGGCGTGCCCGTCCTCTGCAGGAGGCGGGAAGACCAGGGAGGGGTCGGGCAGTGCCAGCCGGCCGGAGCGTCAGGCGCTCCGCCGTCTGCGGGTGGGTACGCCAAGGCGCTCGGCGGTCGACCACAGCCGGAGGGCGGCCGCCTCCCGGCGTACGCCGAACAGGTCTGCCCAGATCAGCCGCGACACCGCGCGCACCTCCGGCAGCTCCCTCAGCCGATCCTCGCGCTGCTTCTCGGCCCAGACGATGTCGCCATCGTCGACGGCGGGGTCGCAGTCGTCGCGCTTGCGGCGGTACTTGGCGCGGCCGTCGAACTCGAGCACCCAGCCGAACCCCTCGACCAGCATGTCGACGCGAGCGAGGAACGCCCCTCGCTGGAACACCACCTGCGTCCTCGGCACCGGAAGACCCATCGCGACCAGGAACATGCGCGCCAGCGACTCACCCGGCGACTCCGCTCCCGCGTCGGCGAACCGGGCGACGGGGAGCACCGGGCGACTGCCTGGCCAGGTCGACATCGACTCGGCGAGGGACTCCATGGCCTCCTTGGCTTCCGTTGCGTTCGCATCCGTGCGTCGTAGAGCCGCGTCGGCGCAGACGACGCCGGCCTCGAAGCCGAACTCACGCGCGACATCGAGGGCGGTGCGACGCGGCGACGTGCAGGGCGTGCCGCCGACCTCGATGAGGTCGACCGAGTCGATGTTCGCCTCGTGATGCACGACGCCCGCGCGGATGCGGCCGAAATGCACGAGCGGCCGCGTGATGTGCACACGACTGAGGTCGGTTCCCCATGTCGGGAGCTCGGTCAGGGCTGCCGATGAGCAGTGGGTGGCCACGGCGGGCGGGTCGAGGTTGAGCAGAACAGCCCGGGTCAGCAGGGTGTGCCGTCCGCGTTCGTCGAGCGCGGACCAGATTTCGGTCTCGACGTAGGCACCGCGACGGACCCGCGTCCAGACTGTTTGGTGCACAAGACAGCGGATCTCGTCGTCGTTGTATCCGCACTGGAGGGCTTGCCCTCGGGTGAAGACTCCGTGTTGCGCGGCCGCGATGGCCGCCAGCTGGGGACGCATCGGCCAAGCGTCCGGCCGCCCCTGCTTCGCGCGCGGGACGGAACCAGCACCTGTGGACCCGGCGGGGTGTCGACCGAGCTGGGGACAGAAACCGTCCCTGCAGGACGCCCGCCCGAACGCGCGTTCTCACCACCCCGTCCCCGGGCTTCCCGCCCTCTGCAGGGGACGGGAGGCCCAGGGAACAGGCGGTTACATCGTTTCCCCGAACCGCACGGGCGGTCAGGTGGAGGTACCGGTGCCCGAACCGGGCGCGGGACCCGAGGTACGCGGCTGCGCCGTCGCCGGCTCGACGTCGGCCTGGGTCCCGGAGGCGGCGTCGGTGTCGGCGTCCTCCTCACGCCCCGGCGTTCGGAGGTTCCACTTGCGGATCACGAAGCGGAACAGCACGTAGTAGATGGCCGCGTACACCAGCCCGATCGGGATGATCCACAGCGGCTTGTCGGCGATGTTGAAGTTCAGTGCGTAGTCGAAGAACCCGGCCGAGAAGCCGAACCCGTCGTGGATGCCCAACGCGTTGGTCAGCGCCAGCGACGTGCCGGTCAGGACGGCGTGGATGGCGTACAGCGGGAACGCGACGAACAGGAACGAGAACTCCAGGGGCTCGGTCACGCCGGTCAGGAACGACGTCAGCGCGGCGGTCAGCATGATGCCGCCGACGACCTTCCTCTGCGACGGCTTGGCCTCCTGCGCGATCGCCAGCGCGGCGGCGGGCAGCGCGAACATCATGATGGGGAAGAAGCCGGTCATGAACGCCCCGGCGGTGGGGTCGCCCGACAGGAACCGGGCGATGTCGCCGTGCACCGGTGCGGCGGCACCCGGCGGGTTGTACGTGCCGAGCTGGAACCACGGGAAGTTGTTCAGGATGTGGTGCAGACCGAGGGGGATCAGGAGCCGGTTCGCGGTGCCGTAGACGAAACCGCCGACCACCTCGTTGTGCGTGACCCACGTGCCCAGGCTCGTCAGCCCGGCGTTGAACGCCTGGTAGAAGAACGAGAGCAGAACGCCCCAGACGATGGCCGCCCCGGCGGTGATCATCGGCACGAACCGGCGCCCGCCGAAGAACGCGAGGTAGGGAGGCAGCTTGATCCGGTAGTAGCGCTGCCAGAGGATGGCGGCCGTCAGACCCACGACGATGCCGCCGAGCACGCCGTAGTCGACGGGGTCACTGCCCGCCGGCAGCACGAACGGCGACATGGCCTCCTCGACAGCCGTGAAAACCAGGTAGCCGATCACGGCGGCCAGCGCGGTGGAGCCGTCGGACTTGCGGGCCCAGCCGATCGCGACACCGACGGCGAAGAGCATGCCGAGGTTCTCGAACAGCGCGTTGCCCGCCGCCCCGATGACGCTCGCGACCGAGTCCCAGCCGAGCCCGTCCGCGCCGAGCAGGTCGGGCTGCCCCAGCCGCAGCAGCAGGGCAGCCGCAGGCAGGGAGGCGATGGGGAGCAACAGGCTTCGCCCGAGGCGCTGGGCCGAGGCGAGGCCCTTGATATTGCGGCCGCCCTCGGCGGTCGCCGCGGTGGAACTCATGTGGGTCTTCCTCCTTGGGTGCGGTTCTGGACCGGACGCAGTCCCCGGTCCAGTGACATGTGCACCTGGTACCGGTCACCCCGGTACCAGGACAGGTTGTGCTCGACGGCCGTACGCCCGGCCGACGAGGTACGACGGAACGCCATCAGCGGCGCGCCGACCGGCACGCCGAGCAGCCCGGCCTGGTGCGCGTCGGCCGACTCGGCCCACACCGACTGGTGCCCGGAGTCGATGACCAGGTCGTAGGTTCCGGCCAGCAGGGTGTACAGCGACGCGGTCAGGTCGTGCCGGTCCAGGCCGGGCAGCAGCCGCTCGGGGTACCAGCCGAGCTCCAGCGCCATCGGCTCCCCCGCCGCGACCCGCAGCCGCTCCAGGCACCAGACCCGGTCGGCCGAGCCGAGGCCGAGCTCGACCTGCGCACGCCTGGGCGGGCTTCCCAGCGCGACCTTGAGCACCTCCGTGGTGGGCGCGAGGCCCCGCCGGCGCATCTCGTCGGTGAACGAGGCCAGGTGCAGCTGCGACTCCACCCGCGCCGGCGCCACGAACGTGCCCTTGCCGTGCACGCGGTACAGCACGCCGTCGCTGACCAGCTGTCCCACCGCCTCGCGCACGGTCGCGCGGCTCACGCCGTAGCGCACCATCAGCTCGCGCTCGGACCCGATCGAGGCGTGCGGCACGAGGTCCTCGCGCGCGGCGGTCTCGAGGATCTCGCGCAGCTGCACGTGCTTGGGCACGGGTCCGTCCGCCAGCTTGGTGAGCCTGGTCGGCCGGGTCTGACTGGTCACGGTTGCCTTTCTCGACAGCGCTGGACCGTACTGGTACGGTCCAGTCCGGGTCAGACAATGACCTAGGTCACACGTCCTGTCAAGCACCGCCCGCTCTGCACCCGGCGACGCCGCCGCTGGCCCGGAGGAGACCGCATGCACCTGCTCACCGCGCCCGCGGTGGTCGCCGACGGCCGGTTGCGCTCCCCGGGCTGGCTGCTGGCCGACCAGAGCGTCCGGGAGTACGGCGAGGGACAGCCACCGGCGCGGGTGCAGCAGCAGGCCGACGAGACCACCGCGCTGCCCGCCGGTGTCCTCGCGCCCGGCCTGGTGGACATGCAGGTCAACGGGGCGTTCGGGATCGACTTCGCCGCCGCCGATGACGACGACTGGCGCCACGTCGCCCGCATGCTGCCCAGCACCGGAGCCACGGCGTACGTGCCGACCCTGATCACCGCCCCGCTCGACGACCTCGCCGCGGCACTGCACGCATACCGCGGCCGGGAGACCGACCTGCGCGACACCACCGGCGCCGCACGCTCGCTCGGCATGCACCTGGAGGGACCGTTCCTGGCCGAGCGACGACGCGGCGCGCACCGCGCCGACCTGCTGCGCGACCCGAGGCCGCAGGACGTCGACGCACTGGTCGAGGCCGGCGACGGGCGCCTGCTGTACGTCACGCTGGCACAGGAGCGCAAAGGCGCCCTCGACGCCGTACGCCGGCTGACCTCCCAGGGCGTCCGCGTGGCGGTCGGGCACACCGACGCCGACCAGCAGACCGTGCACGCGGCCGCCGACGCCGGCGCGACCCTGCTCACCCACCTCTACAACGCGCAGCGGCCGCTGCAGCACCGCGACCCGGGGACCGTCGGCGCCGCGCTCATCGACGACCGGCTGACCTGCGGCCTGATCGCCGACCTGCATCACGTGGCCGCGGCCGCGGTGCAGGTCGCGTTCCGCTGTGCCGCCGGACGGATGGCGCTGGTCACCGACGCGGTCGCGGCCATGGGCATGCCCACCGGCTCCTACGAGCTCGGCGGAGACCGGGTCGACGTACGTCCGGGCGAGCCGCCGATGCGTGCCGACGGGGCGATCGCCGGGTCGGCACTGCGCATGGACGAGGCGGTGGCCAACGCCGTGCACCACTGCGGCGTCGACCTGCTGACCGCGGTCGAGGCGGCCACCCGGGTGCCCGCCGCCGCAGTGGGCCGGCACGACCTGGGCACGCTCGCACCCGGGAGTCCCGCCGACATGGTGTGGCTGGGCGAGGACCTGCGGGCATCCGCGACCTGGGTCGAGGGGGCACTGGTGTGGTCGCACGAGCAGCGCGGGGTGGCCGCGACGGGTCACGCGGGGGCGACGCGGTGACCGCCGGGGCGAGCAGCGTGATGGCCCGCGAGATCGCCGAGCAGCCGGCGGCGCTGTCTCGCACGCTCGACGCCCTGCTGCCGCTGCGCGCCGACCTGCGCACGCTCGCCGGGGGCCGTCGGCACGTGCTGCTGGTGGCACGCGGGTCCTCCGACAACGCCGCGGTGTACGGGCGCTACCTGCTGGAGACGCACAGCGAGATGTCCGCCGCGCTGGCCGCGCCCAGCGTCGCCACCCACTACCGGCGCAGGCACGACCTGTCCGACACGGTGGTGGTCGCGCTCAGCCAGTCCGGCAGCACGCAGGAGATCGTGCAGACCCAGCGCTGGGCCCGCGACTGCGGCGCGGCAACGGTGGCGGTGACCAACGAGCCCGACAGCCCGCTGGCCGCGGAGGCCGACGTCGCACTGGTCACCCGCGCCGGCCGCGAGGTCGCCGTACCCGCCACCAAGTCCTACACCACCCAGCTGGCCGCGCTGGCGGTGTTCGCCACCGCGCTGGCGCCGCACCCGCAGGGGCTCGACGACGACCTGCGCCGTGCGCCCGACGAGCTCGGGTCGCTGCTGGACCGGCGTGCGGGCGTCGACGACGCGGTCGCCCAGCTCGCCGCGGAGGAGTCGACGGTGGTGACCGGCCGCGGGCTGGTGCTCGGCACGGCGCTGGAGGTCGCGCTGAAGCTGGAGGAGACCTGCCTGCGCCCGGTACGCGGCCTGTCGTACGCCGACCTGCGCCACGGGCCGATCGCGATCGTGCGGGGCGGTGTGACCGCCGTTCTCGTCTCCGCCGCCGACGGGCCGCTGGTGGCCGGCATGTCCGACCTGGCCGCCGACCTGCGGGAGCGCGGCGCCACGGTCATAGGCTTCGGGGGTGACGATCGCTTCCGTACCCGATGCGACGTGGCGGTGCCAGGTCCGCGGCTCTCGGAGCCGGTCGCCCCGCTGGCTCTGGTCGGGCCCGGCCAGCTGGTGGTCGAGTCGCTGGCGCGCCGGCTCGGCCTCGACCCCGACACACCTCGCGGCCTCTCCAAGGTCACCCAGACCGACCGCGCAGGCCTAGAGACCAGCCCTGGACACCAGCGCTAAGACACCAGACGAGCCATCACAACAGTCATCGCGAGCACAGCCCGTACGTCGGAGGTAAGCAGTGAGCACCCAGGCAGAGAAGCTGGTCGCCGGCCTCGGCGGCGCAGACAACATCATCGAGATCGAACCGTGCATCACCCGGCTGCGCACCGAGGTCGAGGACGCGTCGCTGGTCGACGATGCCGCCCTGAAGGCCGCGGGCGCGCACGGTGTGATGCGGGCCGGCAGCGTGATCCAGGTGGTGCTGGGGCCGGAGGCCGACACGATCGCCAGCGACATCGAGGACCTGCTGTGAAGCTGTCCGTCCTCGCACCCCTCCCGGGTCGCGTGGTGCCCATGCAGGACGTCCCCGACCCGGTGTTCTCGGGGTCGATCGTCGGACCCGGCATCGCGGTCGACCCGCCGCGCGAGCGCATCGACGTGGTGTCGCCGATCGACGGCCGGCTGGTCAAGCTGCACCCGCACGCGTTCGTGGTGGTGGCGGTGCTGCCGGAGGGTGGCGCCGGTGTCCTGGTGCACCTGGGCATCGACACGGTCAAGCTGCGCGGCGAGGGCTTCACGCTGTACGTCGACGAGGGCGCGGACGTGACGGCCGGGCAGCGGATCGTCGGCTGGGACCCGGCCGAGGTGGAGGCCGGCGGACGCTCGCCGGTGTGCCCGGTGGTCGCGCTGGACGCCAAGCCCGAGGCTCTGAGCCAGCTCGCCGAGCCCGGCGACATCGAGACCGGCGCGCACCTGTTCACGCTGTCGCTGTGAACCGCGCAGAGCTTCCCGATCTGAGCGAGGTCGACGCCGCGCTGTTCGACCTCGACGGCACGCTGGTCGACAGCGAGCCGGTGCACCGGGCGGCGTGGACGTCGTTCTTCGACTCGCGCGGATGGCAGGTCTCGGAGCAGACCTATGTCTCACACTTCGTCGGCCGGCGGGGCGCCGACGCGTTCCGCTCCGTCGACGGTCCCTGGCGCGACGAGGACCCGGAGGAGCTGCTCGACGAGGTCCTCACGCACCTCGCGTCGGTGACGCTCGAGCCGGACGCGGTGCCCGGTGCCGCCGAGCTCGTGCGCAGCGTGCATGCGGCCGGCATACCGGTCGCGGTCGTCACGTCCGCCAAACGGGACTGGGTCGACGAGGCGCTGGACTACGTCGGCGTGGCCGACCTGGTCAGCGTGGTGGTGACCGGCCAGGACGTCACCGCGGGCAAGCCCGACCCGGAGGGCTACCTCGCCGCGTGCGACCGGCTGGGTGTCGTCCCGGCACACGTCGCGGCGTTCGAGGACTCCGTCTCGGGCGTGACCGCCGCGGCGAACGCGGGGATCGGGCGGGTGATCGGGGTGCTCACCACGTCCAACGCCGAGGCGCTGCGCGCGGCGGGTGCCCACCACGTCGTGGACACGCTGGTCGACCTCACCGACGTCCCCCGCAACTGAGCCGCCCACCTTGCGGTGACGCGCCATAAATCCTGGCCGGCGCGTCAATGCTGCGCACGCCCCACGCGGCGCTACTTGGACAGCGAGGTCCCGGTGGAGCGGAGGCTCTCGCAGGCCTCGACGACGCGGTCGGCCATGGACTGCTCGGCGGCCTTGCCCCACGAGCGCGGGTCGTAGGCCTTCTTGTTGCCGACCTCGTTGTCGACCTTGAGCACGCCGTCGTAGTTGGTGAACATGTGGCCGGCGACCGCGCGGGTGAAGGCGTACTGGGTGTCGGTGTCGACGTTCATCTTCACCACGCCGTAGTCGAGGGTCTGCCGGATCTCCTCCAGCAGCGAGCCCGAGCCGCCGTGGAACACCAGGTCGAACGGCTTCGCGTCGTCGTCGAGCCCGTGCTTGGCGGCGACCGCCGCCTGAGCCTCCTTCAGGATCTCCGGGCGCAGCTTGACGTTGCCGGGCTTGTAGACACCGTGCACGTTGCCGAACGTCAGCGCGGCCATGAACCGGCCGTTCTCGCCGAGTCCGAGCACCTCGGCCGCGCGTACGGCGTCACCGGGTGCGGAGTACAGCTTCTCGTCCATCTCGCCGACGATGCCGTCCTCCTCGCCGCCGACGATGCCGATCTCGATCTCGAGCACGACCTTGGCCGCGTGGGCCTTCTCCAGCAGGTCGCGCGCGATGGAGAGGTTCTCCTCCAGCTCCACCGCCGAGCCGTCCCACATGTGCGACTGGAACAACGGGTTCCCCCCGCGCTGCACGCGCTCGGCGGAGATCTCCAGCAGCGGCCGGACGAACCCGTCGAGCTTGTCCTTGGGGCAGTGGTCGGTGTGCAGCGCGACGTTGACCGGGTAGTTCTTCGCCACCTCGTCGGCGAACGCGGCGAAGGCCACCGACCCGGACACCATGTTCTTGACCGACGGACCGGAGAGGTAGTCCGCGCCTCCGGTCGAGACCTGCACGATGCCGTCGGAGCCGGCCTCGGAGAAGCCGCGCAACGCCGCGTGCAGGGTCTGCGACGAGGTCACGTTGATCGCGGGGTAGGCGAAGCGCTCGCGCTTGGCCTTGTCCAGCATCTCGGCGTACACCTCGGGGGTGGCAATGGGCATCGGAGCTACTCCTCGGTACGACTGGACCGTCTACGTGTGTGCCTCCGCCCACACTATTCCGTGCCCGCACCGGCCGCCGAGCCCCGGTGGGCCCGGCCCTCACAGCTGCGAGACCAGCGCCCGGGCGGCCACCTGCACCGGGTCCCACACCGACGAGAACGGCGGTGCGTAGCCGAGGTCGCTCATCATCAGGTCGCCGGCCGTCATCCCCACCCACAGCGCGGTCGCGCAGGTGTCGATGCGGATGGCCGAGCCCTCGCGACCGACGATCTGCGCGCCCAGCAGACGCCCGTCGACGCGCTCGCACAGCAGCTTCACCGTCATCGGCTGGGTCTCGGGCATGTACCCGGAGCGGGTGGTGGTCTCGATGGTCGCGGTGAGCACGTCGCGGCCGAGCTCCTCCGCCTCCGCCTCCCCCAGGCCGGTGCGCGCCACCTCCAGCTCGCAGACCTTGCTCATCGCGGTCTTGACCACCCCCGGGAACCTCGCGTCCCGGCCACCCAGGCACGCCCCGGCGACCAGGCCCTGCTTGTTGGCGTGCGTGCCCAGCGGCACGTGCGTCCACCGCAGCGCGACCCGGTCCCAAGTCTCGACGCAGTCGCCGGCCGCCCAGACCCGGTCGTGTCCCTCGACCTGCATCCGCTCGTCGACGCGTACGCCCCCGCTGTCGCCGAGCGGCAGACCGGCCTCGCGGGCGAGGTCGGTGGCCGGGCGAACGCCCATGCCCAGCACGACGACATCGGCGGGGAACGTCGTGCCTCCGGCGCGCACGCCGGTGGCCCTCCCGGTGTCGTCGGTCTCGATCTCCTCGACCCCCACTCCGCAGGCGAGGTCGATGCCCATGCCCTGCATCGCCTTCGCGACCAGCCGGCCGAGCTCGGGGTCGAGCGTGGTCATCGGCTGCGGGGCCCTGTCGACGACCGTGACGTGGTACCCGCGCCGCACCAGCGCCTCGGCCATCTCGATGCCGATGTACCCGCCGCCGACGACGACCGCCTCGTGTGCGCCGGGCTCGCGGGCGCGCAGCACCTGCATCGCGTGCGCGCCGTCGTCGAGGGTCTGGACGCCCAGCACGTTGGGCGCCTTCAGGCCGGGCAGGTCCGGCCGCAGCGGCGTCGCGCCGGTGGCGATCAGCAGCTGGTCGTAGCCGACCGCGTCGGTGCCCGCGACGTCGACCCGGCGGCTGTCGAGGTCGATCCCGGTGGCGCGTGCGTGCAGGCGCACGTCGATCCCGCGGGTGCGGTGCTCCTGGGGAGTCCGCACGACCAGGTCGTCCGCCCGGTCGACGTCGCCGGCCAGCCAGTAGGGGATGCCGCAGGCGGAGTAAGACGTGAACGGCCCCTGCTCGAGCACCACCACCTCGAGGTCGTCACCGCGGAGCCGCTTGGCGTGGCTCGCCGCGGTCATCCCGGCGGCGTCGCCGCCGATCACCACGAGTCGCTCGGTCATGCGCTCACTCTAGGGACGGGCTCTCGGCGTGGCACGTTTACACAGGGTCGACTACACGGGGTCGACGCGAAGGTGGCTCACCTCGCGCTGGCATCGCGCAAACACCCCGGCCCTCAGGTGGTGTGCTGGCGTACCCAGGCGTGCATCGCGATGGCCGCCGCGGCGGAGGCGTTGATCGACCGGGTGGAGCCGAACTGTGCGATCGACAGGGTGGCGTCGCAGGCGGTCCGTGCGGCGTCGGACAGCCCCGGGCCCTCCTGCCCGAACAGCAGCACGCACGCACGCGGCAGGTCGTACGTCTCCAGCGGGTGTGCGCCGGGCAGGTTGTCGACGCCGAGCAGCGGCAGCCCCTCCTCGTGCGCCCACGCGACCAGGTCGTCGAGGCCGGTGTGGTGGCGGATGTGCTGGTAGCGGTCGGTGACCATCGCGCCGCGCCGGTTCCAGCGGCGACGGCCGACGATGTGCACCTGCGCGGCCAGGAACGCGTTGGCCGTACGCACGATCGAGCCGATGTTGAAGTCGTGCTGCCAGTTCTCGATGGCCACGTGGAAGGGGTGCCGGCGCGCGTCCAGGTCGGCGACGATCGCCTCCACCCGCCAGTAGCGGTACCGGTCGGCCACGTTGCGCCTGTCGCCGTGCGCGAGCAGGTCGGGGTCGAGCCGGTCGTCGTCGGGCCACGGCCGCGGGTGCGGGCCGACGCCCACCGGGGGCGCGCCGGCCACCATGTACCCCTCCGAAGGCTCCATGCGCGCAAGGCTATGCGCGGCCTGCGGGTTAGGCTCGACGCGTGCTGACCCCGCAGCTGCTCGGCCTGGACTTCCTCGACCCCGGACACCTGATCCAGATGTTCGGCCACTACGCCCTGTGGGGCGTGGCGGCGGTCATCTTCGCCGAGTGCGGGCTGCTGATCGGCTTCTTCTTCCCCGGCGACAGCCTGCTGTTCACGGCCGGCCTGTTCATCGCGCAGGACATCATCGCCCAGCCGCTGTGGCTGGCCTGCGTGGTGCTGACCATCGCGGCGGTGGCCGGCAACCTCTGCGGCTACTGGATCGGCCGCAAGGCCGGACCGCCGATCTTCACCCGCCCCGACTCCCGGCTGTTCAAGCAGGAGTACGTCGACCAGACGTTCGCGTTCTTCGACAAGTACGGCAACCGGTCGATCGTGCTGGCCCGGTTCGTCCCGATCGTTCGCACGTTCATCACGGTGGCGGCAGGCGTGGGCAAGATGGACCTGCGTCGCTACGCGACCTACACCGGCATCGGCGGTCTGCTCTGGGCGTCCGGCGTCACCGTGCTCGGCTACTACCTCGGCCAGATCGACTTCGTGCGCGAGCACATCGAGGCGATGCTGATCCTGATCGTGCTGGTGTCGGTGCTGCCGATCGGCGTCGAGCTGCTGAGGTCACGCTCCCGCAAGCGCGACGAGCGCTACGACGAGCCGCACGAACGCGAGCGCGTGATCCGCGAGGACATCCGCGGCGAGGAGTGACCGGCCCGGGTCCGGCGTGCGGGTCAGCCGAGGCCCAGGTCGTCGAGCCCGACCGCGAAGCGGTACTCCAGGCCCTCGGCCTCGACCTTCTCCTTGGCGCCGGTGGAGCGGTCGACGATCACCGCGACGGCCACCACGTCGGCGCCGGCCTCCCGCAGCGCCTCGACCGCGGTGAGCACCGAGCCGCCGGTGGTGGAGGTGTCCTCGACCGCGAGCACACGCCGCCCGGTGACGTCGGGCCCCTCGATCCGGCGCTGCAGGCCGTGCGCCTTCTCGGCCTTGCGTACGACGAACGCGTCGAGACGGTCGCCCTGCGCGGACGCCGCGTGCAGCATGGACGTGGCCACGGGGTCCGCACCGAGAGTCAGCCCGCCCACGGCGTCGTACTCGATGTCCGCGGTCAGCTCACGCATGACCGTGCCGACCAGCGGCGACGCCTCGCCGTCCAGCGTCACCCGGCGCAGGTCGATGTAGTAGTCGGCCTCGCGGCCCGACGACAGCGTGACCTTGCCGTGCACGACGGCCTTGGCCTTGATCTGCTCGACGAGGTGCTGTCGGTCGTCGCGGTCCTCCATGGCGCCGGACTCTAGCGACCGCGTCGTCAACGCTTGCGCTCGGTGTCGACCAGGCGGCCGAACGCGACCATCCGGTCGCTGGAGTGGAACAGCTCGGCGCACGTGGTGAGCGTGATGCGGGCCTGGTCGGGCGGGGTGCCCGATGGCTTGCCGGGAATCGGGTCGAGCACCCAGGTGTCCTTCGGCTGCACCACCAGGTCGTTGGGGTTGCTGGTCAGCCGGTAGGTGTACACCGCGTCGGAGGTCTCGACGAGGATCTTGTCGCCCGGCCGAAGCTCGGGCATCTGCCGCAGCGGCTCGCCGTGGGTGATGCGGTGGCCGGCGATCGCGAAGTTGCCGATCTGCCCGGGCAGGGCCGTACCCGGGTAGTGCCCCAGGCCCTGGGCCAGGTCGCCGGGGCGTACACCCTCGATCACCGGCACCACGTAGTCGTGGCCGAACGCCGGGATGCGCACCAGCGCCACGGCATCGCCGAGGTCGGCCGACCCCTGCGGACCGAGGAGGTCCTCGACCGCCGGGTCGCCACCCCAGGCCGAGAGCAGGTCCTGGGTGACCGCGGCCTGGTCGTGGCGCGCGACCGCGTTGGTGCCCCAGTACTGCCAGCCGACGTAGCCCAGCAGCGACAGGCCCACCAGCACCAGCGCGAGCGCGGCCAGGAGCAGGCCGCGGCGGCCGGCCGGCTGCGCCGGCGAGACGGGGGGTGGTGTCACCCGATCATTGTGCGGGATCGGCCGTAGGGGGCGGGTGTGACGTGCGTCGTACTCGCTCGTCCCGTCGGTCAGCCTGGGTCAGCCGGTCGGTCTAGAGTCGGTCCGCATGAACGCCGAGAACGACCGGATGGCGACCCGCCTGCAGGGCCTGGGTACGACGATCTTCGCCGAGATGTCGGCACTGGCCGTCCGCACCGGCTCGGTCAACCTGGGCCAGGGCTTCCCCGACACCGACGGCCCCGACACGGTGATCGAGGCGGCGGTCAAGGCGATGCAGTCCGGCCGCAACCAGTACGCGCCGGGCATCGGGGTGCCGGAGCTGCGTACCGCGATCGCCGAGCACCAGCGCCGGTTCTACGGCCTCGACTACGACCCGGACTCCGAGGTGGTGGTGACGACCGGCGCGACCGAGGCCATCGCGGCCTCGATGCTGGCACTGGTCGAGCCCGGCGACGAGGTGGTCGCCCTCGAGCCGTACTACGACTCCTACGTCGCCGCGATCGCGATGGCCGCCGGGGTGCGCGTGCCACTGACGCTGCGGCCGCCGGACTTCCGGCTCGACCTCGACGCGCTGCGCTCGGCCGTCACGCCGCGGACAAAGGTGCTGCTGGTCAACTCACCGCACAACCCGACCGGTGCGGTACTCGACGACGATGAGCTGAGTCCGGTCGCCGAGGTGGCGGTCGTGCACGACCTGGTCGTGGTGACCGACGAGGTCTACGAGCACCTGACCTACGACGGCGTGCCGCACCGGCCGCTGGCGACGTACCCGGGCATGCGCGACCGCACGGTGACGATCTCCAGCGGCGGCAAGACGTTCTCGTTCACCGGCTGGAAGGTCGGCTGGGCGTGCGCGCCGCCCGACCTGGTCACCGCGGTCAACACGGCCAAGCAGTTCCTGAGCTTCACCTCGGGGTCGCCGTTCCAGCCCGCGATCGCCGGCGCGCTCGGCCTCGGCGACGACTACTACGAGTCGTTGCGGACGTCGCTGCAGGGCAAGCGCGACCGGCTGTGCGCGGGCCTGGCCGACGTCGGACTGGAGGTGTACCGGCCGCAGGGCACCTACTTCGTCACCACCGACATCCGGCCGCTCGGCTTCGACGACGGCGTGGAGTTCTGCCGCTCGCTGCCGGAGCGCTGCGGCGTGGTCGCGGTGCCGCACGAGGTGTTCTACGACCACACCGAGATGGGGCGGCCGCTGGTGCGGTGGGCGTTCTGCAAGCGCGACGACGTGCTCGACGAGGCGGTTGCGCGGCTACGCCGCGGCCTGGCCTGAGCGTTCTCGGCAGACGTCGGCGGCAGTCGTGTGTCATCCGCGCGGCGCAGCATGTGTCCCGACGTGACACACGACTAGCGCGACGAGTCGCCGCCCGGGGGCGCCGTAAGTCGCGTGTCATCGGCGCCACGGGCGAAGTGTCCAGACGTGACACACGACCTGCTGGACGAGTCTCCGCGCGTGCCCCGTCGGTCGCGTGTCATCCGCGCCGCACGCCATATGTCGAGACATGACACACGACTTCGTCGACGAGTCATCGCCCGGTGTCCCGACAGTCGCGTGTCATCGGCGCCACGGGCGAAGTGTCCAGACGTGACACACGACCTGCTGGACGAGTCGCCGCGCGCTGCCCCGTCAGTCGCGTGTCATCCGCGCCGCACGCCATGTGTCGAGACATGACACGCGATCCAGCGGCCGGGCGGACGCGCGTCAGGCTGGGCTGCTTACCAGGGCCGGTTGTGATGCGGCGGCGGGGACTGGGGATACGGCGAGCCGGAACCCGGAGGACCGCCGTACGGACCCTGCGGACCGGAGCCGTGCTGACCGGAGCGCTTGGCGGCGTACCACTGCCGCGACGCCGGCAACCACAGCAGCGTGAGCACCACGGCGACCCAGACGATTGTGAACAGCACCGGAATCTGACCCGTCAGCAACGTGATCACCTGCACCAGCAGGTAGCCGCCGCCCATCACGGTGAGCAGGATCGCCGCCCAGTTCTGGCCGCGCCAGGAGAACACGGACACGACGACCACCGCGAGCGACCACAGCGCGGTGATGATGCCGGCGGCGATCAGCATGGCGGAGAAATCGGCCGCGGTGATGTCGTTCGCGGCGAGCTGCTGCTCGATCAGGTTCAGCATGTCGTGGTTCTCGGCCGCGATCACGAAGAACACGCCGGTCACCAGGCCGAACGCCGCGCCGACCCAGGTCAGCACGTGCGCGGCCACCACCTGGCCCGGCCGCCGGTACGGGTCACCCGACGGGGGTGGCGGGTAGCCGTAGTAGCTCGACGCGTACGGGTAGCCGGCACCGGGATAGCCGGGAGCACCCGCCTGGCCCTGGCCACCGGAGGGGTAGGTCGGGTAGCCGTAGCCGGGCTGCTGCTGCGACGGCTGCTGCTCCGACGGATGCGGGCCGGGGTATCCGGGGCCCGCGGGCCCGCCGCCCTGCGGCGGACCCTGCGGCTGACCGAACTGCGGGCCGTTCTCGTCCGGCGGCTGCGACTGCCCGTACGGGTCCGGCGGCCCGACCCCGCCGCTCTGCCCACTCTGCCCACTCTGCCCGTGCTGGCCGGGCCGCCCACGCTCACCGGGCTCCGGCGGCCACGGCTGCGGGTACGGCGCGGGACCGCTGCCGGGCGATGCCGGGTCGCTCGGCCAGTGCGGCTCGGGGTCGGGGACGGCGTCGGGGTTGCGCGACGGCTCGGGCTCACCGCCGGAGCCGGCATCGGACGCGGAGCCGCCGGATCCGGCGGGGCCGCCGGGGTCGCCGGAGCCGGTGCCGGACATCCCCCAGTACGTGGCTGGCCTGCCCGCACCCTTGTCGGGGCCCTCGCCCGAGGACCCGCCCGCGGCCGCGCCCGCGAACCAGGTGCGCACCGGCGCCCGCCACAGCAGCGACACCGTGTAGGCCACGAACACCGCGGTCACCACGCCGGTCGGCCAGGACAGCAGCATGAAGCCCGCGGCCAGCCCGCCGAGCAGCGTCAGCGCGATCCGCGACGGGTTGTGGCCGCGCATCACGAACACCGCCAGCACGATCGCGGCCACGCTCGCGGCCGCGGCCGCCATCAGGCCGTACTCGATGACGTTCAGCAGCGTGTCGACCGACATGTTCACGGTCGCGAACTGCTGGTCGGCCAGCAGCTGCTCGATCTCGTCGCGTACGGACGAGGTGCGCAGCTGCCCCTGAATCCCGAAGATTCCGGTCAGCGCGAGCACCGACGCGATGATCGTGAGCATGCTCGCCAGAGCGACATCGCGCGGCCGGGTCGATGCTGCAGTCACGTCTTCCATCCCATCACGCGGGTGCGACGGTCAGCGCATTCCGCTCGCTGTCGAGGTCGACGCGTACGGTCGAGCCGTCGGTGACCTCTCCTGACAGCATGGCGCGGGCGAGCTGGTCGCCGATAGCGCTTTGCACCAGCCGGCGCAGCGGCCGGGCGCCGTACACGGGGTCGAACCCGGTCAGGGCCAGCCACTCCCGTGCGGCCGGCGTCACCTCGAGGGTGATCCGCCGTTCCGCCAGCCGCCGGGCCAGGTGCTCGACCTGGATGTCGACGATCCGGGTGAGCTCCTCGGTGCCGAGCGGGTCGAACTGGACGACCTCGTCGAGCCGGTTGAGGAACTCGGGCTTGAAGTGCGCCCGCACCACCGCCATGACCTGGTCGCGCTTCTGCTGCTCCGACAGCGTCGGCTCGGCGAGGAACTGCGACCCCAGGTTGGAGGTCATGATCAGGATCGTGTTGCGGAAGTCGACCGTGCGGCCCTGCCCGTCGGTGAGCCGGCCGTCGTCGAGCACCTGCAGCAGCGTGTCGAACACCTCGGGGTGGGCCTTCTCGACCTCGTCGAGGAGCACGACGGAGTACGGCCGGCGCCGGACCGCCTCGGTCAGCTGGCCGCCCTCCTCGTAGCCGACGTAGCCGGGCGGGGCGCCGACCAGCCGGGCGACCGAGTGCTTCTCGGAGTACTCGCTCATGTCGACGCGCACGATCGCGCGCTCGTCGTCGAACAGGAACTCCGCCAACGCCTTGGCCAGCTCGGTCTTGCCGACACCGGTCGGGCCGAGGAACAGGAACGAGCCGGTCGGCCGGTCGGGGTCGGAGATGCCGGCACGTGCCCGGCGTACGGCGTCGGAGACGGCGGTGACCGCGGCACGCTGGCCGACCAGCCGCCTGCCGAGCTCGTCCTCCATCCGCAGCAGCTTCCCGGTCTCGCCCTCCAGCAGCCGGCCGGTGGGGATGCCGGTCCAGGAGGCGACGACCTCGGCGACCTCGTCGGCGCCGACCTCCTCGCGCACCATCGGCTCGAGATCCTCGTCGGCCTCGGCCTCCTGGGCGGCCTCGAGCTGCTTCTCCAGCGCGGGGATCTCGGCGTAGATCATCCGGCTCGCGGCCTCATAGTCGCCCTCGCGCTGCGCGCGCTCGGACTGCGTGCGCAGGTCGTCGATGCGCTGCTTGAGGTCGCCGACGCGGTTCAGGCTCTGCTTCTCCTGCTCCCAGCGCGACTCCAGCGCGCGCAGCTCCTCCTCGCGGTCGGCGAGCTCGGCGCGCAGCCGCTCCAGCCGCTCGCGGCTGGACGGGTCGTCCTCGGTGGAGAGGTGGAACTCCTCCATCTTCAGCCGGTCGACGGCCCGCCGGAGCTGGTCGATCTCGACCGGGCTGGAGTCGATCTCCATCCGCAGCCGGCTGCCGGCCTCGTCGATCAGGTCGATCGCCTTGTCGGGAAGCTGGCGGCCGGTGATGTAGCGGTTGGACAACGACGCTGCGGCCACCAGCGCGGAGTCGGAGATGGCGACCTTGTGGTGCGCCTCGTAGCGCTCCTTCAGGCCGCGCAGGATCGCGATGGTGTCCTCGACGCTGGGCTCGCCGACGAACACCTGCTGGAAACGGCGCTCCAGGGCCGCGTCCTTCTCGATGTGCTCGCGGTACTCGTCGAGCGTGGTGGCGCCGATCATGCGCAGCTCGCCGCGCGCCAGCATCGGCTTGAGCATGTTGCCCGCGTCCATCGCCGAGTCGCCGGTCGCGCCGGCGCCGACGACGGTGTGCAGCTCGTCGATGAAGGTGATGACCTGACCGTCGCTGGCCTTGATCTCCTCAAGCACGAGGCTGACCAGCCGCCGGCCGCGCAGCGACTCGGGTACGTCGCCGGCCACGATGCGCTGGGCGAGCCCCTCCACCACGGCGGTCTTGCCGACGCCGGGGTCGCCGATCAGCACGGGGTTGTTCTTCGTACGGCGCGACAGCACCTGCACGACTCGCCGGATCTCGGCGTCGCGGCCGATGACCGGGTCGAGCAGACCCGACTGGGCGGCGGAGGTCAGGTCGACGCCGTACTTCTCCAGCGCCTGGTAGGTGCCCTCGGGGTCCTTGCTGGTGACCTTGGCCGAGCCGCGCACCTGGGAGAACGCCTGCAGCAGGGTGTCGGGGGTGGCGCCGACGCCGGCCAGCAGCGTCTTCGCCGAGCTGTCCACCGTGGCGAGGCCGACCAGCAGGTGCTCGGTGGAGACATACTCGTCACCGAGCGAGGCCGCGCTGTCCTCGGCGGCCTGGAACACCTGCAGGCTGCCCCGCGACCACGCCGGACCCGACACCGTGCTTCCGCTGGCCGTTGGCAGCTTGGCGACCGCGTCGGCCGCACCGCGGCGCACGTCGCCGCGGTCGGCGCCGATCGCCTCGATCAGCGATCCCGCCGTCCCCTCGGTCTGCTCGAGCAGCGTCAGCAGCAGGTGCGCTGGCTCGACGTACGGGTTGCCGTTGGTGGCCGCCCGCTGCGCCGCTGCCGCGGCCGCCTCCTGGCTCCTGGTGGTCAGCTTGTTGAGGTCCATACCTGGTCAGGTCCCCCTGTGGTCGTCGGTTCGGTAGGGCATTCGGAAGGGCATATGAAGAGCCGACCACGCGGTGCGGCCGGCGTCTACACCTAGAACAACGCCGCGGAAGTTGAGTGCATTCCGCTCAACTCTTGGGTGAGGCGCCAAATTTCCGGGCGCCGTCACCAGCCGGTCACGCACCCCGGACTTTTGGCGGGTCGCGCGAGAGGGTGCCCGCGACCTCAGCGGGGTTCGCGCACCAGCCGGGGCATGCAGTCGTCGGCGGGGCCGGTCGAGACCGCCGGCAGGTCGAAGCGGGTGGATGCACCCGGGCGCAGCAGGAACTGGCTGTCGTCCTCGCCCGCGATGGCGGTGCCCGAGACCGTCACCACGGTCACGGTGTAGACCATCGGGTCGCGGGTCGAGTTGCTGACGTCGCCGTGCGCGGACCAGACCCCGTGCCGCCGGGTGCAGGAGAAGTTCGCCAGGTCGCCCGGAGCCGCGGTGGGCTGCGGGGCCGCGACCGGCTGGACGGTTGCTCCCGCGCCGCGGGCGGACTTCGCCGCGGCCGCCGAGGTCGGCGCCGCCTTCGCGGGGGCCGGCTGGGAGGTCGGCTGGTCCGAGCCGCCGCAGCCGCAGAGCAGCAGCGCGAGGCCGGCGACCAGGCCGGTTGCCATGACTGGGAGCCGAACGCGTACGGCGGACCTCACCGCGACATTGTCGCCCGCCCAGGATGCATTTCCCGGCCATCGCGCGCCTCAGCGTGTCGGCCGCCGCCACCGGACCACCGCGCTCGACCGCGGTGGCGCCACCGCGGGCAGCCGACGGTCGAGCATCGCCGCGCGCGCCATCTCCAGCGCCGTCTGCAGCTCGACCACCTGCTCGCGCAGCCCCTCGACCTCGATCTGCAGCTCGAGGATGCGGCGTACGCCCTCCAGGCCGATGCCCTGGCCGGTCAGCCGGGCCACCTCGCGCAGCTGCTCGATGTCGTGCCAGGAGTAGCGGCGGCCACCGCCGCCGGTGCGGCCGGGCCTGACCAGGCCCATCCGGTCGTAGCCGCGCAGCGTCTGCGGGTGCATGCCCGACAGCTCGGCGGCCACGCTGATCACGTAGACCGGGGCGAACGGGTTCGGCACGTCGAACGCGTCGCGCGTCGGCTCGTGCTCGTCGGCCATCACGCTCACCCCTTGGCCCTGCTGAACAGCTCGGCGCGCAGGTCACCGTTGCCGGGCGAGGCCGCGCGCAGCGCCTCCAGGGCCTTGCGCGCCTCGTCGTTGAGCTCGGTGGGTACGACGACCTCGACCGTCACCAGCAGGTCGCCCTGGGTGCCGTCCTTGCGGCGGCTGCCCTTCCCGCGCACCCGGAAGGTGCGGCCGTTCGGAGTGCCCGGCGGGATCTTCAGCGTGACCCCCCGGCCGCCGAGCGTCGGCACGGTGATGTCCGCGCCGAGGGCCGCCTCGTCGATCGCGACCGGCACGGTCAGCGTGAGGTTGTCGCCGGAGCGACCGAACAGCGCATGCGGGGTCACGTGCACCACCACGAACAGGTCACCGGCCGGCCCGCCACGCTCACCGGGTGCGCCCTTGCCGCGCAGCCGGATCCGCTGGCCGTCCTTCACGCCGGCGGGGATGCGCACCTGCATGGTGCGCGACGAGGTGCCCCGGCCCGAGCCGTGGCAGACCGGGCAGGGGTCCTCGACCACCAGGCCGCGGCCGCGGCACTGCGTGCACGGCTCGGTCATGGCGAACACGCCGCCCTCGCCGGTGGTCTGCATGCCGGTGCCCGAGCAGGTGGGACACACCTTGGGCACGGTGCCGCTGCGCGCGCCGGTGCCCGAGCACGCCGAGCACGCGGTCTCGCTGGTCATCTGCAGCGGCACAGTGACGCCGGCGATGGCCTGGTCGAACGAGATCGTGGCCTCGCTCTCGATGTCGGCGCCCCGGCGCGCGGACGGGCTCCGCCGCCCGCTGCCGCCGAAGATGTCGCCGAGCAGGTCGCCGAGACCACCGGTGTGGTGGCGCTCGCCGCCGAACAGGTCGCCGAGGTCGAACGTGGTCGCACCGCCGTGCCCACCAGTACGCGCACCGCCGGGCGGACGGAATCCGCCCGAGGCGAACATGCTTCGCATCTGGTCGTACTCGCGGCGCTTCTCCGGGTCGGACAGCACCGAGTGCGCCTCGCTGACCGCCTTGAACCGGTCCTCGGCGGCGGCGTCACCCGGGTTGGCGTCGGGGTGGTTGGCGCGCGCGAGCTTGCGATAGGCCTTCTTGATCTCCTCGGTGCTGGCGTCCTTGGACACCCCGAGGATCTTGTAGAAGTCCTTCTGCAGCCAGTCGCTGCTGCTCATCGGCGCTCACCTCCCCGTCGGTCTCGGGCGCGGCCCTGCTGGGGTCGCACCGGTTGTCGTCAGCTCTTGTCGTCCTTGTCGTCGGCCGGTGGCTGGGCACCCTCCGAGGCGGCGGCCTCGCCGCCGGGCTGGTCCACGGACGCGCCCGCCGGGTCGGTCGACGGCTCGGCCACCGCCACGCGCGCCGGCCGGATGACCCGCTCGCCGATCCGGTAGCCGGGCTGCAGGATCGCCGTGCACGTCGGCCCGTCGATGTCGTCGGCGTGCTGGTGCATCAGCGCCTCGTGCACGCGCGGGTCGAAGGGCTCGCCGACCTCGCCGAAGCGCGCCAGGCCGAGGCCGGCAATCGTGCGGCCGAACGCGTCGGCCACCGCCTTGAAGCCGCCCTCGAGCTCGCCGTGGTCACGGGCCCGGTCGATGTCGTCGAGCACAGGCAGCAGCGCGGTGAGCACGTTGGCCGTCGCGGCCTCCCGGACCAGCTCGCGGTCGCGGTCGACCCGGCGCTTGTAGTTGACGTACTCCGCCTGCAGCCGCTGCAGGTCCAGCGTCCGCTCGGCCAGCGAGGCCTCCAGCTCCGCCACCCGGTCGGGCTGCCCCGCCTGCCCCGCGGCGTCCGAGGCCTCGGCGGACTCGCCGGTCATGGCCTGCACGTCGGGGTCCTGGCTGGGGTCGCGGTGCTGGCCCGCCTGGCCTGCGGCACCGTCGTCGGCGGGCGGCTCGGGAGCCGCGGTCGCCCGCGGCTCCCGGACCTCACCGGTTTCGGGGTCGATACGACGCCGGTCCCGGAAGACCGGCTCGCCGAACTCCGTCACTTCCGATCGCCTCCAGTGGTGCCTTCGCCCTCGTCCTCGTCGACGATCTCGGCCTCCACGACGTCGTCGTCCTGGCCGGCCGCGCCCGCGTCACCCGCGTCGCCGGTCGCACCGGCGCCGGAGTCGCCGGCCTGGGCGTACATCTCCGAGCCCATCTTCTGGCTGGACTCGGCCAGCTTGGCCGCGGCCGTCTTGATGGTGTCGGTGTCGTCGCCCTCGAGCGCCTTCTTCAGCGCGTCGACGTCGGCCTCGACCTCGCTCTTGGTCTCGGGCTTGATCTTGTCGGCGTTGTCGGCGAGGAACTTCTCGCTGGTGTAGACCGCGCTGTCGGCCTGGTTGCGGATCTCGACCTCCTCGCGGCGCCGGCGGTCCTCCTCGGCGTACTGCTCGGCGTCGCGGATCATCTTGTCGATCTCGTCCTTGCTCAGCGCCGAGCCGCCGGTGATCGTCATCGACTGCTCGCGGCCGGTGCCGCGGTCCTTGGCGGACACGTGCACGATGCCGTTGGCGTCGATGTCGAAGGTGACCTCGATCTGCGGCACGCCGCGCG
>CBFGZI010000005.1:0-65056 GCA_965653225.1 uncultured Propionibacteriales bacterium | reverse complement strand
TTCTTCATCCTCCTCGCCATCGCCGAGACAGCTGCCGCGGCACTGGTGTTCGTCCGGGTTCGCCCGGCCGCGTTCCTGGCGACCGTAGCCGTCTCCGCCGGCCCCATCCTGTTGTGGCTGTACTCGCGGACAGCCGGCCTGCCCTTCGGGCCCGACCCAGGCGTCCCAGAACCAGTCGGCCTCGCCGACCTGGCAGCCTGCCTCCTCGAGGCCACCACCCTCGCACTCGCCTTCGCCCTGCTGCGGCCACGACGACGACCACGACACGTCGACAGCGCCCAACAGATCATCACGCTGGCCCTCGTAGGGGTGGTCGCCCTCGGCGTCGTCGGAGCCGCCGGCGGGCTGGGACTCTTCGGCGCACAAGGAGGCATGCACATGGGGCAACCCGTCCACCACGTGACCGCAAACAGCGAGCCCGCATAACGCTGACGCACATCCGCCGACTGCGCACGGGCCGCGCCGCGCGAGCTTTGTGCTGGGTTGCCTTCTTCGTCCCCAGCCCCTACCTTGTTGGCTCCAGGCGGCTCTGAGACCTGCGAGCCAGATGATCTCGAGCTGTCGCCGATGACTGGTCGGTTCTGTGTGGGGCCGTGCGCCGTGCCCCCGCCGCCGTCGATGTTGATGCCCACCGCGGAACGGGCCTTGCCGACCGGTCGGGCCCTGCTCGGCGCGCGGCCGCGTTGGGTGAGAGCGCCCGTGTTCCGCCCGACGTGACGGGAGTACGGATGGACCAGCGCGAACGCACCACCGTCGAGCCATCGAACGCAGCCGGTTGGACGGACCCGACGCCGCCAGGGCCCGAGCACCAGAACTTCGGCGACGACCCGCTGGACGTACGCGCCACTGACCACTACACCGAGGAGTACGTCTCGAGCTTCGTGGAGAAGTGGGACGAGCTCATCGACTGGAGGAAGCGCTATGAGAGCGAGGGCAGCTTCTTCGTCGACCAGCTGCGCTCGCGCGGTGTGCGTGACGTCCTCGACGTGGCGACCGGCACCGGTTTCCACTCCGTGCGACTGATCGAGGAGGGTTTCGAGGTCGTCAGCGTCGACGGCAGCTCGGAGATGCTGGCGAAGGCGTTCAACAACGGGTTGTCGTACGGCGGGCACATCCTTCGGCTGGTGCACGCGGACTGGCGCTGGCTGAACCGCGACGTGCATGGCGAGTATGACGCGATCGTCTGCCTGGGCAACTCGTTCACGCACCTGTTCTCCGAGCGCGACCGTCGCAAGGCGCTGGCGGAGTTCTACGCGATGCTGCGGCACGACGGTGTCCTGATCCTCGACCAGCGCAACTACGACGCCATCCTCGACGACGGCTTCTCCAGCAAGCACACCTACTACTACTGCGGCGAGGACGTGTCGGCTGAGCCCGAGTACGTCGACGAGGGGCTTGCCCGCTTCCGTTACCGGTTCTCGGACGGTGCCGAGTACCACCTGAACATGTATCCGTTGCGCAAGGACTACACCCGGCGGCTGATGCGCGAGGTCGGCTTCCAGAAGGTCGAGACCTACGGCGACTTCCAGGAGACGAACGTGACCGACAGCCCTGACTTCTTCGTCCACGTGGCCGAGAAGCAGTACCGCCGGGACGAGGAGCTGTCGAAGCTGTACTCACCTGCGGTGCACACCGCGCGCGACTACTACAACTCGACCGACGCCGACCGGTTCTACGGCATCGTCTGGGGCGGCGAGGACATCCACGTGGGGATGTACGACGACCCCGCCGAGGACATCGCCACGGCCAGCCGGCGGACGGTGCAGCGTCTTTCCGAGCTGGTCACGATCACGCCGTCCACGCGTGTCGTCGACATCGGCGCGGGGTTCGGAGGGTCGGCGCGCTACCTGGCCCGTACCTACGGCTGCCACGTGACCTGCCTGAACCTCAGCGAGATCGAGAACGAGCGCAACCGCGCGCTCAACGACAAGCAGGGTCTGACCCATCTGGTCGACGTCGTGGACGGCTCCTTCGAGGACCTGCCGTTCGAGGACAACGCCTACGACATCGTGTGGTCCCAGGACGCATTCCTGCACAGCGGCGACCGCGTCCGGGTGCTGGAGGAGGCCGTGCGGGTGATGAAGCCCGGCGGGAGGATCGTCTTCACCGACCCGATGGCAGCCAACGGCGCACCGAGGGAGGCACTGGTGCCGATCCTCGAGCGCATCTCGCTGGAGACGATGGCCTCCCCGGACTTCTACCGGCGTGAGCTCTACCGGTTGGGCATGGAGTCGGTGACGTTCCACGACGCGAGCGACCAGCTCCCGCGCCACTACCAGCGCGTGTTCGACGAGACCGAGCGGCTGGCGCCCGAGCTGTCCGGCCAGGTGAGCGACACGTACCTGGAGCGCATGAAGGTCGGTCTCAAGCGCTGGGTCGACGGCGGCAACGCGGGCAACCTCACCTGGGGCATCTTCATCGCCGAGCGCTAGATCACGACGAGGCACAACCGGCGTCCCCGATCCGGTCAGAAATCAAGAAGCGCCAGGGTTTCCACGCGCCTAGCCTTTCGACCAGGAGGCCGGCACCGCGCCGACCGATGATCGTCGAGAGGGCGGCGTGAGATGCCTACGAAGAGTTCCCAGACCAAGTCCGACGGCTTCAGCGCGCAGGAGCGCGCCGCGATGAAGGAGCGCGCCGCCGAGCTGCGCGCCGAGGGCAAGAAGGGCGCCAAGAAGGCTGACGGGCTGCAGGCGATCCTCGACAAGATCGCCGAGATGGCGCCGGAGGACCGTGCGCTCGCCGAGCGCGTGCATGTCACGGTGATGGCTGCGGCGCCGGAGCTGTCTCCGAGGACCTGGTACGGAATGCCCGCCTACACGAACGCGGACGGCAAGATCGTCTTGTTCTTCCAGGACTCGGGCAAGTTCAACTACCGGTACTCGACTCTGGGCTTCCAGGACGCGGCCAACCTCGACGACGGAGACATGTGGCCGACGTCTTACGCACTGCTGAAGTGGAGCCCCGTGGTCGAGGAGAAGGTGGTGGCGCTGGTGAAGGCCGCCGTCACCTGACCGTACGCTCGACCCGGCGGGTCGCCAGGTCACACCAGCTCGGCGACCACCGCACGGACGGTGCGACGGCCGTGCTCGGCCATCCGGGGGAAGGAGCTCCGGTAGTAGTCGACACCGGCCAGTGACGGTGCAAGCGCCCAGCCGCACGCGCGGCGCCAGGTGGCGTCGTCGTACCCGACGGCCTCCCGGTAGGCGGCTCTCGCGTCGCCGGTGAAGGTCCACAGCGCCGCGGCCACGTCCGATGCCGGGTCACCGACACCCAGCGCGCCGAAGTCGATGACCGCGGCGAGACGCCCACGGTCGGTGATCAGGTTGCCCGGCTGCAGGTCTCCGTGGATCCACACGGGCCGGCGGTTCCACTCGGCAGCAGCCAGACAGGTGTCCCAGGCGGCCTCGACCGCGGCGAGATCGAACCCGTCGTCGTGCTCGGCAAGACGGTGGAGCGCACGGCGTACGCCTGCATCGGCATGGATGAGCGCCGAGCCCCGGGCACCCGCCGGCTTGACCGGCCCGCCGACCGGATCCACCGCATGCAGGGCGCGGGCGAAGCCCGCCACGTCGCGGGCGAGGCCCGCGTCGTCGGAGCCGAGTCGCGGCGGGGTGCCGCCCGCGACCCACGGCACCACGGTCCAGCGCCACGGGTATCCGGCGCCGGGCTCGCCGACGTGCAGCGGAACCGGAACCCGCACCGGCAGGTGGCCCGCCAGCAGGCTGAGCCAACGCGCGTCGGAGTCGGCCTGGTCGACTGCCCAGGCGATCTTGGGCATACGCGCGACCAGCTCGTCGCCGATGCGGAAGAGCACGTGGTCGGTGCCCTCCACCTGCTCGGGCAGGGAGGTGACGGTGAGGTGAGCCCACTGCGGGCACTGTTCCGCGAGCAGGCGGCGCATCTGCCCGGCGGTGACTCGCACCTCGTCGTCGTGGATCCGCACGTGCGCACGGTAGGTCGCTACGTCGTGCGGGCGCCATCACCTAGGCACAGCGACGATCCAAGCCGGGTGCTACCGAGGGCTGACCCCGCCCACCTGCACGTGACCGCACGACCTGGCGGACCAGCCCCGCCTCGTCCACGGTGGTGCCGGCCAGGTCGAGGGCGGCAAGCTCGATGGGCAGGGTCATGAGGTCTCCTTGAGAATGCGCAGGTCCTGGGTGATGCCAACCGAGACCGGGCGTCGCCGGGGTGGGCCTTGTCGATCGTGTATGTGACGTCGTCGGAGCGGTAGCGGTGCGCTGGCCGGCGCGGCTGCCGACCGGGTGTCAAGGAAGCCTTGACGCCCGTCCGCTGTCAACCAATACTTGACACCATGCAACCGCGCCTGGACGACCTCATCGACGGCATCCGCAGCGGGTACCCCGAGCAGCCGCTGGAGCAGCTCACGGCCGCGGTCATGGCCGCGGACCACCTGAGCGAGCTGGCCGACCACCTCATCGGGCACTTCGTCGACCAGGCCCGGCGCAGCGGTGCTTCCTGGAGCGAGATCGGCGGGTGCCTCGGCGTGACCCGCCAGGCCGCGCAGCAGCGGTTCACGCTCAAGAACGACCCGAACACGTTCCGCCGGTTCACCGAGAAGGCCCGGCGGGCGGTGGTCCAGTCGCAGGAGGAGGCCCGGGCAGGCCGCTGTCACCACATCCATGTCGGGCACCTGCTGCTGGGCATGCTCAGTGCGCCGGACAGCCTGGCCATGCGCGCACTGGCCGATCAGGGCATCACCCCGACGGCGATCCGCGACGCTGTGGAGGCCGCGCTACCACCGACCGCGGACGAGGGCGAGTCGCCGGCGCTGATCCCCTACGACGCGCAGGCGAGGAAGGCGCTCGAGCTGACCGTCAGGGAGGCGCTTCGGCTCGGCCACAACTACGTGGGCACGGAGCATCTGATACTCGCGCTGCTGGCCGAAGAGACCGAGACCTCCGGCCCGTTGCACGAACTCGGCGCCGACCGGCAAGTCATCGAGGACTTCCTGCTCACCGCCCTCGGCAAGACGCAGGCGTCCTAGCCGCAGCCAGTGAGAGTCTGCATCGGTCGTACTCTCAAGTCGTTCGTCCGGAGCAGGGGACAGACGGGAGCAGACGTGAAGATCATCAGGCGGGTCGTAGTGTTCGATGCCAGTGACATCGAGGCCGAGAGCACGTTCTGGGCCGGGATTCTGGGCGGCGAGGTCTACCGCGACGAGGGGTGGCACAGCATCGTGGTCGACGGCGAGTGGGTCATGGGTGTGCAGCTTGCCCCGAACCACGTGGCGCCGGAGTGGCCGGAGGGTCCCCAGCAGCAGCAGGTGCACCTGGACCTGCACGTGGATGACCTGGAGGCGGCTGACCGGCAGGCGGTCGAGCTCGGAGGGCGTCAGCTTCAGGCGGCCAGGAGGCCGGCGGACAACCCCGACGGCGACGAGATGTTCGCCGTCTATGCCAGCCCTGCCGGCCACCCGTTCTGCTTCGGGGTCCACTGACCGGCGGCTACCGCGCTGACGACCGCCCCCGTATCGAATCTCTGTGCGAAGGTTCGCCAACGGCCGCACCTCGCGATGAGGACTAGCCTGTGCTGTGGCGGTGGCGTCAGCGCCGTCACGACAGGTGGGTCGGACGTCCGCGGTTCTACCTGGTCGCGCATCGGGCGTCGGGCCGGGAGGGAGCAGACGTGCGCGCAGTTCAGGTTCCAGAACCCGGTGGAAAGTTCGAGTTCGTCGAGCGGGACGTCCCACAGCCGAAACGCTGGCAGGTGCTGGTCCGCACCGCGGCGTGCGGGGTGTGTCACAGCGACGTGATGACCACAGCCGGGATGGCGAGTGCCTACCCGCGCGTGCCGGGACACGAGGTGGCGGGCACCGTCGAGTCCGTCGGCGAAGGTGTCTCTCAATGGCGGGTGGGGCAGCGAGTCGGTGTCGGCTGGTTCGGCGGCGCATGCTTCCTGTGCACGCCCTGCCGAAAGGGAGACTTCATCTCATGTGTCGAGGGCCGGGTCACCGGACTCTCCGCTGACGGCGGCTACGCCGACTACGTTCTCGCCCCCGCCGACGCGCTGGCGGCCATTCCGGACGAGCTCAACGACGACGACGCTGCGCCGCTGATGTGTGCGGGCGTGACGACGTTCAACGCCCTGCGGAGAAGCGGAGCGCGGGCCGGCGACCTCGTCGCCGTCATCGGGCTCGGCGGCCTGGGACACCTCGGGGTTCAGTTCGCCAACAAGATGGGCTTCGAGGTCGTTGCCATCGCGCGAGGGCAGGACAAGGGCGGCTTCGCCAAGGAGCTCGGTGCCCACCACTACGTCGACAGCACGGAGGCGGACGTGGCGGCCGAGCTGGCACGGCTCGGCGGAGCCAGCACGGTGCTCTCCACGGTGCCCGACGCCGCGGCCACCACCGCTGCCATCGGCGGCCTTGCCCCACGAGGGCGCCTGGTCGTCGTCGGTGTTCCGCAGCAGCCGTTGCAGATGTCGGCGGCCGACCTCATCCCCGCCAGTCGGCTGGCGGCCGGGCACGCGTCGGGTACGGCCAAGGACAGCGAGGACACCCTGCGCTTCGCCGCACTGACCGGCGTGCGGCCGATGGTGGAGACGATGCCACTGCCCCAGGCAGAACAGGCTTTCGAGCGGATGATGTCGGGCAAGGCGCGCTTCCGCGTCGTGCTCACCGTTTGAGCGCGGACGCTCGAAGCGCCCTTACGGCAGAGCTGCGCTCTCGCGGGTGACGTACGCACCACCACCGAGGAAGCCGGCCTGCCGGAAGAGACAGTTCGTACAACGGATGCTGGCGAACCTCGACGTGTTGTCCATGCGCCGTGGAAGCCGTCTCTTTCTACTCTCGAACAGCAAGCACATGGGGCCGAGAGGGAAAGTCAATGATCGATCAGGACGTCTTCGTTCGTCACGCCGACGCGTGTGCGACGACCTGTCGGACCTGCGGATCCGCGAGCGGAAGCGTGCGCGACTGCGCAGGTTATCTCACCTGCTCTCAGTGCGGCCGGGACTGGCTTGACGACGCGACCAGCGTGCTCTCGACCGCAACCCGATAGAGGCTCCGGAGAGGACGCTTCGTCGCGAGGGAGGCTCCGACGCAGGCGGCGCGTGAGCAGTGCCGCGGACGATCACCGGCCGGCACTGTGTTCGGCGCTGCGCGCAGCAAATGCACAGACTTGGGCAAAATCCTGGCTTGGATCCCCAGAAACGTGGGTAGCACTACTTACGCCTGGGCTCGGGACCACGGCGATGACCTACCTACGGATCACGCCCCAGGGGGGATTCTCATGCACAAGGTTGCTGCGGCTGCGGTGTCCACCGCTGCGCTCACTGTTCTCGCTCTCAACGGCGGCCAGGCGATGGCCGGCGGTTCCACCGGCACCTGGCCGACCCGCTACCCACTCCCGACCAACCCCGGACGGGTGGTGTCGCAGAGCTCCAGCTCGGCCGTAGTGCGGTCGAGAGAAACGGTGATGATCGTGCAGCGCAGGCTGGATCGCCTGTACGTGGGGCAGCTGGGTTGCACGCGGCACCTCGCGGTGAACAAGCCCAGGGACTACTTCTGCCACAACCGCGCAACCGGGAGTACCGAGGAGATCGTCTTCACCTTCGCCGCGCTCGACCCGACCGCGGCGCACCCCGCTCGGTCGCAGACCAACGGTTTCTTCGGCGGCTGACCGACCCTTCCACGAGGCGGCGAGCGGACGACGCGACGTCAGACCCCAACTCCGCATCGCTGACTCAGCTTGTCCTCGCGCGGCGCACGGTGACCCGAGACTAAAGGACCGAGGCACGCGGGGCTCGGCACAGCATGGTCAGTTGTTGGTGACGCTGCCGGGGTGTTGGGGGACACTGCGGCAGTGCTGTTGACCATCACCTCCACGACTCCGCCGGCAACCGATCTCAGGTTCCTGCTGCACAAGCATCCTGAGCGGGTCCAGGCGTTCGACGAGTCTGTCGGCCAAGCGCACGTGTTCTACCCGGAGGCATCTCAGTCACGGTGCACGGGCATGCTGCTGCTGGAGATCGACCCCATGGGCCTGGTGCGTGCGCGCCGCCGCGGTGCGGCCGAGTCGTTCTCCCTCGGGCAGTACGTCAACGACCGGCCGTACCAGCGCTCGCTGGTGTCCCGTCGACCCTCGGCTGTGAGAGCCGTGTGCAGGCCCGGCCCGACTCGCAACCGACTATGGGGTGCCAAGCTGCCTGAGGAACACATCCGGGGAGGCGGTCGTGTCCGAAGGCGTCAGGTTCGTGGCCTCGGAGTAGAAGGCGACCAGGCGCCCGTCGTCTGAGATCGCGGGGTCGGAGCTGAGCGCGTTGGCGAGTGCCTCGCGGTTGCTCACCGACAACAGTGTTGTCGTCCCCGTTCCGCGGTCACGCAGGAACACATCCGGCAAGGCGTTGGTGTCGCCCGCAACGAGGTTCGACGCGTTCGACTGGAACGCGACGTAGCGCCCGTTCGCCGAGATGGCCGGCCAGTCGCTCCAGGTCTTGGTCTGACCCTCACCGCTGCTGACCGAGGCGCGTCGGGTTGTGCCGGCCGCGCGGTCACGTACGAAGACGTCGGGGGCGCCGTTGGTGTCACCGGGGACGAGGTTCGCGGCTGTGGACACGAACGCCACGTACCGGCCGGTCGACGACAGCACTGGACGCCCGCTTACCTTGCCTGCTTGGGCTTCCTGCGTGCTGACCGAGGCCCGTTCCGTCGTGCCCGTGAGCAGATCACGCACGAATACGTCGGGCGTACCGTTGGTGTCTCCACGCACAAGTCGTCCAGCCGACCCGAAGGCTACGTACCGGCCATGTGCCGACACCGACGCGTCCCCACTCTGACCGGTTGACTGCGCCTCCTGGCTGTCAACAGACACCAGGCTCGTCGTTCCGGTGAGCAGGTCTCGAACGAACACATCGCTTCTGCCGTTGCTGTCTCCGGCTACGAGGTTCGTGGAGGTCGAGCCGAACACCACGTATCGGCCGTCCCCCGAGATCGACGCCTGCGAGCTGATGCCATTTCCTTGGGCCTCGTTGCTGCTGACAGAGACGATCCTTGTGGTGCCCGCGAAACGATCGCGGACGAAGACATCCGGGTTGGCGTTGATGTCACCCGGTGCCAGGTTCGACGCGTCAGACTCGAAGACGACGTACCGCCCGTTGTTGCTCACGCTCGCACCAGAGCTGAGGCTGTTCCCCTGCTCCCCGTTGTCGGCGACCGACACCCGCTCGGTCGTCCCCGTCTGCAGGTCGCGGACGAAGACGTCCTCGTCGTTGGTGTCGCCGGGTACCAGGTTGGACGCGAACGAGGCGAAGGCCAGGAACCGCCCGTCGGCCGAGAGCGCCGACCCCCAGCTCTCGCTGTTCCCAGGCTGCTGGGTGCTGCTGAGCGATCCCAGCGTCGTGGTCCCGGGGTCCTGCACAAGACCGTTCGCTGGCACGGCGGCGGCCAGCGGCAGTGCGACCGCAACCGCTGCCAGCGCCACCCGCGACCTGGTGGTCATCCCACCCATGGCGATCACCGCCCCGCCCTCCACACGCTCCGGAACCGGAGCCCCCCGGTTAGCAGGAGGTTACTGGGGTGCCGGCACTCTCCGGCGCCGATTCACCCGATCACAGGTGCTCGGTCACCGGCTGTGTCGTGCGCGGCAGTCGGCGGCGTCAGGCGAGGAGGCCGTCGGCGACGACCTCCAGCAGGGGGCGCACCGCCTCGGGCGACAGGTCGGACTGGTCGGCGATGGTGGCGACGCCGCCGACGAGCCGACCGAGCTGGATCGGTTCCACGCCGGGCTTCAGTGCCCCTTCCGCGGTGAGCCGCTCGACGATCCGGCCGTTGGCAGCCGTGAGGACCTCGCACTTGTGGTGGATCGGTGACGAGTCGTCACCGAGTGCCGAGGTGAGCTTGGCCGGGCCGCCCTTGTGGTAGGAGATCAGCGCGACGTAGGTCTCGAACCAGCGCAGCAGAAACTCGCGCGGCGGCCCCTCGAACGCCAGCGTCTTGCCCGTGGCCTGCTCGACCCGGTCGACCCAGGCCTGCATCACCGCGTCGACGAGCGCGTCCTTGGTCGGGAAGTGGCGGTACAGCGTGCCGGCGCCGACGCCGGCACGCCGCGCGACCTCGTCAAGCGGGGCGTCGTACCCCTTCTCCCGGAAGACCTCGCGCGCGACCTCGACGATGCGGTCGTAGTTGCGCTTGGCGTCAGCCCGCACGAGACCCTTCCTCCTCACCGGCATCGATGCCAGCAGTAAAACCTACTTGCGAAACGGAGACACTCTCCGCTACTGTTGCCAGACGTACCGGAGATTCTCTCCGATTATGGCACAGTCTAACCGGACCAAGTCTCCACTAGTCTACTTCGGCCGAACCGGCCAGAACAGGACTGCCACCGCATGTCTTTGCTCACCTCCGAGCGCGCCCACCGGCGTCGCGGCCTGCCCAACAACCGGCCCAACAACAAGCCCCACAACAAGCCCAGCGACCTGCCGCCCGACGCCGGCCGGGCAGCGCTCGGCATCCTCATCGTCCTGATCGCCCAGCTCATGCTCGTCCTCGACGTCACCGTCGTGAACGTCGCCCTCCCGCACATCGCGACCGATCTCGACTTCGGGCCGGCCGCGCTGTCGTGGGTCCTCAACGGCTACACGCTCGCGTTCGGTGGTCTGCTGCTCCTGGGCGGGCGGCTCGGCGACGTCTTCGGCCGGCTTCGGGTGTTCTGCGCCGGACTCGGCGTGTTCACGTTGTTCTCCCTGGTCGGCGGCCTCGCCCAGTCCCAGGAGGTTCTCGTCGCCGCCCGCGCCCTGCAGGGCGCCGGCGCAGCGCTTGCCGCGCCGTCGGTCCTGGCGCTGCTGACCACCAGTGCGCCGGATGAGGCCGCGCGCAACCGGGCGCTGGCGCTGTTCACCGCCGTCTCGTCCGGCGGGGGAGCGCTCGGGCTGCTCCTGGGCGGCGTCCTCACCGACCTGATCTCGTGGCGGTGGGCGTTGTTCATCAACGTGCCGATCGGGCTGGCCGTGCTCGCCACCGTGCGTCGCTACGTGACGGAGACGCCACGCCGACCGGGTCGCTTCGACATCGTCGGCGCGGTCACGGCAACCGGCGGCGCGGTCTCCATCGTGTGGGCGCTCATCGGCGCACCCGAGCACGGCTGGGGCTCGGTACGGACCGTCGCCGGACTCGTCGTCGGTGCTCTGATGGTCGCGGCGCTCGCGGTGACCGAGACCCGCGTCGCCCACCCACTGCTGCGCCCGGCCCTGCTGCGCAACCGCCGTCGTGTCGCCGCACTGGTGGTGATGGCCGGGATGTTCGGCGGGATGCTGTCGATGTTCTTCCTGATGGTGCAGTTCCTCGAGGACCGGCTCGGCTACGGGCCTCTCGCGGCCGGCACCGCGTTCCTGCCGCTGCCGCTCGCGGTGTTCACGATGTCGCGCGTGAGCCCGCGCCTGGTGGCCCGGTTCGGCCAGGCGCCGCTCATCGTCGTCGGTGCCGCGGGAATGCTGACAGGGTTCCTGCGTCTTGCATTCCTCGCACCGGAGAGTGGCTACTGGGACGGCGCGTTCCTGCCCTTGCTGGCGACCGGCCTGTCCGCCGGGCTGAGCTTCATGCCGATCACCTCGCTGGTGCTTCTGGATGTCGAGCCCGAGCACGCCGGTGCGGCCTCGGGACTGCTGCAGACGATGCAGCAGCTCGGTGGGTCCATCGGGCTCGCGGTGATCGCGTCGGTGTTCGCCGCGCACGCGGTTCCGGGTGACTTCCTGCACGCCGCAAGCTACGCGTTCGGCGCCGCCGCGGCGCTGGCCGCGATCGCCCTGATCGGTGCGTTGACGCTGGTCGTGCCGCTGCCGGTTGGCGCACTCGAGGAAGACCTGGGCTGAGACACCACGGCGCCCGCCCCGGGTGCGGGGCGGGCGCCGTGGGTCCTACCGGCAACAGGGCCGGCGCGTCACGCGTGGTTCTTGCGGGGGTGCACCTTGTGGCCGGCCGGGTCGTCCTTGGCGGTGTGGCGGGCGTGGTGCGCGCCGTCCCGGACGACGGCGTTCGCGGGGGCGGCGAAGGCGAAGCTTCCGGCGCCGAGGGCCAGCGTGGCGATGAGGGCTGCGGCGATGTTCTTCATGGTGTTCTCCTGGTGATGTAGAGCCGGGTGCGGCCGGTAGCGGCCTGTGACACCAATCCTGCGGGAAGCGGTTGGGCTGGCCAATCGGTCTTTGGTCGCGCGACAACCGGGACCTGGGACGGCACCGATGGTCCCGGTCAGGTCGCGGCTGACGACTCGGTCGCCGCGTAGCACCAAGGGCTGAAGCAGTGACGCTCGCCGCTGTTGCTGTCGCCCGATGACTCGCGCGGCAGCACTTCCGCGTGCACTCCGCGGGGGGATGAAGTGGCGTCCGTGAGTGCGGTACTACCCGCCGCGTCCATGGACTTCCCGACGCCTGCAGGAGGCGGGGACGCCAGGGAACAGGCGGTTACATCAAGCGTGGGCGCCGGCCGCGTACGACCGGCGCCCACACGAAGTGTCTTGCTGGTCAGCCGAGGGCGCCCAGGATCTGGTTCAGCAGCGCGGTCAGCTGGTTGAGCAGAGCACCGACCGGGTTGGTCGGGCCGTCGAGCAGCCCGGCCACGGCGCACAGCAGGTTGCCGAGCAGGTTCCCGGGTGCCTGCTGCGCGGTGATGTTCAGGTGCACCTGGTCCAGGTGAACCTGCAGCCCGAGCAGGTCGAGGTCAAGCGGTGCGAGCACCAGGTCGAGGATCTGGCAGCTGCCGTTGCTGGCCGCCACGTTCACAGGTACCGCGACCTGCTGCGACCCGCTGGAGACCACGTCACCGGCCGCGTTCGTCACCGTGCCGGTGAACGTCCCGAACGCGACGAGGCTGCCGTTCTGCGTGGCGAAACGCTGAACGTCCAACGTCCCGTCGACGGCTCCCGTGCCGTTGGCGAGAGTGCCTGTGACCGGGATCGTCGTGGGATCGGTCGACTGCGCCTGCGCTGCCGAGGCGGTGCCCGCGGCGCCGATCCCTGTCAGCATCAGCGCGGCCAGCGTCACAATGACGGCAACCATCCGAGTGGTCCCTTTGGGCTTGGTGTTTGCGTTCATGACATGTCCTTCGTCTCGTTGTAACCCGCTGCGACGGGTATGCCTTTCCGGGTTGCCACGGGGCCTGCCTGTTAGGGCATTTCGGCGCGCTCGATCTCCTCCCTCCCGAGTGAGTTCGTGTCGTACGAGCCGACCGGCGGCCGTCCGCGGCCCCTGGTGAATGGGACAGGGCAGGCGCAACAACATGACGTGGCGGCGCACGTGAGTGACGTCACCCCCGCCTGGTCCCGGCACAAGAAGGCCCGCGAGCCCGCGAGACTTCGCGTCGCTTTCACCCATCCCTGAAGGAGGCAGGGCCGCAACCACGCAAGCCGCCACGGCCAGCGGAGAATGCGCTGGCACACCCGCTCCACACAGAGCAGTGGGCGCCGGTCCGCCTACGACCGGCGCCCACAGACGGAGCGTCCTGGTTACCCGAGGGCGCCCAGAATCTGGTTGAGCACCGGAGCCAGCAGCCCGGCAAGCGGGCTGTTCGGCCCGTTGAGCAGCCCCGCCACGGTGCACAGCAGGCTGTCCAGGATGTTCCCGGGTGCCTGCGCCGCTCTGACATGCAGGTGCGCCTGGTTCAGCTGCACCGGCTGCCCGAGCAGGCCGAGGACGGGGGACAGCAGCGCCAGGTTGAGACTGCGGCAGCTGCTTCTGCTCGCCCCCAGGTTCACCGGCAGGGCGAGCTGCTGCGAGCCGCGCTTGAGCACCTTGCCGGCTGCGTTCCTCACGGTGCCGGTGAACCTGCCGACCCCCACCAGGCCGGTGAGCCTCGGGACGAAACGCGTGATGTGCAGGGTGCCCTTGACGAGACCCTTGCCGTTGGCGAGTGTGCCCGTGACCGGGATCGTGGTCGGCGAGATGGCCCGTGTCTGTGCTGCCGTGGCAGAGCCTGCGGCGCCGACCCCTGTCAGCACCAGCGCAGCCAGCGTCACGGCGAGCGCGACCAGCCGGGTGATCGCCTTGGGTTTGGTGTGTCCGTACATGACCAGTCCTTCGCCTTCTCACCCGCTACGACGGGTATGCCTGTCGATTTACCACCGGGTGCACGCCCCTGTTCGGCGTGCCGCGCGTGCGATGACCTACCTCCCTCCCCGAGCGCCTGTGTCCTGGGAGCGGACCGGCGGGTGGCCGCGGCCCCCCTACTTGTTAGGACGACGTTGACGGAGGGACATGACGCAGCCACGGTCGCCAAGTACCGGGGCCGCGGTTGTGGTGCTGCACCGCCGGGTAGGAGTGCGGATATGGCGCACCCAGACATCCACTTCTACTTCGACCCCGTCTGCCCCTTCGCCTGGATGACCAGCAAGTGGGTCCGTCTCGTGCAGTCGCAGCGCAACTACGCCGTTGAATGGCGCACCATCTCGCTGCGCGTCCTGAACGCTCACGTCGACTACGACGCGCACTTCCCGCCCGAGTACGAGGCCGGGCACACCGCGGGGCTGCGGCTCCTTCGGGTCGTGCACGCTGCCCGCGCTGAGCACGGAGCCGAGGTCGTCGGGCCGCTCTACCAGTCGCTGGGCAACCGGGTCTTCGAGAGGCCGCCTCTCGACGGCCAGGTCGCCGACGGCGTCGACGTCCGCGGTACCGCGGACTTCGTCGCTCCGGTGCTCGACGAGGTTGGCCTGCCCCGTGACCTGGTTGGTCGTCTGGACGACGAGTCGCTCGACGTCGACATCCGCAGCGAGACCGACGAGGCCCTCTCCCTGACGGGGAAGGACGTCGGCACTCCCATCATCCACTTCAGGCCACCGAACGGTGTGGCGTTCTTCGGCCCCGTGATCTCGCGGCTCCCCGACGAGGAGGACGCAGTACGGCTGTGGGACCACGTCGTCGGGCTGGCGACCTTTCCCGGCTTCGCCGAGCTCAAGCGCAGCCTTCGTGAGCTGCCCCAGCTGCCTGCCCTGGGCGTCGACGAGGACCAGGTGGGCTCTGAGGAGGACTGGCACGCCGGCAGCAGGCGCACCAAGAAGTAGAACCCCTCAGGGGTGGGTCAGGGCGACCTCCGCGTCGTCGACGTGGTCGGGCACCGAGAACGTCACGTCGGGAGAGGCGCCGTTCATGGCCGTCTGTACGACACCCGCGGGCCCGACCAGCGAGACGGACTCGTCCGACTCTCGAACGGATGCAAGTGCCTCGTTGAGTGCGTCCAGGCCGGCGCGGTCGAGGAAGGTCACCCTGGTGAGGTCGATGACGATCCGACGGGCCACCGCGGCCGCGACGTCGATGGCGTGGAGTAGGCGCGGCACCGCGTTGGCGTCGATCTGACCTCCCGCCGTCACGACGATGTAGTCGTCGATCTGGTCGAGGTGGTAGTGGTCGTGATCGACAAGGCCGGTGCACGAGCAGTCCGGGCTGGTTGGGTACGGCTGGATCATCAGCCCCGCCTCCTAGGTCCCGCTTGGTGCGCTTGTGGTGTTTGCATACCTTCTCAGTAGACAATGTGCAGAGTCACGTTCCGGCGCGGAATCCGGAAGATCTCCTGTCTCGGACCACGCGGGGGACGCTCGCGAGCCGGGCGCAACCGCCGGACAGGAGGAGAACTTTGGGTACGCGGGAGTAGCGAACCGAGACGACAGCGGCGCCTGAAGGCGGTGGACCCGCCTCCGCAGCCCGCCGGCCGCCGCTCAGGCGGTGTTCGGTGCCGCTGGTGCCGCCGGTGTGGTGTGCGCCGCTCGGCCGGCCGGCTGGAACAGCTCGACGAGGTTACCGGCCGGGTCGGCGAGCAGGATCTGGCGTCCGCCCGGCCCAGCGACCACGTCGCTGCGGAACGGCAGGTGCTCGCGGCGCAGCCGGTCGATCTCGGCATCGAGGTCGTCGACGACCAGATGGATGCGGTTACGACCGCTGGCGGTGGCGTCCTCGGGCGTGGCGCGGGCACCCGAGCTGGCGGGTCCGGACAGCAGCAGCCGCAGCGGCCCCGCCGTGACCTCGGCGAAGGCCGGTACCGCGTTGACGCCGAGGGTGAAGCCGAGATGACCGGTATAGAAGTCGATGGCCGCTTGGACGTCGTCGACGAGGTAGCGGACGCTTGCGAGCTGTTGTGGTGTGCTCACGGCTGGGCCTCCTGGGGTGTGGGAGTGAGGACGGGCAGCAGGTGGCGGACGCGGACGTCGATGTCCGCCGCGATTCGCTGGAAGGTGGGGTAGCCGGCTTCGTCGGTGTCGCCGGCCGCGGCCGGGTCCGGAATGCTCCAGTGCACAAGCCGAGGGCGGGAGCCGAACTCGGGGCAGACCTCTCGGACCTTGTCGCACAGGGTGACCACGTGGTCGAACCGGCGACCGGCCACGGCGTCCAGATGGCGGGGGTGCCGGTCGCTGATGTCGACGCCGTACTCCTCGCGCAGCACCCGGACGGCGTTGGGATGGATGCGCGGCCTTGGGCGGCTGCCGGCGCTGGTCACCGTCACGTCGCCCGCGGTGTGATGGCGCAGCAGCGCCTCGGCGATCGGTGAGCGGGCGCTGTTGCCCGTGCACGCGAACAGGACGGCGACCTCGGTCGTGCCCAGGTCCGGGGTGCGCGTCGCCGTCTGCATCCACAGCGCCGGATGCAGCGCCGCGCCGGTACCGGCCAGGGCGTGCGCGCACCGGTCCAGGTCGAGGTGGTAGTAGCTGTCGCGGCCGTCGAAGCTGCTGCGCGTGGCGCTGACCAGACCCGCACTGCGGAGCAGTCGCAGGTGGTAGGAGACCAGGTTCTGCGGCTGGGCGAGCAGGGTGACCAGCTCGCGTACGCGCAGGTCGCTGTTGGCCAGCTCGGTCACCAGCCGCCAGCGCAGCGGGTGAGCAACCAGGCGGACGAACGACGGGGGAGTGGTGGCGGAGGGGAGCGCCATGGCCCCGGATAATACATCAAATCAGTTTGATGCATAACCCTGAGCCGGGAGGCAGTCAGGGCCGTCCCACGACGTACCGGTCGGTCCAGATGTGGTGCTTGCGCACGACCTCACCCGGGCTGCCCGCCGCCCAGACCTGCTTGTTCCCGGCGTAGATACCCACGTGGTAGATACCGCCGTCGTCGTAGTAGAAGACCAGGTCACCGAGCCGCATGTCGGACTTGGCAACGTGCTCGACTGCCCGGTACTGCGCCGCCGAGTTGTGCGGAAGCGTGATGCCGAACTGCTGGTACACCTGCTGGGTCAGGCCGGAGCAGTCGAAGGCCCGGGGACCGTCGGCGCCGTACTTGTACGGGTGCCCGAGCTCCTCCGCGGCCGCATGCACGACCCGCACACCGGAGACCCGGGAGGTGCTGCCGACATCGCCCGTGGCATGCGACGTCGCCGTCGGGCCGGACGCGGTGTCCGGGGCGGCCGGAGGCGACTCGGCGATCGTCATGTCGCTCAGAGGGACCACGAGAATGCTCAGACCCACCACGCCGACCGCACCGGCGAGAACAGTGCGGCCGCGGCGTCGGGGGCGGGGCGCGTCGCGTCGTCCCGTCATGGGTTACCTCCAGACGCCTCCGGCTCCGCGGACCCCCTCTCGGCGACATCTCACGTCGCCCGACCTCCGGCGGTCCGGGCCTACCCGGTCGCGTTGCGCCTGCTCTCCCGGCCAGGTCAGGCTTCGGCGTCCGGCCGGGGGCGCCTGTCGGTATGCGGGCGCATCAGTGCGTCCGTCTCATAGAGACTTCTATCCGCGGGACGAATCGGCTAAACCGGCAGATGCGCTGCTCTTGTGGTCCGCACCGAGACGCTTCGCGGTCGGTCTACCGCCGGTCGCCCTGCCACAGACCGAGTACGAGCCACACGAACCCGACGACGGCCGTGACGACGCCCGACAGGGCCAGGACGGGCACCATCGAGTCGGTGAGACCGTCCACCCGCCAGGGGTTGGCGAGCAACAGGGCCAGCGCGTAGGCCACCACCCCGACCAGAAGGAATGCGACTCCCCTGCGCACGCGCTCCATGGGGTGATTGTCTGCGACCGGCCACGTCTGCGGGCGGTTTTTGCCGAACAGCCGCCGACTAGCGTTCGCGGACCTCGTCGAACGCCCGGATCGCCCGCTTCGTGGCGGTCATCCGCCAGGCGTCCTCGAGAAGCTCGCGGACCTCGTCGGGGTCGGCAAGCTCGAGGCGGACCCTGACCCACGCCGAGGAGTTCGTGGCCCAGCCGGCGGCGTAGGTCACGGGCGCGGTGGCCAGCAGGGCGGCGCGCTCGTCGTGGCGGGCCTTGATCATCGCCCGGTTCTCCGGATGGTTGACCCAGGCGAAGCCTCTGCCCTTGAAGGTGATGTTGGTCCAGTCGGGGCCCTCCCTGAGGACCACCTCGGGCAGCGTGGCCGCGATGTCGACGAGCTGGGAGGAGGAGAGCACCCGTGGTTCGCTCACGGGCTGATCCTGGCACCGGGCTCCGACATCGGGCATCGTCCGCCGCCGCCGACCGGCCGCCGATGGGAGGTCGAGGGTGGTGGCTCAGACCAGCCAGACGGCCTGCGGGTGCTGGACCACGGGTGCCAGCAGGTCCTCGATCGCGTCGGAGTCGACACGCAGGCAGCCGGCACGCATCGCCATGGGCAGCGACGCCAGCTCCTCCAGCCGTGACGCCAGCACCAGGTCCACCACTGTCTCGGCCTCGGCTCGCCACGCCTCGCCGCAGGCGGCCACCAGGTCGGCCACCAGGCGCGGGGCGAGCGTGCCCAGGAGCACCTGCTCGGCCTCCTCGGAGTTCTGGTCCGCCCAGACCGCGGTGATCGACACCGACAGCACCGCCGACGCGTTACCGGCAAGGTCGCGCAGCCTGACCGGGGCCGTACCGCAGCGCTCGCCCAGCGCGTTCACGACAGCCACGTCCACGGCGTCGAGGCCGCGGCCGAGTAGGGCCGGGGCGTCGAGGAGGACGGCGGGTGCGAGGACGTTCATGGCGTAGGTTCCTGTCGGGTCGGTGAGCCGGTCGGGCTCAGGTCTCGGACAGTAGTCAGCGGTGCGCCGCACGTCAGGCGAATGTGGCGGATCCCGGACCTGTGGACCAAAGATCACCTGAACGGTCTATCCGCCGTAGTACGCCCACACCCCGGCGTGTCCTGCGAGGACCACAGGTGGCGCTCGCGCACGGCTCATGTGGGCTGAGCGGATCGGGTGGCGCGTGCGCGCGGGATGCGGCCCGGACGTGCGATGGTGATCTGGTGGGCGGGGAAGAGGCACGTGACGGAGTTCGGCTGACGAACCTGGACCAGCCGCTGTTCGACGGGTCTCAGGCGTCCAAGCGGGACCTCGTCGACTATCTCGACACGGTGCGCGACCAGATCCTGCCCGGCCTGCGGGGGCGGCCGTTGTCGGTCATCCGGGTGCTGCGTGGTCAGCGACCGTTCATGCAGAAGAACCTGCCCAAGTACGCCCCGCCGTGGCTCGAGCGAGTCACGCTGTGGGCGGAGTCGTCCCGGCGCGAGGTGGCGTACGCGCTGTGCGAGGACCGCCGGTCGCTGCTGTGGTTCGCCAACCAGCGTGCGGTCGAGTACCACCCCACGCTGATGCACGCGGATGCATGGGACCGACCGACCCACCTGGTGCTCGACATCGACCCTCCGGCCGGCAGCCCGTTCTCGACGGCGGTCCGGGCGGCTCGCCTGGTGGGGGAGGCGCTCGACGAGGTCGGCATGGCAGGCGCGGTCAAGACCAGCGGCGCGAAGGGGCTGCACGTGTTCGTGCCGATCACGGCCACCGCGATCGAGGATGCGGCCGCGGCGACCCGGGCTCTCGCGGCACGGGCCGAGCGGCTGGACCCGGTGCTGGCGACGACGGCGTTCATCCGCGAGGACCGCGGCGGCAAGGTGTTCCTGGACTCCACGCGCGCGGGCGGGGCGACCGTCGTGGCGGCGTACAGCCCACGCGTGCGACCTGGGACGCCGGTGTCGTTCCCGGTCGCGTGGGACGACCTCGAGCGGGTCGCGCCGACGGACTTCACCGTACGCAATGCGCCCGCGCTGCTCGCCGGCTCCGACCCGTGGGCCGACCTGATGCCCGCGCCGCAGCCGGTAGCGCCGGTTCTGGTCGAGGAAGGGCACGAGATTCCGGTGGCGCGGGTACAGGCGATGCACGAGGGCAAGCGACGGGCTCGTGCCCAGCGTTCCGCGGCCGAGAACCGCTAGTGTTTGGTCGTGACGCTGGACCTGTTCGCCGGCATCTCCGTCAGCGACTTCGCCCCGGCCCTGCAGTGGTATGAGCAGCTGCTGGGCTCGAAGCCTTCGTTCGTGCCGCACCCGACCGAGGCCGTCTGGGAGCTCGCCGAGCACTGCTACGTCTACATCGAGGAGCAGGCGGAGGACGCAGGACATGCCCAGCACACGATCTTCGTCGACGACCTCGAGGCATGGGTCGCGAAGATCACCCGCCGCGGTCTCGAGCCCGTCGAGCGTGAGACGTACGCCAACGGCGTACGCAAGGTGACCTACCGCGATCCGGACGGAAACCAGATCGGCTTCGGCGGACAGGGCTGAGGCTCCAACGGGGCAACCTGGCCCGCGCGTCGAGCCGACGTGAACCAGGGGTGGGTGCCTCCGAGCTCAGCGCCGGGGCAGCCCGAACCGCTTCCTGGTCACCACGCCCGTAGAGGTCCGGAGCGCGAACGTGGCCGTGGCGCGCGACCACGCGCCGAGGTCGTCGATGCCGTCGCCGTTCCAGTCGCCGACGACGGGGAGGCTGCCCTGGTCACCGAACGGCACCTTCTCCAGGGTCACCGGACCGCCGAGTACGGCCTTGCGGAGCACGAACACGCCCGTGCCGGCGTTGAAGACCCCCAGCTCATCGAGCCCGTCGCCGTTCCAGTCTCCGGTGATCGGCTGGGAACCGACGACTCCCATACTGATGAGCTGCACGCTGCCGTTCACCAGCAGGCGGAACGTGTGCGTCGCCGGTCGCCACACTCCGACGTCGGTGGTCTGGTCGCCGTCCCAGTCGCCGGCCACCGGCACATCACCGACCCGCCCGAACCGAATGCGCTGGACCGTTGCGGGGTCCTGATGCAGCAGGAAGGTCTGCGTCGCCGGTCGCCAGACCCCGACGTCGGTGATCCCGTCACCGTTCCAGTCGCCCATCACCGCCACGTCGGACGCGCGTCCGGCCGGGATGACCTTCGCGGTCCCGTCAGGCATGAGCAACCGGAAGCGGCTCGGTGCCGTACGCCGGAACACGCCGAGAGAGTCTGTCCCCGAGCCGTCCCAGTCACCGGCCACCGGCACGTCGGAGCAGCTGGCGGACCGTCCGGGTCCGAAGTGATAGAGGCGCTGGTGGAACACCGGACGTCGCAGACCGCTCCCGACGCGCTCCTCGAAGTGGAGGTGGGGGCCGGTCGCGCTGCCGGTCGCGCCCACGAGGCCGAGGATCGCCCCCTGGTCCACCCGCTCACCCGGCCGGACCCACGCCGCACTGAGGTGGGCGTACAGCGATGTCTGGCCGCCGCCGTGGTCCACCTGGATGAACCGCCCGTAGCTGCGGTTGCCGAGGTTCTCCACCCGAGACACCACGCCGGGCGCAGATGCCAGGACGAGGTCGCCGAGGTCGCCCCGTCGGTTGAAGTCGATCGCTCGCGGGCTCGGGCTGTGCGTCGGCCGCGTCGAACCGACCCAGCGCTGGCTGCACGGGAACGGCATCTCGAAATCCGGGACGCCCACGGCCATGGCGGGAACGGTCAAAACGACCAGAACGAGGACAGCAGTGGTCGTTACCCGAGATTTCGCCCGGCACGCCACGCCCATCGACCCTCCCCGCAAGCGAGGTGGGCGCACGGCGGCGTAAAGCCTCGGGCGCCCACCTGTCAAGAACAAGAGCCTCAGAAGCCACAACGGTAGCGCCGGTCTCACCAGGCTGTCTTGGCTTCGACGGGCAAAAAGTTGCGGTGGTCAAGGGACGCGGACCTTGTAGATGTCCACGCTCCTGGCGGCGCAGTCAGTGCGCACCCGGTAGGCGTCGAAGAACAGGTCGACGCTGCCGTTCGCCCTGGTCACCACGCTGGTGTCGCCGGTGTCGAACCGCGGTCCGAGCGCGGCGAGCCTGACCTTGCGGCCACGCGGGGTGAGCTTCCACAGGCTGGCGTCGCGCGGACAGATGATCTTGCTGCCGATCGCGTAGTAAACGGTGCCGTCGGCGGTCACCGAGGTCGCGTACAGCGCCCTGTGTCGCGGGTTGGGAACCCGTCTTGCCCTGCCCGTGGCGATGTTGTAGCGGAACACGTTGCAGTAGGACAGGTTTCGGCACTTGACGTAGGTCGCGAAGCCGCCGCTGACCTTCCCGGCCTGGGCCCATCGCCGGCCTCCGTTGCCGGTCGCCAGCAACCGCTGTCTCCCGTTGGACAGGTTGCGCAGGATGATCCGCTGTCTCGTCGGGCCGGAGCCGGGGCGGGTGCGGCTGAACAGCAGCCATTTGCCGTCCTTCGACGGCGTCTGCTCAAAGTTGCGCCTGGTGTTCACGCCGGCCGGTGCGCGGCGCCGGCCGGTGCGAAGGTTCAGGAACCTGATGTCGGAGCGCCGGGTCCGGCTCCACTGGAAGTAAGTCAGAGTGGAGCCGTCGATGTTGCCGGCGATTCCCTGGGTGCCGCGTCGGTTCACCCTGAAGGCCGCGCGACCGCGCTTCTTCACGAACAGGTTGTAGTGCTTCGGCGCCCGCCGGGAGTTCTGGCTCCACGCCAGCACGCCGTGCGCGGCCGCCGGCGCGATCTCGCTGCGCGCGGTGTTCCTCACTCCCGTGGGCGCGGACGCGGTGGAGGTCGCCGTGTCGGCGACCGCGGTGGGCATCACCAGCAGTGCGGCGGCGACCGGTATCAGGATCCTGCTCCGGTGGGGGATGGGAACACACCGCATGGCACACGCTCCCGAGCGCGCTCAAGGTCCCCACCCCGGCCGACCGTCGACCAACGGAAATGTAGCGCTTTCTCGTCAGCGTGATGGTAAAGAATCTGCGTAATCGTCCGGGCACGGAAAGCACACGGCCATCCATCGAGGTCACCGTCGGGTAGGTCGATGTCGACGCCCAGAGCCAGCTGAGCTGGTCGAGCTCAGGATCAGGCGCGATCGGACAGCCACCGGAGCGCATCCTCCGCCCGTGTCAGGAGCGATACGTGCCCGTCCTCGGGGAAGAGGCGGCGCTCAGAGACCGGGCAATGCTCGTCCAGCCACTGGCTGTGGGCCGGTGGAACCACCCGGTCCAGTCCTCCGTGGAGCAGGAGCACTGGCGTGTGGACCTTTCTGGGGTCGAAGCCCCACGGCGCGACGTAGGCGAGGTCGTCGTCGATCGCAGGTGCCGGGCCCTGTGCGATCGCCGGGCGCACGACCTCCAGGACCCACGCCCAGTCGCCGGAGAGAGCGGCCATGTCGGCGGGGGTGAACTCGGGGTCGTAGTCCTCGCCATGCTCGGTCTCGTACCGTTCCTTCGCCTCTCGGCCCGCTGCCGCGGCTCGCAGGCTGGCCGCGCCGGAGTCGGTCATCCCGGCGAACCAGTCGAGCCCTTCGGCGTCGTAGGGAGCCAGGGACGCCATGCTGACCACACCAAGGACGCGCTCTGGACCGAGGGTTCCGCAGGCGAGGGCGTGCGGTGCTCCACCGGAGTGCCCCATCACCGCGAAGCGGTCGATGCCGAGCGCGTCGGCGACAGTGGACACGTATCCCGCTGCCGACGAGACCGTGCGTCCTGGTCTTGGCGTCGATCCTCCGTATCCCGGACGGTCGTAGGACACCCAGCGGATGCCGAGGCGCTCCGACGCCGGTAGCAGCGGAGCCGGCGGAGGCCCGATGTTCGGCGTGCCGTGATGCCAGAACACCGTGAGCTCGGGTCCGGCACCGGTGTCGTACACACGCAGAGCGCTCCCGTCACCGAGCTGCAGTTGAGTGTGGTCCATGGCTCCGGCCCTGGGGTAGACGCTCCTCCTGTGGTTTGGGACATCATCCCCCGACAGTTCGTCCAACGAATCCCGCGGAGCCTCGACGGTGTGTCTATCAGCCGCTGACGGCAACCCGTCCTAGTGTCGAAGGGTCAGCAGTGTGGGGGCGAGGGGAAGAACTGATGGATCACGAGGCCTTTGGAAGTCACCGGGGCCCTGGCCGTGCGACGTGCTGTCGGACCTGTGGCTCCGCGAGCGTCGGCGCCCGCGACGACGCGGGCTATCGCACCTGTCTCATCTGCGGCCACGACTGGCTTGACGGTACGAACAGCGTGGTCGGCGTCGAGCAGTCGCGGGTAACGGGCAGGTGGTACGTGACGGAGGACGGCTACCGCGTGCCCACGATCGACCACCCGAGCGAGCAGTCCGCGCTTAGCGCGGCCGAGCGGCTCCGGGAGAACCTGCGCCTCTTGCCGGCGCGCTGAACCAACCCGACCGGCATCGGCCGGCTACGCGACAAAGATGCAGAACGGATGCCCCGACGGGTCCGCGAAGACGTACAGCGGCTCCTCGGGGTCGTCGGTGCGGTCCAGCAGCATGCGCGCGCCCAGGCCCTCGGCCCGCTCGCGTTGCCGCTGCAGCTCCTCGGTGCTCGAGACCGTGAAGTCCACGTGCAGCTGCATCGGGACCTCGTGCGTGGGCCACGTAGTGCGAGTCAGGCTGTCGACCTGCTGGAAGGCAAGCTTGCGGTTCCCGTCGGAGTCGACGAGCACGAGCCAGCCCGCGTCGTCGGCCCCTCCGTCGGCAGGTGGCTCGTCGCCCGGCCGGTACCGCAGCCCGAGCAGCTCCCGGTAGAACTCGGCGAGCGCTCGCGGCCGGGTGGTGTCGAGGACGGTGTGCAACAGCTGGGGGTACTCGGCCATGAGCCTTCCTCCGGGCTGGTGGCGAGGCGGCGCCTCCCACACTAGACCGAGACCAGTCGGCGAGCAGGCGCGTCAGGGACAACCGGTGACCGTGTCTCGCCGGTCCGACTGGCACCGGTCCGAGCCGGTCGGTCGGTAGCCCCGCCGCCACACGCGACCGACGACGACAACTGCGGAGCCGGTAGATCGCGACAGTGAGCTCGGCCTCAGCGGCCGTACACGCTGACGTGGCGGTTGCTGTCAGCGGTGTAGGGCTCGCCGCACCATCCGCCGGCACGGCTCAAGAGCCGCAGGCCCGCGATGCGGGCCATCAGGTCAAGCTCGCTGGGGAACGCGATCCGCTGGCAGATGGGTCCCATCCGGATGCCGTCGTTGCTGAGGCGAACGTGGTTCTCCTCCAGGATCTGGGTCACCGGGTCGTACCGGTTGACATCGAGCACCACTGCGTCGTTGCCGACGTACTCGGCGTCCACGAACTGTCCGCCGCGCAGCCAGGCACCGGGCATGCCGGCTTCGACCACGAAAACGCCGTCGTCAGCCAGATGCCGGGCGGCGTTCTCGAAGCAGCGCACCTGGTCGTCCTGGGTGAGCAGGTTGTGGATGGTGTTGAACACCACGTAGACCAGCCGGTACCCGCTTCGTGGGGCATCGGCTGCCGACATGTCGCCGATGACGACCTCGAGCGCGTCACCGCCCGCCTTCTCCCGCATCCGCGCCACCATCGCCTCGGAGAGCTCGATCCCGTCCACGCGAACGCCGCGGGCGGCGAGCGGCAGCGCGACCCGGCCGGTGCCGATCGCGAGCTCCAGAGCCGGTCCGTCGCCGGCGAGGTCGTACAGGAAGTCGACGGTCTCCTTCTCGTCACCGCGAGGCTCGTTGTCGTACCGGGCGGCGACGTCGGGACCGAAGCTGAGCGCGGGGTCGAATCCATCCACGCCCGGGAGCCTCGTACACCGTCAGCCCTCCGGCCAACTGGTTTTCGCCGTACAACCCGATCCGGCTCGCGAAGACCTGGGCCAGGGTCAGCCGTCGTGTTGCTGCGGCAGGTGCGTCTTTGCGTCCTCGTACGTCCCCGAGGGGGCCGACTCCTCCGGCGCGTAGACCAGGTAGAGAACACCGGTCGGGAAGGCCCGGGAGGAGACCAGCCGAAGGGGGTACGACGGCTCGCCCTCGTCGAACAGACGCATACCCCTGCGGAGCGCGATCGGGTGGACCAGCAGATGCAGCTCGTCGAGGAGCCCGGCGGCGATCAGCTGACGCACGACCGAGACCGACCCGCTCATCGCGATGTCGGTCTCACCGGGCTCGTTCTTCAGCGCCCTGACGGCCTCGGCCAGGTCGCCCTTCAGCTGTTCGGTGTTGCGCCAGGTGAGCTCGAGGTCCTGGTTGGACACGACGATCTTGCGCTGGTCGCCGAGCTTCTTGGCGAACTCCGCGTCCTCTCCGCCGGCGGCCTCGCGCTCCGGCCACGCACCGGCGAAGCTGTCGTAGGTCTTGCGGCCCAGTAGCAGGGTGTCGGCCTGGCCGATCTGCCCGTCCACCGCTGCACCCATCTCGTCGTCGAAGTAGGGGAAATGCCAGGTGTCGGGCGCCTCGACGACGCCGTCCAGGGAGATGAACAGACCAGCCGTGATCTTGCGCATCGCACTACTCCTCGGGAACCAGTACTTGGGGTGTCATCGGTGCTGACCGAGATCGGGGCGGAAACTCGTCGCCCGCGGGGAGACGTCGCGCGCGGGAGCACGAGAGGCCAGGGCACCGACCGGCACTCCGCAGAGACGTCACTCCCTCGACCCTAGCCGACCCGGATGATCCGGCCGGCTTTACAGATCGAGGGGCCTTGTCAAACGACCTTTACAACTAGTACGGTTTTGTAAAGTTGCTACGGAGGAGGTCCTGAAGATGGCGATCGAGGCCAGCGGCACCGTCCCCCAGGGATCGACCGCTCGGTGGAAGGACAAGAAGCGCTACCTGTGGCTGATCGGCCTGGTGGTGCCGTCCCTGGCGTTCATCGCGCTCGGGATGCACCAGCTGACCGGCTGGGCCGTGTGGCTGTGGATCGGCCCCATCGTGATCCTCGGGATCGTGCCCGCGGTAGACCTGCTGGTCGGGCTTGACCGGTCCAACCCGCCCGACGACGTGATCGAGACGCTGGAGAAGGACCGCTACTACCGCTGGATCACCTACGTGTTCCTGCCGATCCAGTACGCCGGCTTCGTTGCCGCGTTCTGGCTCGTCGCGAACGGCGACCTCTCCGAGGTGGAGAAGCTGGGCCTGGCGATCTCCATCGGCTGCATCGGCGGCATCGGGATCAACACCGCGCACGAGCTGGGGCACAAGAAGGAGAGCCACGAGCGCTGGCTGTCCAAGATCGCGCTGGCGCAGAGCTTCTACGGCCACTTCTACATCGAGCACAACCGTGGCCACCACGTGCGGGTCGCGACGCCCGAGGACCCGGCCAGCGCGCGGGTGGGGGAGAGCTTCTACCGGTTCTGGCCGCGCACGGTCTGGGGTTCGCTGAAGAGCGCCTGGCGACTGGAGAAGCGGCGCTACGCGCGCCGGGGCCGGCACCCGTTCCGGCTCGGAAACGACGTGCTGAACGCGTGGCTGATGTCGGCCGTGCTGTGGGGCGTGATGATCGCCTGGCTCGGTGTCGAGATCCTGCCGTACCTGCTGGTGCAGGCGGTCGTGGGCTTCTCCCTGCTGGAGATCGTCAACTACATGGAGCACTACGGCATGCTTCGGCAGAAGGTCGGAACCGCCGACCGGGTGCGCTACGAGCGGGTGGACCCGAGCCACAGCTGGAACTCGAACAACATCGCGACCAACGTGCTCCTGTACCACCTGCAGCGGCACAGCGACCACCACGCCAACCCCACGCGCCGCTACCAGGCGCTGCGGGACTACAAGGAGTCCCCGGTGCTGCCGACCGGCTACGCCGGGATGATGATCATCGCCCTCGTGCCCGCGGTCTGGCGGCGAGTGATGGACCCCCGGGTACTCGCGCACTTCGACGGTGACATGAGCCGGGCCAACATCAGCCCGCGAAAGCGCGGCGCGGTGCTGGCGAGGTACGCGTTGCCGCAGGAACACAGTGACGTGAGCGCACCCGTCGTGGATCCGGCGCCGCCCGCAACCCCAGGCGCGGGCGAGGAACACGCGCAGGGCGGCCGGTGCCCTGGCTGCGGGTACGTCTACGACCAGTCGGTCGGCGCCCCGCGCGAGGGGTTCCCCGCGGGAACTCCGTGGTCGGCGGTTCCCGACACGTGGTGCTGCCCCGACTGCGGCGTACGCGAGAAGCAGGACTTCGTGCCTCTGACGAAAGTGGGTGCCTGATGCGGATCATGGCCGACCGTGACACGTGCGAGGGTCTGGGCATGTGCGAGGCGATGGCGCCGGAGCTGTTCGAGGTTGGCGACGACGGCACCGTGGTCGTGCACGACGAGCAGCCCGGTGAGGAGCACCGCCAGGACGTGACCGCCGCCGTCGACGCCTGCCCGGTGCTGGCGCTGAGCCTTCGGGACTGAGCGGCATGCGACGACTCGTTGTCGTGGGCGCCTCGCTGGCGGGCCTGCGTGCGGTGGAAGCCGCCCGGCGCGGCGGGTTCACCGGTGAGGTGACCCTGGTGGGCGCCGAGGAGCACCCGCCGTACGACCGACCGCCGCTGTCGAAGAAGCTGCTCGAGCGCGACGGTCCCGCCTCTGCCACGCCGTTCCGCACCGAGCGCGAGCTTCGCGACGATCTTGGCGTCGAGCTCCTGCTCGGTGCGGCCGCAGACGGCCTCGACACCGCGGGTCGTAAGGTCACGGTGGCCGGTAGAGGCGTGCCCTACGACGCATTGGTCATCGCCACCGGTGCGTCACCACGGGGCCTCACCGGCGCCGAGGGCATCGCGGGGGTGCACTGCCTGCGCACCGCCGAGGACTCCGCCGCCATCCGGGCCGCGCTCGACGAGGGCGCGCGCACCGTCGTGGTCGGTGCGGGGTTCATCGGGTCCGAGGTGGCCTCAGCGGCCCGCGCGCGCGACCTGCCGGTGACCGTGGTCGAGGCGCTCGACATACCCCTTTGCCGGGCGGTCGGCACCGAGGCCGGGACGGTGTGCGCGCAGCTGCACGCGCTGGCCGGCACCGACCTGTGCACGGGTACCGGGGTCACCGGGATCGAGTCCGTCGACGGCCGCGTGACCGGCGTCCGGCTCGACGACGACAGCGTCGTGCCCGCCGACCTCGTCGTCCTGGGCACGGGAGTCGCACCGGCGACGGGATGGCTGCAGGACAGCGGGGTCCGGCTGCACGAGCACGACGGAGGCGTCGTGTGCGACGCGACGCTCGCGACCACAGCGCCCGGGGTGTACGCCGCGGGCGACGTCGCCCACGTCCCGAACCCGCTGTTCGACGACGAGCTGATGCGGCTCGAACACTGGACCAACGCCGCCGAACAGGGAGCAGCAGCAGCCCGACACGCGCTCGCCCCGGACGCCGCGGCGCCGCTGTCGTCCGTGCCCTACTTCTGGTCCGACTGGTACTCGAGCCGGATTCAGTTCGTCGGCACATCGAAGGCTGATGAGGTCGAGGTCGTGGACGCTGACCCCGAGCGCTTCCTCGCCCTCTATCGTCGCGACGACCGGGCCGTGGGCGCCCTCAGCATCAACCGGGCGCGGGACGTCATGAAGGTCCGCCGACACATCGTCGAGCGCTCGCGATGGTCCGATGCGTTGGCTTTCGCCGAGGGCCGGCAGCGGTCAGCGGTCTCCTAGCATGGCGACCATGACCAGCGCGGGGGTGACTCCAGGACCGGACGTCGGTTCCCATCACCGTCGGATCATCGCGGCCGCGGTCGAGATGACGGCACGTACCGGATGGTCCAGCGTCACCATGGGCCGGATCGCAGACGCGGTGGGCGTCAGCCGGCAGACGGTCTACAACGAGATCGGCTCCAAGCAGGCGCTGGCCGAGGCCATGGTGCTCAACGAGCTCACCGGGTTCCTGGCGGTCGTGGACGCCGCCTTCGACCACCACCCGGACGACGCCGTCGAGTCCATCCGCGAAGCCACGCGCGGTGTGCTCGAGCTGGCGCGTGACAACACGCTGCTGCGCGCGATCGTGTCCACCACGCACGGGGGCGAGTCCGACCTGCTTCCGCTGCTGACGACAAGGGCCGACTCGCTGCTCACCACCGCCAAGGGCGTCATCGCCAACCGGCTGGAGGCCTTCGACCTGCCGCTGACCCGCCGAGAGCTGTCCGCCGGGATCGACGTCGTCGTGCGCGTAGTCCTCAGCCATGTGATGCAACCGTCGGGTACGCCGAAGCGCACCGCAGACGACATCGCCTGGATCGCCGGCCGGATGCTGCGAGCCGAGTGACCTACCGGCGCGGCCCTGGTGTGCCACAGCTCGCTGAGCACGGTTGTCTCGGCGCGAGCGGCTTGAGTAGGGTCGCACGACGTATCGCGGGAGCTCGCGCGAAGCGGGCTGAGAGGGCGGCTGCGTCGCCGCCGACCGCCTGAACCTGGCCCGGGTAATTCCGGCGTAGGGAGGAGGTGCTCCTCATGTCCGGTGTCGACCTGAAGCAGGAAGGTCGTACCCGACACGACCTCGACGGGGCCGAGGCGCCGCTGATCCTCGACCTGGCGCCACCACGGACGTTGGGACTGTTCGACCAGATGACGCTGTGGGCGAACCTGGGTGTGACCCTGTTCGGCCCGGTCACCGCCGCGTTCGTGCTCGCACCGACGGGAACGCCGATGAGCCTCATGGCCGCGTTCAGCGCGGTCGCCGTCGGGGTCGTCCTGGGCAGTGCGATACTCGGCCTGGCCGCGGTGCCGGGTGCCCGCACCGGCGCGCCTGCGATGGTGCTGATGCGCGGGCTGTTCGGCCGGCGGGGCTCGGTGGTGCCCACGCTCCTCAACATCCTGCAGAACATCGGCTGGGCCACGTTCGAGGTCGTCGTCATCGCGGAGGCGGCCAGCAGGCTGACCGACGACAGCCTCCGCCCGCTCTGGGTGGTGCTCGCCGGTGCCGCCGCGACCACCATGGCGGTCAAGCCGCTCGGCTCCGTGCGTGCCCTGCGAAAGTTCGTCGTCTGGCTCGTGCTCGCCGCGTCGGCGTACCTGCTGGTGTCGCTGCTCGGTGAGCCCATGCCGTCTGCCACCGAGGGCGGCTGGCACGGCTGGACGCTCGGCGTCGACGCCGCCCTCGCTGCGGGCGGGGTGTCGTTCGCACCGCTGGCCGCGGACTACAGCCGGCACTCGCGCTCGTCCGGCGCCGCATTCACCGGTGCGTTCGTCGGGTACGGCGTGGCCAGCGCGTTCTACCTCGCACTCGGAGTCCTGGCCTTCGCCAGCATCGTCGACGTCGGCGGCGACGTGATCGCCGCGCTGCTCGCCGTACCGGCCGGAGCGCTGGCGCTGCTCGTGCTGACGGTCGACGAGGTGGACCAGGCCTACGCCAACGTCTACTCCACGACCATGTCGGTGCAGAACCTGCTGCCACGACTCGACCGGCGCCTGGTCAGCGTGGGCATCGGCGTGACCGCGACGCTGCTCGCGCTGGTCATGAACATCGCCGGCTACCAGAACTTCCTGTACCTGCTCGGCTCGGTGTTCGTGCCGATGTTCGCGGTGCTCATCGTCGACTTCTTCGTGGTCAGCCGCGGCGTCTGGGACCTCTCTGCGACCGCACGAACGCGGGTGTCGCCGATCGTGGCCTGGCTGCTCGGCTTCGTCACCTACCAGCTGGTCAACCCGGGGTACGTCGAGGCGTGGGCGGCCCCGTGGCTCGCACTCCGGGAAGCGCTCGGGTTCACGCCACCGCCGTGGCTGGGCGCGTCGTTCACGTCGTTCGCGGTCGCGGCGGTGGCGATGGCAGCGCTCGGCCGCCTTACCCGACGAGGGCGGCTGCCGGGCCGAGGACCGCGCAGACCCCGAGAGTCCGCAGGACGCTCCACCTCAGCCTGAAGATCATCAGCATGGCGACCACGCCGACGCCGAGGGCGACCGGCTACAGGGTGGTCAGGACGGGCACATCCAGATGCAGCGGTCCCGCTTCGAGCACGTGGGACTCGCCGAACAGGGTGTGGGTCGCGAAGTAGACCGCCAGGTTGGCAATGACGCCGACCACGGCGGCGGTGATGCCGGTCAGTGCCGCGGACAGGGACTTGTTGCCCCGCAGGCGCTCGACGTAAGGAGCCCCGACGACTGCCCGGAGGACCACTACGCCCGCTCCGCCGCGCAAGAAACGGGAGGGGCCGCCGCGTAGGGGCTCAGTCGGCGCGGTGTCGGCCGTTCGGCCGGTGGCTCATCGCAGGACGGCGGTTCCCGGGGTCGGGACGCCGCTGTGCGGTGCCGTTCACCACCCGCCCCGGAGGACTGCCCGTGCCGCCGGGCTCGGGGTCGATCCAGTGGATCACGGTCGCGCCCCGGTGACCGTGGACCGCCAGCAGGTCCGCCACGCTGTTCCACAGGCTGGTCGACGGCACCTCCGAGACCCAGCGAACGGCCACGTGTCCGTCGTCGAACTGCACGCCGTGAGCGACCACGCCCACACCTGAGACCCCGCTGGGGTCGGAATGGCGCACCATGGCGAACCGACGCAGCATTTCTGAGATCCTTGCATGGGGTGCGATGCATGGTCGCGGTTGTCACAGCGTGCGGGCGACCAGGCGAAGTCATAATGACTAAATGTTCAACCGATGTCGAGCACACGCCGATGGATTTTGACAGCGTGTCTGAGCGTGTGCCGGAAATCCGACTTCCTTGAAGGTCGCTACGAGTCGGTCTGTCATGAAGGAATCACGCTGTGTAGTGACAGGGCTTCGGCTCCCGCGTAGCGTCGACTCGAGTGGACGACCTCGACGCGCGGCTGGCGCGGATCACCAGACACCGGTTCCGGGCGCGGTTCCACGTACGCGGGCGAGACCGCGCGATCGTCGACCTGCGCGGCATGCCGACGATCCGCAGGCACGCCGAGGACCTGATCGGCAAGCGGCTGGCACCGGCGCAGCCCGACAAGGACGGCCGGCAGACGCCGTACCGCGGGCATCCGGTGTTCGTCGCCCAGCACGCGACCGCCACCTGCTGCCGCACCTGCCTGGAGAAGTGGCACGGGATCCCCAAGGGCCGCCCGCTCGAACAGTCCGAGCGCGACTACGTGGTGGAGGCGATCTGCCGCTGGATCGAGGCCGACATCGCCGCCGGCGGGGGCTGAGGGCCCGTTCCCTGGAGACGGTTGTCGGGGGCGTTCCTCGTCACGGACGGCTTGGGGGTGCCCGGTGGCACGATCACCCCATGCAGCTCTCACGAATGGCCCATGGGACGAGCCGACCGAACTTGTCGTCTTCTAATCCTCTAGCGCCAGCAGTCGTGTGCCAGGAACTGACACGTCGCCGGCGTGAGGTCTGACACGCGACGACGATGTTGTCAAGGGCTGAAAAATGTCTGTAGGCGGGGTTAGCGTGCCCGTTGTGAGACGCATCCCGCACGAGAACGTCGCGACCGTTCTGGTGGACCCGTGCGTCTTGGCCGACTTCGAGCTCACGCTCATGGGGCTCGACCTGCGGGTGTGGCCGGTGAGCACCGCGCCGATCTGTGTGGACGGGCCGCGGACCGCGTTCCAGATCCGGCACCGGATGCTGATGAAGCACCGCGGGGAGTGGGACCTCGCCGCGGAGTGGACCCCGGTGTGGATCGGGTTCGGCGCCAGCTGGCACAACGGCGACGAGCCGCTGCCGTGGGCTGCCCACGAGGCGCTGTGGACGGCGCTGGACTCCTACACCGAGCATGTGCGCTTCCACCGGAGGCTGGGTGGGGTCGCTCGCATGCCGCTGCCGCACGGCGTCGACCTCTGATCAGTGGGTCGCCCAGCAGCAACGGGCGCCGCGCCTGCTCGCTAGTGTCTCTGGCCATGGAGTGGGTGGAGCTCGACCACGGCGACGTGAGCGAGTACGGGAGCCACGGCATACACATGTGCGAGGCCGCACGGTTGAATGACGTCGACGGCTTCGCGGTGCACCTGGTCTCGGTCGCGCCGGGAGGCACCCTCGGTCGGCATCCGACCCGGCTGTGGCAGCTGTTCGCGGTGACCTCGGGCTCGGGCTGGGTAAGCGCGTCAGACGGCGTGCGGCAACCGATCCACGCCGGTCAGGCGGTGCAGTGGAGCCCCGGTGAGGAGCACGAGTCGGGATCGGACGACGGGATGTCGGTGGTCATCACCCAGTCGTCCGTACCCCTGCCGCGCGGCGAAGAAGCGTAAACGTCGCAACGACGCTAACGCCAGGCGCGCGGGCCGCATCGGCGTACCTGACGGCGTCACGAGTTCTGGTCGAGAACCTCACGCAGCACCCGGGCGAACTCCTGGGGCGACCCGCCGGGGCTCATCTCGGGGTCGATGAACCCGCCGTGACCACCGGGGAACAGCGCGACCTCGGTGCCCAGCGCGTCGGCGAGTGCCACGGCGGTGCGGTAGGCGAGGTGTTCGGTGGTCGACGCGGCGCCGCCGGCGACCACGACGCGCGGAGGCGGCGCGAGGAGGGCGGCGACGTCGGGCCGGTAGCCGGTGACCGGCAGGAGGCTGTGCGCCAGCATGCGCTCGCCGTCGGCCTGGTCCTGCTCCGACGGCGGCGGGGGTGGTGGCGCGGCAGGGTCGGGCTGGGGCATGTCGAAGCCGGCGAACGCGAGGAACTTCCCGAACGCAGGTCCCGCGCCGTCGGCGCGGTACGTGTCGTAGATGTCGCGGGCCGAGGCCAGGGCCTGCTCGGCGTCGGGAAGCATGCGCACCACGGGCGGCTCGTGCGCGACGAGCACGCGCACCTGCTCAGGATGCGCGGCCGCCAGCGCGAGGCCGGTGACGGCGCCACCGCTGCTGCCGAAGACCAGGGCCGGCTCACTGGTGACATCGGCGAGCACGCGATGCACGTCGTCGGCGGTGACCTCGGGGGTCGCGTCCTCGTCCGGGTCCTCGACGGTGCTGCGACCGAACCCGCGCGGGTCGTAGGTGACCACCGTGAAGTGGTCGGCCAGGTGCCCGGCCAGGTGCTCGAACCCGGTGCCGGTCATCGGCAGCCCGATCACAGCCAGGACAGGGCCGGAGCCGCGGGTCTCGTAGTACAGCCGCGCACCGGGTACGTCCAGCGTGTGGCTCGCCAGCGTGGTCGGCATGGTCCCCTCCCTCAGTCCGGCCCGTCTGTCGAGCCGTTCGCTGTACCTGACTCAACCACGTCCGGGAACTAGTCGACGACCCGCACGGCGGCGCCCTCCCGGACGTCTCCGCCGGTGAGGATGTCGGCGCGCAGGCCGCCCTTGTGGATCAGGCTGCGCAGCACCCCGGGGTGGGTGAGCCGCTCCAGGTGTGCGCACGGCTCGCAGAGGCGACGACCAAGGCACTCGACGTCGCCGACGGTGAAGCGCCGCCCGACGAGGGCGTTGAGGTCGACACCTCGGGTGACGATGTTGCGTCTGGCCTCCGCGTAGCCGAGGTGCCTGCCCTCGGGGAGGATGAGCTGGTCGAGCACCTCGGCCTCGACCAGGGTCAGGTCGTACCCGCCGCGCCTGCCGTCGTGCGGAGTGAACGTACCTGCCTGCTCGGCGTACCGGTCGCCCTCGAGCCCTCGCCCCGGAAGCGCCCGGACGGTGTGCACCTGCCGCATGGGCGCCTCGGCGCGGTCCGCGACCGCGATGGCCTCGACCCGGCCGTCGGTCGCGGGTGCCGCTGCACCGCCAGGAACCGTCGGGTCGAACGCGGCGACGACGTAGCCGTCTCGCACCGGAAGACCGGCAGCCGCCCGGCCGAGCAGCCCCGCATCCTGCGGGCTCAGGACGACCCCGGGCGGTGTGCCGAACATGAGTACGACGGTCTGCTCGCGCACGCCCTGCGCCGCCTCCAGCACGGCGATCCAGAAGCCGGGCCACTGGAACGAGGCTGCGCCGGACACCGGCACCAGCCCGACGTCACGCCCGGCGAGCCACGTCCGCCAGTGCGAGACCGCGCCGCCGACGTCGCCGTCGGGGTGCGGCACCTCGTCGACCGGGATCTCCAGGAGCGAGGCGAGGCAGGCCCGGAACGACCGGACCGGCGCCGGGCCGGACGGCTCTGCAGGAAGCTCCACGTCGAGCACGTCCCTCATCCTTGCACCCGGCCTCCGGCGTGCCGGCGCGCCGGTCAGGGAGAAGGGGCGTCGCGGCCCCTCAGTCGAGCAGCCACCCCAGCGGGACGTAGCCGTGATTCACCGCCATCGCCAGGCCGTAGTAGAAGTCACCCCACGCGGTCGCGCCGTCGACGCCGACGCCCTGGGGCACGGAGTAGCACGAGTGCTGAAGGATGCCGTCCACCTCGGGATCGCGGTTGAGTGCGCGCCTGCTGAGCGTCGCGAGCAGCCGGTCTGCGGACTCCTCGTACCGGGTACGCGACGCGCCGTCGGGGTGGACGTGCGCGAGCACCAGGTGACCCAGCGCCATTGCCGCGGCGGCGCTGGAGTCACGCGGGGCGTCCGCCGCCGCCTCGGCGAAGTCCCACGGCGGGAGCTCGTCCGGCTTGCTCGCGGACTCGTAGTAGGCGGACGCGCGCTCGGCGCCCGCGAGGAGCTCGGTCTCGCCGGTGACGGCGTACGACCAGGCGAGCCCGGCGACCGCCCATCCGGACCCGCGCGACCAGGCCGAGCGTGCGGACGCACCCTGCAGGGTCGACTCGGAGTCGACGGCGCCGCTCACCGGGTCGAAGTGCATGAGATGGACCGACGAGCCGTCTGGCCTGATGAACACCCGGGCGGTCGTGCGCGCGTGGTGTCGGGCGACCTCGAAGGCGCGCGTGTCGCCGGTGCGGCGGTGCGCCCACCACAGCAGCGGCAGGTTCATCATCGTGTCGATCGTGCTGGTGCGTGCGGACCGGTCTTCCCCGACGGGCCCGAACGCCTGGATGTAGCGGCCCTGGTCGTTGAAGCGCCGCACGGTCATGCGGGCCGCCTCGACCGCCGGTCCGAGCTGGGAGTCGTCGAGGTAGCCGCACAGGTGCCCGAGCACGTGGCTGGGGTAGAAGAGGAAGCCCAGGTCGTGCGTGGTGTGGTCGTACGCTCGTGGTTCCAGCCGCGGAAGGCGGTCGCGCGCGATGTCGAGGATGGCGCGGTCGTGGCCGCGGCCGAGCGCGGCGAGCCACATGGTTCCGAACCAGAAGCCTGCGGTCCAGTTGCCGTGCTCGTACGTTCCGTCCTGCCAGGAGCTGCGGGCGTCGACGTCGAGCAGGCTCCAGGACCCCGACTCGCTGTAGTGGGGGAACAGCTGTGGGGCGCGCGAACGTGCGCGTTCGGCCTCGCGCACGGCGGCTTGCAGGTAGTCGTCCCAGTCCTGGTTCGTCACGTCGCACTCTCCCTGCGCTCGCCACCGGTAGGTGCGTCCTCGGACTCCGGTCGGTCTGCGCCGACCACGCCGAGGTCGCGCAGCCGGCGAATCCGGTCCGGGTCCACCCCGGCCTCGCGGAGGACCTCGTCGGTGTGCTCCCCGATCGCGGGGGGCGGGCGTCGCGTCTTCGCCTGCCCAGAGCTGTACGCGACGGGATGCCGGAGCAGCGTGATCGGGCCGGCCTGCGGGTGGTCGACCTTCTCGAGCGGGTCCAGGTGACGCAAGAACGGCTCCGATACGGCCGCCTCGTAGTCGTTGACGGGTCCACACCACACGTCGTGGCTGCGCAGCAGGTCGACGAGGGCGGAGACGGTGAAGTCCGCCAGCAAGGGCATGAGGGCGGCATAGATCTCCTCACGCCGGGTCAGCGCTTCGCGCTGGTCGAGGTAGGGCTCCAGGTCCGGCGGGTCGCCGAGCGCGGCGCTGACCTGACGCATCGGCGACAGCGAGACCGCGACGTAGCCGTCGCGCACGGGGTAAAAACCGTAGGGCGCCTCGTGGAACGACGAGCCCAATGGCACGCTCGGGCGCTCGACCAGGCCTCCGTTGAGGCGGTAGAGCAGCGGCTCGGCCTGCAGGTCCAGCGCTGCCTGCGCCATCGTCACCTCGACCTTCTGTCCCTCCCCGGTCGCGATGCGGTGGTGCAGCGCACCGAGGATGCCCATGGCCAGCAGTGAGGCGGCGTGCTGGTCCACCACCGCCGCACCCGCGGCAACGGGCGGTCCGTCGGCCTGCCCGGTCGCCGCGGCCAGACCCGTCGTCGCCTGCAGCAGGAGGTCCTGTCCCGGCAGGTCGCGGTACGGGCTGTCACTGCCATAGCCGGAACCGCAGGCGTAGATCAGCGACGGGTTCACGCGCCGCAGGTCCTCCTCCGCCAGCCCCAGCCTTTCCATCACGCCGGGGCGGAAGTTGACCAGCACCACGTCGGCGTCGCGGCACAGGTCGAGTGCCACCTGCCGGCCCTCGTCGTGCTTGAGGTCGACGCCGACGCTGCGCACGTTGCGATGCGCCAGCAGGAAGAAGGTGCTCACCCCGTTGACGAAGCTGCCGGCGCCGGACCAGCTGCGTTCGTACGAGCCCCTGACCGGTGGCTCGACCTTCACCACGTCGGCGCCCATGTCGGCGAGGTACTGGGCCGCGGCCGGCCCCAGCAGGAACTGCGTGAACGCGACGATGCGTACGCCGTCGAGGAGCGAGAGAGCGGTCCCGGTCATCCGGCCCCTCACACACGCTTCAGGATGTGTGTGGCCACGCTGACGAGGTCACCGCGCTGGTTGTGCACGGTCACCTCGGCCAGGGTGCGGTCGCCGTCGTCCTGGACCTCGGTGACGGTGTAGCGGGCGGTGAGTGTGTCGCCGAAGAACACGGGGCCCACGAAGCGCACCCGGTCGTAGCCGTACGACACGGTGGGCGGGTTGCCGAGGCTGTCGATCAGCTTGGTGGAGCAGGTGGACATCAGGGCCATCGTCAGCACGCCGTGCGCGATCCGCTGCTGGTAGCGCGTCCTGCTCATGTACTCGTGGTCGACGTGGTTGGGGCTGAAGTCACCGCTGATGCCGGCGAACCCGTAGACGTCGGACTCACTGATGGTCTTGGAGAAGCTGACCTCCATGCCAACGGTCGGCTCACGCATGTCGCTCCCTCGGCGCCGGGTTAGCGGCGACCGTAATGAAGCCGTCGTTGGGGCGTCAATGCACCGGTTGTCGACTTGGTGCAGCGGGGTGTCCCGGGTGTCCGCTTACGTCCCCGGCGACCGCGCTGGAAGGGATGTAACCGCCTGTTCCCCGGCCTCCCCGCCTCCTGCAGAGGTCGGGAAGTCCATGGAGGCGGCGGGTAGTGCGGTCACGGCGGAACCACGCGCGCACGCTCCTGCTCCTGCCACGGTGCCTCAACTGGGCCTGCTGACCAAGTCCCGCTGCCCCCGGCCGCCACGCGACCCATCGCGGTGCGCGATGCTGGGGCGGTGACCGAGCGCAACGTCCTGGGTGAGGAACTCGAGCCCTGCGGCATGGACCCGCTGACCGGGTTCTTCCGCGACGGCTGCTGCAACACCGGCCCCGAGGATCTCGGGAGCCACACCATCTGCGCCGTCGTCACGGCCGAGTTCCTCCAGCATCAGAGCAACATCGGCAACGACCTGAGCACGCCCAGACCCGAGTACAGCTTTCCCGGACTCGTGCCCGGTGACCGCTGGTGCGTCACCGCCGCGAACTGGGCGCGTGCCTACAACGACGGAGTGGCGGCGCCCGTCGTGCTGGCTTCGACGAACTCCGCGGTGCTCGACATGGTCCCTCTGGCGGCGTTGCGGGAGCACGCAGTCGACGTACCCGACGACCCGAGCGCCTTCGAGGTGTAGCCCTTTCCCGGTACAACGCGCGCGAAGAGCGGCTAGGACGCGGGTCGTGCGACCGGTCGCTCCGTCACGCCTGCGTGCCGCCCGAGGTCGATGTCGAGCGCGATCGGCTGGCTGGCCTTGCGCTGGTCGGCCTCGTACGTGGACCAGCTCAGCCGGGGTCCGGCCGACGTATCCTGCCGGGCCTGTGTGGCAGTGAACTCGTAGGTCTGGAACCTCTTCCCGGCCTGCGCATCCACGGTGACGTCGACGGAGCCGTCGCTGCTCCAGAACGTCGGCGACACGGTCGCGGGGTGCAGGGTCACGGCGAACTCGCCGTCGTGGTCGGTCTTCACCGGCTCGACAGGGAACATCGGTATGGGTTGGCCGCGCTTCGCCTGGGCCAGCATGTGCGTGTTCGGCCACAGCGTGACACTGATGCTGGCGCCGTCGACCGGCGCACCGTCGAGCGTCACTGTCCCCCGGAGAAGCGTGTTGGGCTCGGGCACCCCGCTGACCTTGCTGTACGCGATACGGGAGCTGACCAACCACGCGGCGACGAGCAGCAGGGCAAAGGCAAGCGTCCACACCAGCGGTCGCGGCAACCGTGTTGTCATCCAGGCTCCCGAGAGACCAGGGCGTGTACGTCACGCCGGAGAGAACTGTAAGGGACGAACCATGTGTGTTGGCTAGTGGCTGATCGGCACGATGTTGCGAGGACACGCCCTGCCCCTTGCGCCGGTCGCCAGACGCCGTCACTACACTCGCCAGCCAGTTCGTCACCGGCCCGGTGACGAGCGGGTACAGCGCCCCGGTCGGACGCCGAGCCTGCCCGGCCGAACCTCAGGCGCCACGCGAACAGGGCAGGCCGGATCCGGCGATGGGCCCACGGGTCCTGGGTGGCTGGGAGCACCACCGGGCAGGAGGCGGAGGCGTCTGGAGGTAGACGTTGACGGGACGCCACGCGTTCACGGGACGCCATCGCGCACCGAGCCCAAGCGCCCGCAGACTCGGTACGGCTGCCATGGGCGCACTCGGCGCCACGACCGTCGTGTTCCCCCTTGCACCGACGGTCGCCAGCGCCGACACACCCGCCCCGGCAGTGAACGGCTCGGCCGTGACCGCCCCGGCAGTGGCGGGGTCGCCCACCTCGTCGAGGTCGGACGGCTCCCACGACAGCCGGGGTGCTCGGGTCGTGCACGCCGCCTCGAAGGAGTGGGGCCACCCGTACGTCTACGGCGGCGAAGGACCGGTGGCGTTCGACTGCTCGGGCCTCACCAAGTACGTGTACAACAAGTTCGGCGTCCAGCTGCCGCACAACGCCGCCGCCCAGTACCAGGTCGTCGACCACGTCTCGAAGTCGGACATGCGGCTGGGCGACCTCGTCTTCTTCTACGACGGCAGTGGCATCTACCACGTCGGCATCTACGCCGGCGGTCACCAGATGTGGGCGGCCAGCCACACCGGCGACTACGTGCGCAAGCAGCCGATCTACACCGACCAGTTCGTCGTCGGACGGCCCTGACCTCGCGTGTAGCTGCCCAACTGAGCGGATATTGGTGTCGGCGTGACGCTAACCGTCTCAGGCGTCTGGCCGGGTGTGAACCTGCCGAAGCGGCTGGGGAGACTTACCCCCTGCAAAACGGGGGAAGAGTTTCCCAGGCCGCGCGTACCGCCGCCCGCTACTGCTCCCACCACTGCAGCACGTGCAGGGCGCGCCACGTGTTCCAGCGGCGACCTGGCCTGCACGTCGGGCACGAGGTGTGCGCACGATTGGGTCATGCACTCAGATCACGACGGCGTGTGGGTCCCGCTCCGGTTCCGCGACGTGGACTCCTTCGGGCACGTCTACCACGCGGAGTTCCTGACACTGCTCGACGAGGCCAGGACCAAGTGGTTCGGCCAGGCGATGGGCATGGACAACCCGTCCGACTACGTGCTGGCGCGCGTCGAGATCGACTACGTCAGCAGCATCGTGCTGGCCGACGAAGCGGTCAGTGCGACGTTCGAGGTCGAGCGCGTGGGAACGTCGAGCCTGACGTTGCGGGAGGCCATGCGTACGCGCGACGGCAGAGTCGTCTCCCAGGGACGGGTGGTCACGGTTCTGCGCGACGTCGCCACCGGTACGTCGCGGCCGCTCACCGAGGGCGAGCGCCGGCGGGCGACCGCGCTGATGACCAAGGACACCGGGTGAGGCGGGCCGAGGTCAGGCCGCCCGCCACGCCTGCAGGGCCTCGTCCAGCGAGCCGAACATCACGAAGCTGTGGTGCAGCTGCGTGCCGATGAGGATCCTCTGCACCGCCGGCGGAGGGTGCACCAGCGACACCATGCCGCCGAGGGCTGTCGCCCTCCGGCGCGCGCCGACCAGGACGCCCAGGCCACTGGAGTCGATGAAGTTCACCTGGGTCAGGTCGACGATCAGGCGAGCGGAGAACCGCAGGCCGCTCTGAACGGCGTGGTCGAGCCCCGGCGCCGTGTCGAGGTCGATGTCACCGTGAGCGGCGACCACGACACACGCGCCGATCGCATCGACGCGGAACCCCGCCTTGTCCCACTTGTCCCAACCGCTGTCCGTGGGCGGGTGCATGGTCATGCCCATGGAACAAGCGCCGCCATCCCGGAAATGGTGGAAAGAAGGTCTCGAACGTTCCCGCCCATGGTCTTGACTCCGCGCGGCTGATGCCCCGTTCGGGCGCCTTCAAACGTCTGCGGGCGAATTCTTTACCTGTTTGTCGGCGGCGGGCGCTAGCGTCCGGGTATGTCCCTGACCGCGACTCGCACGCAGGTGCTCGGCTTCCGGATGCGCGCGCAGCAGCTTCACCGGGAGTCGGGGGCGGTGGGTGACACGGCCGTGCTCGACATCGGCGTGCAGGACACCGGCCCCGACGGCGGGCTGTGGGCTCTGGCCAACCGCGGCGTCGACGTGTCGGCGCTCTCCGACGACGTCCTGGCAACAGTGTGGTCGATCCGAGGCGCGCCCCACCTCTACCTCCGGTCCGCGCTGCCGGCGGTCGCGGCCGCGGTGCAGCCGTTCTCCGACGCCGACGCGGGCAAGCGGATGTACAACGCCGCCAAGCCGCTCAAGGCCGCCGGCATCGCCAACCTGACCGCGCTCGACGAGGTCGGCAAGGCGATGCGGGCCGTGGTCACCCGGCCCACGGTGAAGGGGGAGGTGTCGACCGAGCTGACGGCCCGCATGAGCGCGCCGTACCTGCGTTTCTGCCGGCCGTGCAACGCCACCCACGTGTACGAGATGCCGTTCCGGCTGGCCGCCCTCCGAGGGGGGCTGGAGCTCCAGGCGGGCACGTCGCCGCCGGTACTGCAACGCATCCCCGGATTCCGGCGCGAGACCCGACCGTCACACCGCCACGACGTCGTCCGGGCCTACCTGCGGCTGCTCGGCCCCGCGACGCCCCAGCACGTGGCCGGCTACCTCGACGCGCCGGTGACGGACGTCCGCGCTCGCTGGCCGGAGGACACCGTGGAGGTCGAGGTCGAGGGGGAGAGGCGGTGGGTGCTGGCCGCCGACGCCGAGCGCCTCGACGAGCCGCCGCCGGAGACGGTCCGGCTGCTGGGGCCGTTCGACCTGTTCCTTCAGCTCAGGGACCGGCCCCTGCTGGTGTCCGGCGCGACCCGGATGAAGGAGCTGTGGCCGGTGCTCGGCCGGCCCGGCGCGGTCCTGGTCGACGGTGAGGTCGCCGGCTTGTGGCGGCCCCGCAAGTCGGGCAAACGGCTTCGCGTCCAGGTGACCCCATGGGTCCCGATGACCGCCTCGCTGCAACGTTCGGTCGGCGAGCAGGCGGAGCGACTCGCGGCGTATCGGGGCGTCCAGCTGTCGGCGGTCGACGTCGCGCCCTGAGCCTGCTCAGGTGGTGACCGCCTTCGACGGCTTCGCTGATGCCAGGGCGGCCAGCACCGCGGCCACCAGGAACCCGAGCCCGATGCTGAAGATCGCCAGGATCCCGAGCACACCCAGTACGACCGTCGCAGCGATCGCGCCGCGTCGCGCGACAGTGACATCGCGGGCCAGGGCCGCGGTGAGAGCCGCACCGGTGCCGACCACCATGACCAGTGCCCACGGAAGGATCGCCGAGAACGCGTCGTCGTGCTCCCTGACGATCAGGACCAGGTAGAGCGCGGTCCAGGCGGCCGCCAGGATCGTGCTCGCCCACGCGAACCTGCGCCGCCACATCGGGTCGCCGAGTGCCACGGCTCCGACGCTACTCTCGCCGGAGCCGTGCGCCCTGCCGTCCCCGGCTCCCCGGCCGGCTACCCCCGGCCCGGCCCCCGCCACAAGAGCCGGCTACATGGCGTCTGGTCGCTTCCCTCGGTGTACAACCCTCGGGAAGTGTCTGCGAGCGCCGGTTACATGGCGTGTGGCCCGGACCGGGCCTCGAGGCCGGCCAGCGCGATCTCGAACGCTGCGTCGACCCGCTGCTTCTCACCCGTGGCCAGCAGGTCGAGCAGGAGACCGCGTACGACCGCCAGCAGCAAGGTGGCCTCGTCGTCGCCGCAGCCGACGGCCCGGCGAATCGGCGGCAGCCACTCGCGCAGGCTGGTCTCTCCGAAGCCGGCCCAAGCGCCCTCGCGGTCGTGCAGGGAGCGCGCGTAGCTCTCGAAGAAGAACCGCACCACGTTGTGGTGTGCAGGGTCGCTGACCCAGGCCCAGAGCGCTCGCATGGCGGCGACGGGCCCGGCATGACCCTCGAGCGCCTCGGTCAGGAGGTCGAGCTGGAGCCGGCGCGCGTGCTGGTGGACCTCCCTGACCAGCTGCTCCTTGGAGCCGAAGAAGTACAGCAGCATGCGCGGGCTCGAGCCCACCGCGCTGGCCAGCGGCCGCAGCGACACGTCGGACAGCCCGTGGGTGGCGGAGTAGTCCAGCAGCCGGTCGAGCAGCTCGGCGCGGCGGCGGCTCTCCGTTGCGGTCGTGGTCATCGCGGTCCTCTCGCGCTGGTGGGCGGTGCCGGGAGTCGGTGCTTGGTCGACGGTGCAGAGATACGGGTCAGGGTGCTAGCCTTCGACTGAAACGATTGTTTCACTTCGGAGGTACGCATGGCCACCTCGACCTCGCCCGGCCGCATCGTGTCGATCCGTTCCGGCCCCAGGCCGGGCGACCTCGGCCGCGTGCTGACGATGCACGGCGACATCTACGCCCGGGAGTACGGCTTCGACGAGCGGTTCGAGGCGCACGTGGCTCGCGGGCTGGCGGGGTTCGCGCATGCCCTGGGGGAGGCGCGCGACGACCCGCGGGCTCCCGAACCGGGCCGGCTGTGGGTCGCCGAACGGTCCGGCGACGTCGTCGGCACGGTGGCGCTCACCGACGAGGGCGCGGGTGTTGGCCAGCTGCGCTGGTTCCTCGTCGCCCCGGACGCACGCGGCAACGGCCTGGGAAAAGCCCTGGTGCAGTCGCTGCTCGAGCATGCCCGCGAGCGCGGGTTCACCCACGTCAAGCTCTGGACCGTGCACGTGCTGGAGGCCGCCGCACGGCTCTACCTCGATCTCGGTTTCCGTTGCACCGAGCGGCATCCCACGAGCGCGTTCGGCGTCGACCTCGACGAGCTTCGCTACGACCTCGACCTGACCTAGCCCGAACGGCGTCCGTTCAGGCGGCTTCGGCCCACAGCTTGACGTCGGCCCACACGGCGGCGCCGGGGGAGTAGGAGCCGAAGTCCTCCCCGACCACGTACATCAGGCCTACGTCGTTACGCTCGAGCGCCGTGCTCACCGCTGGGACGAGGACGTCGCGGTAGACGTCGTCGGTGACCTTTCCCACGGCCTCGAGGCCGATCCTCCCCGCCGGCATGTTCTCCATGATCCTGATCAACCGGCTGTCCTTCCGCTGGCTGCTGGGCGTCCGTCACAGGGACGGCAGCCGCTGCCGGCTGGGCCGAACCGCTCGCCGAGGTCGGCAGCGTGTGCGAGGTCGCGGCCGCGGCCGCGGCGGCGTCGGCCAAGGTGCCGCGCGCGGCCTGGTGACGGCGCATGACCACGGCCATCACGACACCGGCGAAGCTGAACACCGCCATCACCCATGCCGCCGCCGCGAGCCCGGAGGCGAGGGCTTCGGAGGCAGGCTGTCCGGCGGCGGTCTGCTTCGCGATGGCACTGGCGTAGATGCTCGCGGCCAGCGCGGTGGCAACGGACGCGCCGACGTAGCGGGCCATGTTGGAGACGCCGGATGCCTCGCCGACCTGGTTCTCCGGGACTGCGGCCGTCGCGGCGGCCGACGCGGGTCCGTTGGACAGGCCCATCCCGACCGCCACCGCGATCAGCGGCAGCAGGAACGAGGCGTACGTCCAGGAGGCCTGGGCGAACCCGATCCACGCGAACCCGATGCCGGTGAGCAGGAAGCCCGCGGCGATGAGGCGGCGGCCGCCGATGCGTGCGGCGAACCGAGGGATGAGCGGCGCCACCGCGACCAGCCCGGCCGTCGACGGCAACGTGGCCAGCCCGGCCTGCAGAGGTGTGAAGCCCAGGGAGTTCGGGTTCTGGAAGTAGATGCTGAGCAGATACATCAGCGCGTTGATCGTGCCGGAGCCGATCAGGATCGCGATGGTCGCGCCCACCAGGATCCGGTTGCGCAGGAGCTTCAGGTCCAGCAGCGGCAGGGCCACGCGCTGCTCCACCTTGACGAAGCCGACTGCGGCGCCGATCGAGACGACGAGGCACAGCAGGATCGGGAGCGACACCCAGCCCCAGTCGCCGCCCTTGCTCAGCCCGAGGACCAGCGGGGCCAAGGTCAGCCCGACCAGGACCGAACCGGCGTAGTCGATCGACCGCGGCCGGTTGGTGTCCCGCGACTCCGCCACGGCGACGTACGTCAGTCCCATGCAGAACACGGCGATGGCGGCGTCGACCCAGAACAGCCCCTGCCAGCCGGTGATGTCGACCAGCACGCCGCCGACCAGCGGTCCGGCGGCTGCTCCCACCGCGGCCGCGGCGCCCCACAGCGACACCGCGCGCACCTGGGCGTCCCCAGAGTTGGCGACCGACAGCAGGCTCAGGCCGCAGGCCAGGATGGTCGCGCCAGAGGCGCCCTGGATGAGGCGACCGACGATCACCTGGGCTCCGGTGTTCGACAGTGCGATCAGCACGCAGGACGCGACGAACAGCAGCAGCCCGAGCTGGAAGATGCGTTTCCTGCCGAAGACGTCGCCCAGCGATCCGGACGTCACGATCACCGCGGCACCGACGAGTGAGTAGCCGGTAACCGCCCACTGCAGCGTCTCGACCGAGGTGCCGGTGTCGTCGCTGATGGCCGGCAGCAGGATGCTCACCGCGGACGTGTTGGCGTTGACCACGAGGGTGGATAGGCAGGTCGCCGCGAGAACCCCACCGGTACGGGCAGCGGTTGCGGATGCGGACACGCTCATGCCGGTGGCTCCTTGTACGCGTCGTGACGAGAACCGCCTCGAACGTATGTCGCCTTTCGCGGCGCTGCCTCACCCGTTACGGGCGAGCGCGGTGACGGCTGGGGTGCGGGGTGGTGTGCCCGCGTTCGATCACCAGCCGCACGGTGAACCCCGTCGGCCCGGGGACCAGGTCGAGGCGGTCGCACAGCCGACGCGCCAACCACAGTCCCATCCCGCGCACCGGCATGCGGCCGTGCGCTCCGGGCCAGATGTAGCCGGCGAAGGGGTCGCTGACGCCGTCCCCCCGGTCGGTGACAGTGCACACCAACCGGTCCGAGCTCACCCACAGGCGAACCGTCACGGGCGGCGCACCGTGACGTACCGCGTTGGTGGCCAGCTCGTTGACGGCCAGCACCAGGTCGGCCGCTTCCTGGGTCATGTACGTGGTGCGCAGCAGGCACTCCTCGATCCGCGTCCTGAGGTCCTCGAGGCTCCCGAGAGCAGTGACCTCCAGGTCGGGCTCGGTCGCCTCCTCGGGCTCCGGGCGCGTCCGGTCGGTGCGACGTAGGAAGTCGGCAGGATCGACGAAGTCACGGTTCACCGAACGCCGACCCCGGTCGACGCTGGTGGGATGGGTGAGCCTCCCGTACGCGAGGACGTCCGGAGCCAGGAGCCTCTTGTCGTAGGTGCAGATGGCCGACAGGGGGTACTGCTCGAGCGCCCGGTTGGCGACCGCCTCGTACCGCGCCCAGTCGACGTGGTCGTCCACGCTGCCGTCCGACGTCGACTCGCCGACGACGCGCACGTGGTGAGCACCCGCCGCCACATAGCCGTTGACGATCTCCTGGTAGGCCGCGATGGCTCCGATGGGCGTGCTGTAGGTCGAGTCGTAGTCGAGGAACGACACGCGCGGGTCTGGACCCAGCTCGCGCTGCACCAGGGCGGTCGTGGGAGGGGTGCAGCAGACCACGGCGCTCTCGCCGGACTCCATGCCTGCCTGCAGGAACGGCACCACCGTCTCCAGAAGCTGGTCGTCGGAGTCGTGGATCAGCACGTCATGGCTGAAACCCCACCCAGCCGCTGCCAGGCTCATCGCTCCCCCTGTGCTGCGCACACCACCGTGAAGCCGGACGCGGGGTTCCAGGCGGCCCTCGTCCTCACGGTCCCAGGCTAGACCCGGGTTCCAGGGCCCGGCTACGGCCGGTAACCGCGCCCCACGTCCTTGACCCCAAATCGTCACTTCGGCGTGCGCCGAATGCGGGCCACGAGCGCGGCCCCCAGGACCGCGGCCAGGATCACGCTGGTGACGAGGACGTGCAGGACGGCCAGGGCCGGCAGGTCCTGATGACCGGCGTCGGTCCCGGCCAGCCACCAGAGCTGGTTCCTGAACGCGGTGGTGAGGGGAGCTCCGGCGCAGACGACGACGGCCACGCGCGTAGCCAGGCCCGGGGACCCTGCCGGACGCCGGACGAGGCCGAGGTAGGCACCGGCGACCGTGCACAGGACAAACATGGCGCAGGCGCTCACGACGACGACGTAGGCCGCGAGCCCGCTCGCATACCCCTCCAGCACGACCTGCGGTGCCTCGACGAGCACGGCGAGCACGACCGAGCAAGCCGCCGCGGCCAGAACGGGATGCCGGCGCGCCGGGCCGAGCACCCGGCCGTCACACCACCGCAGCGCGCGGAGGACGCGTGCGTGTTGGCTCCCCAGACGGTGGGACTCCCGCGCCACCAGCGTCAGGGCGTCGTCCAGCCAGTCCGGCTGCGAGGTGTTTGCTTCGCGATGGCCGGCCCGAGCCCACGCCCGGTGCACCAACCACGCGGTGAACCCAGCCGCCACCGTCGCGACCGTCAGCAGGAAAACGGCGATCGCGGTGTCCCCGGTCCATTCGGCCCGGTGAGTCCGCAGGACGACGCTGGCCCACTCCGCCACGGCGGTCACCGCGACCACGCCGACGAGCAGGCGGCTAAGCCGCAGCAGGTCCACGACACGTCGCGCCGGCAGCGACTCGTCGGCCCGGCACAGCGGGACCCGCACGGCGGCCAGCGCCACCAGCAGCGGGAGGCCGACGATCGCGAACGAGACGAGCGCGTCGTACGGGTCGTCCTGCCAGGGCTCGTGCGCGTACAGGACAGGGACCTCCTTCGCGACCCCGAGGAACACGAAGAACGACATTCCCAGGACCACCGATGCGACGACGGCGCGGCCGACGACTGGGCGGGCCGGGTCGCCTACCGCGAGGACGGTCGAGCCGGCAGGTGACGGCTGCATGCCTCGATCATGGCCCCGCGACGGCCAAGGCGTGCACCCACCGCGTCCCCTCGACGGCCGGGCCCGGTGGGTGCACAGTCAAAATATGATCATCATCGGCGGGATCGCGTTCATCCTCGTTCTCGTGGTGCTGCTGTTGCTGCTCATGACATTCCGCCGGTGGACGCTCGACGAGGCGAAGACCGAGGCGCGGCTGATGTCCCCGGAGACCCACAGAGTGGTGTACGTGATCCCGGACGGGGAGGATCCCACCGCCCTGATGGCAGCGCTGACCGGTGCGGGCTTCGTGTCCGTCGTCGACACCAGAGCCGGACTCGAGCGGCTACTGGTCGAGTGCGAGGAGCGCGACCGCACGCGCGTGCGCCTCGCGATCGAGCGGGTTCAGCGCTCCGGACGCGAGGGGTCCGAGGTCGACGTGCGGCCGGTGAGCTTCGAGGACGAGCCGAAGGACTTCCCGGGTCCGCTGCCCGCCTGAGCAGCGTTGCTCAGGGGCCCGGGCGAACCCCCTTCCGTGGCGTCCTCGGTCGCGGACGTCAACCGTCGGCGTAGCCGCGACCCCGACCAGGCAGTCAGCAGGACCGCACCCCAGGTTGCGCCGAGGGCCCAGGCGCCGAGGATGTCGGTGGCCCAGTAGGTGCCCAGGTACGCGGCCGACACGCCCGCCCCGCACGTCCACAGCAGCGCCACGGCGCTGGCGGTGACCGCGCGTCCCCACCTCCGTGCGGCGAGGAAGGCCTCGACGGCCAGCACCCCGGCGACCGACGTGGTCACGGTGACCCCGAGTGCCGGGAACGACCCCGGCGTCGCAGCGACGCTGACGGCGAGGTGTGCCGGGGGTGGCGTGCGCGCCACCAGCGCCTCGATGCTGACGGCCAGCAGCAGACCTCCGACGCCGGCCAGTGCGGGAAGCAGGACGGGCGCACGCCGGCGCCACGCCACCAGCATCCCGACCGCAGCGACGGCCAGCGCGGCCCACACGCTCGTCAGTCCCTGCACGATGCTTATCACCTGGGTCAGCGAGGCGTCTCGATGGTCGACGAACCACAGCAGCACCGGCAGGTCGAACCGGGTGGCCTCCTCCCCGACGAGAACGTCCTGAACCAGGGCGCCGAATATCCAGCCGGTCGCGCCGACCAGGACGAGGCCGATGGTGAGCCCGAGCCCGAACGCGGTGTTGGGCCGCAGCCGCCGACCAACCCAGGCCACCTGCCGGTCGTAGCGGCCGAGCAGCGCGTGGACGCGTGGCCGAGCGGCCTGACGCGCCGTCCATGCACGTACGCGCTCGGGATGGCGTGCCACCCATCGCGCCGCGGCCACCACCAGGGCGATCACCACCACGGTCAGCACCACCAGGCCGACTGCACGCCCGAAGACATGCTCGACCTGACGCCACGACCCGCCGGCGAAGAACCCGACGGCGACCACCGTGACCACCCAGCTGATGCCGCCGAGCGCGTTCCATGCCAGGAAGGTCAGGTAACGCATCCGCGTCACGCCGGCCAGCGCCGGGATGAGCGCGCGGCCGAACGCGGCCCAGCGGCCCAGGAACACCGAGCGCCCGCCGTAGCGGCGCATGAAGGCCTCGGCGCGCTCCCAGTGCGCCGGTTTGACCCGGCGCCCCAGCCGGGTGGTGCGCAGACGCGGCCCGAAGTGCCGGCCGACCTCGTAGCCCACCGAGTCGCCGAGGATCGCGCCCGCGATACCGCAGATCGCGACCACGACGACGTTGACGTGCCCCAGCCCGGCCAGGACGCCGGCGGCCAGCAGGGCGGTCTCACCGGGGATGAAGAAGCCGGCGAACAACGCGGCCTCGGCGAACACGAACCCGAAGGCGACCAGGTACACGACGGGTGCAGGCACACCGGCCAGCCAGTGCTCCAGTCCGCCCATCGATGCCCCTCTCCTTCGCGTCCACTTTACGTACGCGGCCTCGTCAGCCGTTATCGCCGTGGGCCGACGATCGCCCTCACCACCACCAGGACCAGGACGATCAGAGCCCGCACGAGAGCAACGAGCACGCCGCCCACTTTACTACTACACGTGTAGTAGACCGATGATCTCCGCAACCGGGTCGGCGAGGACCGCGCCGCGTGCACGACTCCCGCGGCCCGACCGAGACTCTCCTCGTATCCCGCAGAGTGTTGGTGCACGTCCCGGCGTTAGCGGATGCGCACCGTCTTCTTCAGCACTCCGGCGGTCACCGTGTCGGTGGCGACGTACTTGATCGTGAAGGTGTGGTAGCCCACGGACAGCTCGCGCACCGTCGTCGTGGCCTCGCCACTGCGCAGTCGCAGCGTCTTGAGCAGGGTGCCGCGTGACTTGACCAGCACGGTGCCGGGCACGGGCTGCACGCCGCGCGCCGTGACGCGGATCGACAGCCTCACCCGGCCGGGAGCCCGCTCGGTCCGCGCGTGCACCGTGGACACCGCCTGCACCCGGCCGGTCGGCGCCGCCCTGGTGACCAGCGTGTTGTAGCCCGGCCTCTCGTGCGTGACGCGTGCCGCGATCCGCGCGCCGAGGTCGACCCTGCGCAGCAGGTAGGACGGGCCCACGGCGCCGTCGACGGGGACGCCGTCGCGCAGCCACTGGACTGTGGCCGACCCGTCGGCCGGCGTGACCGCTCCGGGGTTGAGGGTCAGGGTCTCGCCGGGGTGAGGTGTCCCGGACAGCGCCGGCGGCACGGTCGGGATGAAGTCCGCCTTCTGGACCGGCGCGGTCGCCGACGACGTCGCCGAGACGGGGTCGTAGCCGAACTTCCGCGCGCTCACCGTCACCGAGAGCGCCTTGCCCACGAGATCGGGGCCGGGCGTCAGGGTGGTCCCGGTCGCACCCGGGATCGGCACGTCGTCGGCCAGCCACTGGTAGCTGTGTGCGGTACCGCCCGGCTCCCAGGTGCCCGGCGACGCCGTCAGGGTGGCGTCGACCTTGGGCTCGCCGGAGACGACCGGCGGCGCGGTGTTGCGGATGATGGCCGGCTTGACCATCACGGTGCGGGCCGAGGTCGCGGCGGTGGCGGGGTAGCCCACGCGCCTGGCCGTGACCCGGACCGAGATGCGGGTGTCCTTCTGGGCGACCCTCAGCATCAGCGTCGAGCCTGTCGCCCTCGGGATGGCCACGTCGTTGGAGAGCCACTGGTAGTGGTACGTCAGGTTGTCGGCCGGCTCCCAGGAGCCCGTCGACGCGGTCAGCAGCTCGCCGACCTTCGGTGTGCCGCTCACGGTCGGGCGGACCGTGTTCCGCAGCGACACGTCGTTGAAGTGGATGAAGCCGCTGGGCCAGTAGCCGGTACCGCGGGTGATCTTCGCCCACGAGAAGGTCCCGCCCCAGCTGTCCTGGGAGACGATGATGACGTCCTTGGAGAGGACCTGCTCGACGTACGCGACGTGCCCGACACTTCCCGCGGGCTTGACGTTGGCGTCCCACCAGGCGACGGCGCCGACCCGTGGCGTGGAGTCGGTGAGGCTCGCGTTGTCACGGCCCCAGTACATGGCGTTGCCCTTGCCCGCCCACGGGCGCTCGTTGGGCATGCCGCTCTTGACCATCCGGTACGCGGCGTAGTTGGTGCAGTTGTGTCCCGAGAACATCTGCCAGTACATCTGGCCGTTGTTGGCGGCGTAGCCCGAGTTGGACATCCCGGCGTCGCGGCAGCCCTGGTACGTGGTGCAGAGGGTCGTCATCGCCGCCGAGGCGGGGACCGCCGACACCCCAACGCCGAGCACGCTCGCCAGCAGCAGGCAGGCAAGCGTCACCAGGGCGCGAGTGAGACGGGACATGCGTGTGAGTGTAGGGACAGAATGTGACTCGAGTGAGTTAAATCGACAAAAGTCAACTCGACACGCCGTGACATTCGCGGGCAATGGCACACGCACACCCCTCGGGGGCTTGGATGCGGACACTTCGGCCCTCCGTCCGGCGGACTGCTGCTGGCTCTGCTGCCGTCTGGGCTGCCGGCTGGGCCAGCCACCTGCCGTTGACATCGGCCGCGGACCGGGAGATCTGAGGAGATGCGGTGTCCCCGCCGCGTCCTACGTTCGGCGCGGAGGTGGCGCATGGACGTTCGCGGAAAGGTCGCGGTGGTCACCGGCGGCGGCGCCGGGCTCGGAAGGGCGATCGTGCGCGCGCTGGCCGCAGAGGGTGCCCGCGTGCTCGTGGTCGACGTCGACCCGGGCCGCGGCGAAGAGGTTGCGCGGGAGATCGCTGTCGGCGGGGGAGCCGCCGACTCCATACGTGCTGACGTCTGTGACGACGACGACGTCGGCGCCGTGGTCGCGCGGGCGACGGAGATCGGCGGCCCGCACGTCCTGGTCAACAACGCCGGCGGATGGGGTACCGCAGGTCGGCAGTTCCCCGACGCCTCTCCTGCGGAGTGGGGTGCGGTTCTCGACCTCAACCTGCGCGCGGCGATGGTCGCGACCCAGAGGTGCCTCGAGCCGATGCGTCGTGCCGGCGGTGGGGCGGTGGTCAACATCGCCTCCAGCGCCGGTGTGGAGCTCACGCCATACGGGTCGCCCGAGTACGCCGCCGCCAAGGCCGGGCTGGTGCGTCTCAGCACCGCCCTGGGCCACCTGGACGAGTCGGCACGCGTTCGCGTGAGCTGCGTCGTCCCCGGCTGGATCGGCCTGCCCCGCGCGTACGCCGAGCTGGCCCGCCTAAGCCCGCAGGAGCGAGCCGCGGCACCCGCGATGGTCCCTCCCGAGGTCGTCGCGGCAACCGTGGTCGACCTGGTGCGCGACGAGCGTGCCGCGGGTCGCGTCGTCGTACTCGACGGTGGACAACCGCCGAGGGTCCTCGACCCGGCCGGGCGGCTGTCCGACGGCGACTGAGCGACAAGCCCGCCATGGGTTGCCTCCCGCTGCCCGGGGCGCTACCCGCCGCGTTCAGGGACTTCCCGACCTCTGCAGGAGGTGGGGAGGCCAGGGAACAGGCGGTTACATCCCTTCCAGCGCGGCCGCCAGCACGGGGATGCCAAGCACATCGAACCTGACACCACCCCACGAACTGCAAGGGGCGGACGGCCGTCAGGCCGTCCGCCCCTTGTTCACACCGGCGGTCTCATCGAGAGGTGTGCCCGCGTCAGCGAGCCAGCACCGTGTTGGACTGAGTCGACAGCGCGCTCAGCGTGCCCGCGTCGTCGGCGGAGATCGCCTGCACCTTGAAGTACACCGAGGCGCCGCTGGCGAAGGTGACCTCCCTGCTCCTGGCCGCGGTCGCCGAGGCAACCTCGTCCACGAACACCCGCTTGATCCGTGCGTTGGAGCTCGCGTCGTACGCGGTGACACGCCAGCCGTCGATCGTGACTCCCGCGGGCTGGTCCGGCGCGGTCCAGTTCGCGGTGGCGGTGATGCCGTTGCCGGTGCCGTTCTGGCCCGGGAGGGCGGTGACGCTCGTCGGAGCGTTCGGAGCGGTGGCACCCGGGGTCGGGGGCTGGATCACTCCACCGGCGGCGGGCGAGACCGAGTTGGGAGCAAGGCCCGGGGCGCTGGCACCTGCGACACTCAGCGCCCGCACCTCCACGGTGTAGGCCTGGCCGTTCACCAGGTTGGGAACCGTGGCGCTGCTCGCACCGGCCGGCGTGTTGACGCTGGTCGCGACACCGCCGGCGTTCACCGCGGTCACCCGGTAGCCGTTGATCGCCGGGGCGTCGGGCATCGTGGTCGCGGCCGACCACGTCGCGGTCACGGAGGCGTCACCGGCGGTCGCGGTCACGTTGGACGGCGCGTTCGGTGCCATGGTCTCCGGACCGGTCGGGCATCCGCCGAAGCCGGGGCCACCCACCTCGAGGTACTCCGAGATCGTCAGGCCCTGACGGTTGCCGGCGGCGTCCGCGAACTGCCAGCTGAGCGCGCGCGCCTGACCGGCGTACGCGATGTTGCGCATCTGGGTGCCCTCGTTCACCAGCGGCGTGCTGGTGTTGTCGTTGAAGTGGTAGTTGGCCGTGAACGTCCTCGTCCCGGGGTCGAACGTCAGGGTCGAGGTGTACGGACCGGGACGCGCCGGGGCCCGCACGTCACGTCGACCGACCGCGGTGTTCCTCAGGTCAGGAGCCACGATCCGCTGCTCGACACGGTCGGTGGGGACGTTGCCGTAGTAGCCCGTGACCTGGAGGTCTTGGCCGCCGACCTTCGCCATCCCCCTGACCTCCGGTGCCAACGTCGTGGTCGAGTCGGAGGTGCCGTCGGGGAACGAAAGGGTGACGACATCGCCGGGCTTGATGTTGGGCGTCACGCCCTGCCAGCACACGCCGCCGGGGTGGTTCACCTCGAGGGCCGGGTCGCCCGCGGCGATCGTGCCCTGGGCGGTGCTCGTCGTCACCGCACCGCGCGCGACCGTGACGGTCACCGTCTCGCCGACGTGGCCCTGGTAGCCCTCAATGCTGATGAAGTCTCGCTGCGGGAAGACGATGATGTTGTCGGGGAACACCGGTGGGGTGGCCGCTTGGGCGACCTGCACCGTGGCCATGGTCAGGCCGCTGGCGGCGATCCCTACAAGAGCTGTGTGCGCGAGAGCACGGCCGGCCCGGCCGTGCCGGCCGAGCTCCCCCCGAGCGCGCGCAGACGCGGAAAAAAGCATGGTTCTACCTTTCATGGCGGATGGTGACGCCAGTGCTCAGGCAGACGAGGTCTGGGTCATGCCGAATACTGAGGCGTTGCGGCCGCCCGGTGCGTCGTCGCAGGGCAGGCCGCCCGATGACCTCAGGTTGCTGTCGTCATGTGAAGTGAGCATCAACATTTCTGCGCACGCGTGAGTGGTTGGAGACGCCAAAAAGATCTTGAGCGGAGCGTGACGGGACCCGCACGCATGGAGAGCCGCAACGGCCAACACGTGAACGCAAAACGCTCGTGACAAAGGCGTCACACTCGACGGATGGTGGTCGATTCGTCGTCGGCGTCCATGCGTCCGGCCATGTGAGTTGTCACCGGAGTGACGATATAGCCACGTTGTGTGTCGCCGAGGACGCGTACGTCTTCGGGCCTGGTGGCGGCAAGCAGGGCGACATAGGCGCATACGACCGCGTCGACCTGGTCCTCGGTGCGCCGCAGCGTCGCTTTGGTCGCGGCGCGTTCGACCGACTCGCGTGCTGCGTGCCATTCGGGATGGTCGAGGTGCAATGCCGGTTCTGCCGTGCTCAGCCCCTCGAGGAACGACAGCAGCCGGAGCTGCGCAACGCGCAATGTCTCGAGGTCGCGCCCACGCTTGTTCTTGTACGGGAGCGATCGCGTCAGCCCGAAGAGCATCACGATCGCTGGGTGCGGGTACACCTCGAGCGCGCGTCGCCGGCTGCGCGACGCGGGGTCCACGTCGAGGGCGTGCCGCGTGGTCATGCGCTCCGCGCGTGTGCCGTCGGCGAAGTAGGGCCTGCTGGTGTTCGACGGGTGCGCGCCCGCGGCGTACGCACCGAAGTAGCGAGACACCAGGCGTTCGCATGGACGTTGGCCCGTGGCGTTGCAGACGATGATGGGCGCGTCGATCGCGACGAGGCAGTCGCCTTCGGCATACGAACGCAGCCACGCGTCGATGTCGTCGTCGGTGCGGACGGCCACCATGTCGAGCAGCTGCCCGCGATCGTCCAACGCGGCGAGGCCGGTGGGGTTCCTGCCCGCCCATGCGAGGTCGACGCCGATGTAGCGCATCTCATCGCCCAGCAGCCGGCACGACCAGGTGGGCCACGACCGCGGCGTGGTCGCTGCCCGGGACCCGGACTTCCTTCACCGACTCGACGTCGAGGCCACGCACGAGCACATGGTCGATCTGCACGAACGGCGGGAGCGTCCGCCCGAAGGGCCAGGTGACCGGCCGTCCCGCGCCCGCCACCTCGTGCGCGTCGCGAAGACCTGTGCTCAGCACGTCCCGCAGGCCGGGATGGTCGATGGACGCGTTGAAGTCTCCGGCGACCACGACAGGATCCGTCGTACGCGCGGCCCATTCGGTCAGCTGGACCTGCGACCGCCGCCACTTGCGTATCCGGCCCGGGACCGGGGGATAGGGATGGACGGCACAGACGGTGACGCCCGCGGAGCGCGGGAGCGTCGCGACCTGCGCCCGCACCGCCGCACCCGGAGAGTCCGGAGCGGTCGCAGGCAGGGGCACCAACGGCTGCCGGCTGAGCAGAGCGGTGGTTGGCGAGGAGCCGGTGTCACTCGGCATCGCGTGCGGGAGCACGTCGTCGAGTTCGCTGCGCTGAACGTTGGCGGCAGCGGCAGGGGTGAGCTCGCTGACGGTGAGCACGTCCACGCCCTCGGCACGGACCATGCGCGTGATCGCGGCGATGTCCGCGCGTCCCTTGTACAGGTTGACGGTCATCACGGTCAGGTGCTGTCCGCGATGGACCGGCTCGTCTGTGAGCCAGGGCACCCACAGTGCAGCCTGCACGGCGAGCACCGCGACGGATGTGCCGGCCAGGACGAGGCGGCCGCTGCGCCGACCGTAGGCAACAGCACCGAGCAGAGCCAGTACCGCGAGGACTGCGGAGACCGGGCTCAGCGACTGGACGATCACCAGCGGCGGCCACGCGACATCCACCCATCTCGCTGCAGTCATCGTCACTGCGACGAGAGCAAGCGCCCATGCGAGGGCCCTTACGACAGGCACGAGGCCAGCCAACCACACGCCGGGCGCACGCAGCGTGTGCCTCGCCTACGCCGACGTCTCGACGGCGTGCAGCGCGCGAACGGTCGGCGACGTCTCGACGTCAGCGGCGTCCGGATAGGTGCCGAGGAGCCGGTCGGCCGTCCCGGCTGTCGTGACGGTGAACCAGTAGTGCTCGTTCTTGTAGTGGTGCAGCCGGTGGTTCCGCCACACCGCCCGGTACGCGTTGGAGCGAGGGCGGTAGTCACTGTGCACGAGGTAGTGGACCCACTCGTAGGCGAACCCCAGGGCGGTGACCGCCACGAGGAACGTCAGGCCCAGGCCGTCGCGCGGGAACGCCAGGAAGGCCATTGCGACGTAGGCCGGGAGCAGCCAGGCCAGGACCTGCCACGGAATGAAGACCAGCGGGATGTCGCGCGGGTCGGCGTGGTGCGCTCGGTGCTTGCGCGCCAGCAGCGTGTCGAGCTCGACCCGGCCGAGCCGGCGCGGCCGCCAGTGCAGCACGCAGACATGGATGACCCATTCGATGACGGGGAAGGCGGCGACCAGCGCGAGCGGCAGCACGGCGTCGGTCCAGCGCCAGTCGCCCACGACGAACCTCGCCACCAGTCCGAACGCAAGGGTGGCGGCGATCATCCACGGCGACGGGTGCCGCAGGAACGCCTGCCACGACTGGCCCAGTGAGACCGACGTGCGACGGGCACCGGTGATCCGTCGCTCGTCGGCGGCGAGCCGCTGGGCCGCGAGCCGTTCGACCTCAGGGGAGGGACGGGTCATCAGGATTCCTCCATCGCTTGGATCGCGTCGATCAGGCCGGTCGTGGCCGGCTGCAGCAGGCGCACCGTCGCGGTGCGCGCCCGTTCGGGGTCGCGCTCGGCGATGGCCGCCTGTACGTCGCGGTAGGCGTCGACCTGCGTCACCTCGGTGTCCATCAGGACGGCGAGCGCCTCGATCGCGGGCTCGTAGGCGGCACGCAGGCTGTTGAACATCAGCCGGAACACCACCGAGTCGGCGCCGTCGACCACCTGGTCCCAGAAGGCCAGCGCGGCGCGCTGGCGCGCCACCGGGTCGTCGGCGTCCGCGAGGTCCGCAACCGCCTCGGCGAGCGCCTCATGCACAGCGGCGTCGCCACGCTGGGCGGCCAGTGCCGCGACCTCGGGCGCGACCGCGATCCGGGCCTCGAGGATGCTGCGAGCGACCGACGGGTCGAGCTCGCCGTCGCGCAGCAGCAGCCGGGGGAGCAGGTCCAGGCCCGCGGACCGCCTGAACTCCCGCACCGTCGTCGCGCCGCCGTGCCGGACGTCGACCAGCCGCGCCTGCGCCATCCGCTGCAGCGCCTCGCGCACCGCGGGACGGGACACTCCAAGGACCTCCGCGAGGCGGCGTTCGCTCGGCAGGTTCGCGCCGGGGGCGAGGTCCCCGTCGACCACCTCGCCGAGGATCTGGTCGAAGACCTCGTCGGGGAGCAGCCGACGGGAGACGGGTCGCAGGGCCATGAGCAGAAATCTGTCGGCCGGACCGGCTGCTGGTCAAGTGGTCAGACCAGTATGCGGACGGCGGACCTTTCTCGCGCCGAGCTTGCGCGGACCCGCAGAGACCACACGTTCGGACAGTCTCGGCGTGAGGGAATGCGCGCAGTGCCGACGAGGGGCGCACACCTACCATCGTCGGCGTGAAGCCGTTCCTGCTGCTGTCGTCTCGCCCGGAGGACGAGGCGGCCGACGACGAGTACGCCGCGGTGATGCGGATGACCGACCTGGCCGAGCACGAGCTGCACCGGCACCGGATGGACGGTGCGCCGCTGCCGCCGGTCGACCTCGACGACTACTCCGGCGTGCTGGTGGGCGGCAGCCCGTACAACTCCAGCGACCCCGTCGAGGTCAAGTCGCCGGACCAGCGCCGGGTCGAGGCCGAGCTGCGGTCGCTCCTCGACGAGATGGTCGCGCGCGACTTCCCGTTCCTCGGTGCCTGCTACGGGGTCGGGACTCTCGGGGTCCACCAGGGCGGGATCATCGACCGCACGTACTCCGAGCCCGTCAGCGCGGTCGACATCAAGCTCACCGACGAGGGCATGGACGACCCGCTGCTTGCCGGGATCCCACCGACCTTCTCCGCATTCGTCGGCCACAAGGAGGCATGCCGCACGCTGCCGTCGAGCGCCGTCCTGCTGGCAAGCTCGGCGACCTGTCCGGTGCAGATGTTCCGGGTCAGGACGAACCTGTACGCCACCCAGTTCCACCCCGAGCTCGACCAGGCCGGGATCCTGACCCGGATACGGGTCTACCGCGACGCCGGCTACTTCCCGGCCGAGGAGAGCGACGCGCTGGCGGCCCGGCTCACGTCCGCACTGGTCACCGAGCCGACCAAGATCCTGACGAACTTCGTCGCCCGGTACGGCTGACGCCGCGTGGCACCAGGCGCCCGCGGTCAGCCGAACCGGGGCGCCAGCATCGGCCGGAGGCTGCGCCGCAGCGAGCCGAGCCGCGACTTCACGGTGCCGCCGGTGCCGCTGCTGGCGTGCCAGCGTTCGACCCGCTCAGCGAGCCGGGGTGCGTTCCGGAGGCCACCACCGGGCGCCTGCCACGACGCGGCGCTGCGGGCGTGGCGGCCGGAGGGAACCGTCAGCGGCTGGAAGACGTCGCTGATCCGGCCTGGCGAGATGAGGCTGGTGAAGCTGAACACGACGTAATCGGCGGGGTGCAGCTGGTAGCGCAGCACGTAGCCGGCGTCAGGGGACAGGTTGGCGGTGACGCGGGCGCCGCGGAACCGGACGGGCATCTCCCCCATCGGGCGGTGCAGCCAGTGGACGAAGTCGGCGTAGTGCGTGCCCGGCCGTAGCGGCAGCAGCATCAGGGAGTCGTCGACGTGGCTGTTGTTGCGGACCAGCATCCGGCCCGTACGAGGGATCTGACGCTCCAGCCGCAGCCCGCGGTTGGTGCTGGTGGCGTTGGCGGACACCCACGGGAAGCGGCTGGCTCCCGGCGTGCCGTGCACGCGGACGGTCTTGATGTCGACGCCGCCGGGACGAAGCGCCGGCGCCATCAGCCAGTAGCGACCGGAGTACAGGGTCTCCCAGAGTGCGCCGGTGCGTCCCGGCGCGACGACTGCGCCACCGAAGCACCGCAGCTTGGTCAGGAGCCGCTTCAGCGCGGGGAGCCCGCCGGGGCGGCCGGCGCGCCGCGCGTCGGCGCGAAACTCCGCCTGCGTGTAGCCGTGGTCGGGCTTCACGAGCTGGAGCATGCCGGGGAACCGGCTCGGAGCCTCGACGGCGAGGCGGTAGCGCGCGGCCGCGAGCGCGTCCGGCGCGTGGACATCCGTCCTCGACATCCGGACCCGCACCGTGTCCGGCGCCGGCACCGTGTCGGCCTGTGCAAGCGACATCGCCGGCACCGTGGCCAGCGCGAGTGTGCCGACGGCGGCGGCAAGCAGAGATCGACGTGCGACGTGCATGGCAGTCCCAGTTCGTTTCGGCGGGGCTGACATGCACCGCGACCGGCACCAAGTATGAGGTAAGCCGGACACCCTCCGTGATCGGTTTCGGTAAACCTGTCCGATCGTCCGACCCTCAGTATGTGGCTCGAACAAAGATTCGAATGTGTGGCAGGCTGGTGCCATGGCCGCGGGAGGCATGGGCAGACGCCGTGGCCCGACACTGGCCGAGCGCAGCGCGGCGGCGCGGGCCGGCGGCGACCACGGTGCTGACGACCAACGTGCCCCATCCCCAGCGGTCGCGGGCCACGCGGTGACGACAAAGACCTCACAGTCCGGCGCGGCACCCGGACCCCCGGCCGCGGACGACGCCGGCCCGCCCGGTGCCGGTCCGTACACCCCGAACGGCGACGCCGCGCGTCGGGGACCACGGCGCCGGCACTGCTGGGTGGCGGGACCCGGCGACGGGTCGGGTCCGTGGCCCGGCCTGGTCGTCGAGTGGCAACGCGACGACCGGGGCTGGCGCGCACGCGTGGTCTACCTGGTCGGCGAGCCCGACACCGCGACCACCGTGGAGACCTGGGTCGACGCGGCCCACCTGCGTCCGGCGTAGGCGTACCCGGCGGCCGACAGCCGACTGCGGTCGCCGTGTGCGGAGGGTGCGATTCGTCCCTACACAGCGGCCGTTTCCGGGTCCATCGTGCTAGGTGAGCGGCACCAACAGGCGCCCTGACCTCGTATACGAGGGAGCTGATCGTTATGAGCCACGCAGTTGGCTATCCGGTACGGGTGGGTGGCCGGCTCGACCCCGGCCTGAGCAGATGGCTGTGGCTGGTGAAGTGGCTGCTGGCCATCCCGCACTACTTCGTGCTGTTCTTCCTGTGGATCGCGTTCATCGTGACGAGCATCGTCGCGTGGTTCGCGATCCTGTTCACGGGCCGCTACCCGCGAGGGATCTTCGACTTCAACGTCGGGGTTCTGCGATGGACCTGGCGGGTGGACTACTACTCGTACGCCGCGCTGGGCACGGACAGGTACCCGCCGTTCAAGCTGGCCGACGACCCCGAGTATCCCGCGCGGCTCGAGGTGAGCTACCCCGACCACCTGTCCCGCGGGCTGGTGCTGGTCAAGTCGTGGTTGCTGGCCATCCCGCACTACCTCGTGGTCGGTCTCTTCGTCGGCGGCAGCGCGTACATCGTGTCCACGACAACCTCGGCTGACGGCTCGTCGCCGTCCGTGACGACATACACGCCGGGTCTGATCGGCCTCCTCGTGCTCATCGCTGCGATCGTGCTGCTGTTCACCGGCAAGTACCCGAGGGGTGTCTTCGACTTCGTGCTGGGCATGAACCGCTGGCTGCTTCGGGTCGCTGCGTATGCCGCGCTGATGACCGATGTCTACCCGCCGTTCCGCTTCGACGGTGGCGGCGTCGACCCGGGGACCGTTGCCGTTTCCGAGCCCCCGGCGCCGCCGCAGGAAGGAACCGCCGAGAGCTAGCATCCTGGCGTGGTCGTCACCAGCAGGCGCGAGGTCGCCCCCGGCCTCGTCCCGCACCTTCGACGCGCCCGTGACCACATCGACCGCAACTACCAGGCGCCGCTGAACCTGGACGCCCTGGCCGCCGTGGCCGGGGTCTCCAAGTACCACTTCGCCCGCTGCTTCGAGGCCACCTACGGCGACACACCGATGCGCTACCTCACCCGCCGGCGCATCGAGCGCGCCCAGGACCTGCTGCGGGCGGCCAACCTGACGGTGACCGAGGTGTGCATGCTGGTCGGCTTCAGCAGCCTCGGCTCCTTCTCCAGCAGGTTCCGCCAGCTCGTGGGGGAGAGCCCGGTGGCCTACCGCGCACGCTGGTCGGCGCGGGGCGTGCCGCACGTGCCCGGCTGCTACGTGTTCATGCGCGGTGCCGTCGACCCGGCCGGCACCAGCGGGTCGGTTCCCACGACCGCCGACCCGCAGAACACAGCAACCTGGGAGAAGACGCATGGCTTGGGTCGGTCATAGCGTCGCAGCATGATCACCAACATCTCCCTTGTCACCGTCTACTGCCTCGACCAGACCGCGACGCGCGACTTCTACGTCGACGTGCTGGGGTTCGAGGCAGGCACCGACATCACCATGGGCGAAGGGTTCCGCTGGGTGACGGTCTCCCACCCCAGCCAGCCCGAGCTCCAGGTCACGCTGATGACACCCGGCCCGCCGCTCGACCCGGAGGCGGCCGACCACGTCCGCAACCAGCTGGAGAAGGGCCAGATGGGTGGCCTGGGCCTGCGGGTGGACGACTGCCACAAGACGTTCGAGGAGCTGAGCTCCAAGGGCGTCACGTTCCTGCAGGAGCCCTCCGACCGGCCGTACGGCATCGAGGCCGTGATGCGCGACAACACCGGCAACTGGCTGGTGCTGGTCGAGCCCAAGGAGTTCACCGCCCAGGACTTCGGCGCCTGACCGAGCTCGCTGCCGCCCTCTGCCAGACTGACGCGATGGCGAACGAGGGACGGTCGGTGCTGGTCACCGGGGCATCACGTGGCATCGGCGCGGCCACCGTCCGCGCGTTCGCGGCCGAGGGCGACCGCGTCGCGGTCCACTACGGCGCGTCGCGGGCCGCCGCGGAGGACGTGCTGGCGTCGCTGCCGGGCGAGGGACACGCCCTGGTGGCCGCCGACGTCGCCGACCCGGCGGAGGTACAGACCATGGTCGACGACGCTGCCGACCAGCTGGGCGGTCGCCTCGACGTCCTCGTCAACAACGCGGCGATCTTCACCGCGCACGACATCTTCGAGACGACGTACGAGGAGTGGCAGCAGGCCTGGGCCCAGACCCTTGGTGTGAACCTCGTCGGCGCCGCGAACGTCACCTGGTGCGCGGTGCGCCACATGCCCGAGCGCGGCCGCATCGTCAACGTCGGCTCGCGCGGCGCGTTCCGCGGAGAGCCCGGTCAGCCTGCGTACGGCGCCAGCAAGGCGGCCCTGGTGTCGATGGGCCAGTCACTGGCCCGCGCGCTCGGGCCGCGCGGCATCGCCGTGACCACGGTCGCGCCGGGGTGGACCGACACCGACATGGCCGCCGTGGCTCTCGCCGGCAGCGCGGGGGAGCGGCGACGCCAGGAGAGCCCGCTCGGGCGGGTGGCCACGCCCGAAGAGGTGGCGCGCGCGATCGTGTACCTGGCCTCGCCCGACGCGGAGTTCGCCACCGGCGGTGTGCTGGACTTCAACGGCGCCTCGCATCTGCGGGTCTAGCGACGACGCCCCCCGGACCTCCGGCTACCCGGCCGGGGTCGACGCGAGGTGTCAGAGTGACCGCATGGCTGGCGACGACGAGGTTTGGGCGGACGAGCAGTTCCGCGAGGAGGACTGGTACGGCCGCGACCTGTCGGGGATGACGTTCCGGCACTGCACGTTCCGCGACGTCGACCTCACGGAGGTGACGACCCAGGCGACCAGCTTCGAGTCGTGCACGTTCGCCAACTGCCGTCTCAACGCGTCCACCCACACCAGCACGGCCTTCGTCGCGTGCGAGCTCGCCCGCACGTCCCTGTTCGGCGCGACGCTCGACGGATGCAAGATCGCGGGCAGCGTTTTCGTCGGCTGCACCCTGCGCCCGCTGACCGTGCGCGGCGGGCAGTGGCGAGGTGTGGTCATGCGCGGCGCCGACCTGACCGGGCAGGACCTCTCCGGCGTCATGCTGACCGAGGCCGACCTCTCCGAGGCAGACCTGAGCTCGGCCTCGCTGCGCGGATGTGACCTGTCCCGCGCGAGCCTGCGCAACACCGTGCTGCACGAGGCGGACCTGCGCGGCGCGACGCTGCACGGCGTCGACCTGGAGATGGCCGAGCTCCGCGACACCCGGCTCGACCTGGCCGGTGCGGTCGCGCTCGCCGAGGCCCACGGCGCGGTCGTCGACACCTGATTTCAGGCCAGGGTGAGGGCCCCGGC